>KE354066.1:2723-22721 GCA_000415505.1 Streptomyces afghaniensis 772
CCGAGCGCGCGCCCGGGCCACCGGCAGTCCGCGGCCCTTGGCGACCTCGTCGTGGGTGACGATGTGCACGTCGAGGTCGGACCCGGACTCCCGGGCGACGGTCGCGCCGACACCGGGTCCGAAGACGTACTGCCAGGTCTTGCGGCGCGAGGAGCCCAGGACGATCTGCGTGGCGTTCACCCCGCGGGCGAAGGCGAGCAGCGCGGCCGGTATGTCGTCGCCGACCACGTGATGGAACGTTCCGCCGAGGTCCTCGACGAGGGTCCGCTGCATCGCCAGTTCCTTGGGCGAGGCCGAGGTCAGCCCGTCGCTGCGGGCTATGTAGACGGCGAGTACCTCGCCGCCGGCGCCCTTCTCGGCCAGCCGCGCCGCCCGGCGGATGAGCGTCCGGCCCTCGGGCCCGCCGGTCAGGCCGACCACGATCCGCTCGCGCGAGCCCCAGATCCGCGACACCCGGTGGTCGCTGCGGTACTGGGTGAGGTGGGCGTCGACCCGGTCGGCCACCCAGAGCAGCGCCAGCTCGCGCAGGGCGGTCAGGTTGCCGGGGCGGAAGTAGTTCGACAGGGCCGCGTCGACCTTGTCGGGTGTGTGGATGTTGCCGTGCGCCATCCGCCGCCGCAGCGCCTCGGGCGACATGTCGACCAGCTCGACCTGGCCGGCCCGCCGTACGACCTCGTCCGGCACGGTCTCCTGCTGCCGCACACCGGTGATCGACTCGACGACGTCGCCGAGGGACTCCAGGTGCTGGATGTTGACGGTCGAGACGACGTCGATGCCTGCCGCGAGCAGTTCCTCCACGTCCTGCCAGCGCTTGGCGTTGCGGGAGCCGGGGACGTTCGTGTGTGCGAGTTCGTCCACCAGGGCGACCTGCGGGCGGCGGGCGAGGACGGCGTCGAGGTCCATCTCCGGGAAGACGCCGCCCCGGTACTCCAGCTCCCTGCGCGGCACCTGCTCCAGCCCGTGCAGCATCAGCTCGGTGCGGGGCCTGCCGTGGTGCTCGACGAAGGCGACCACGCAGTCGGTGCCCCGCTCGACGCGGCGGTGCGCCTCGGACAGCATCGCGTACGTCTTGCCGACGCCCGGTGCCGCACCGAGGTAGATCCGAAGGTTGCCGCGTGCCATGGCCCCATTGTCTTCCGGTCCGCTGCCTGCGCAGCGTCGAGCTTACGGCCGGGAAGAGCGGCACACTGGTGCCGGGCGCGTCGGCGGGACCGTCCTTGACGGAACCCTGACGCGCCCGGCCGTTCAGAGCCTCACGCGGGGTTGTCGCCGTGGGTGAGGGTCTCCCAGGCGACAAAGAGGTTGTTGCTGCCTGCGGGACGGCCGCGCAGGGTCAGCGTCTCGGTGTTGGTCATGGCGTGTCCGAGACGGTTGGCCAGGGCGTTGTGGCCGACCTCGGGTATCGGCCCGAGCCCCGGCTTCAGCGAGCCGCCGCACAGCCAGCCGGGGGCGGCGGTACCGAGCTGGTACTTGGCGTGGAAGCCGAGCCCGTGCCGCAGCCGCTCGCCGACATCGGTTCCGTAGAGGTCCTGCCCCTGGATCCGGCTGGTCTCGGCGACGTGCGAGATGGCGGAGAGGCCGTACCCGGTGTGCGTGAAGTCCCGGCAGGTCTCCTGGCTGAGGCCGTCGACGAAGGTCGACTGGCCCTGCCAGTACTTGACGATCTTCTCCCGGGTGTTGAGGTTCTGGCTCGGCACGGTCTTCGGCAGGTCGCCGTCGGAGGCCAGGTAGACGTAGGCGGCCGTGCGCGTGCGGAACTTCGCCATGGCCTTGTCGTACGACGCCTTGTCCTCCAGGAAGACGGAGATGCCGACGGCGGCCTCCATCATCGACAGCTCCCAGTTGCCGTTGGAGTTCGAGCCGTTGATCACCTCGGGCAGGTACACGGTGCGGAGCATGGTGGCGAAGCGGCCGGAGTCGGTCCAGGTGCCGGTGTACGTGTACTTGATGATCTCGGCGGCCTTGGGCCAGGAGGAACCGGCCCAGCCGGTCTGCAGGGGCGCGTTGCTGTTGGTGTGGTCGCGGATCACGGCGGACCAGGCGTCCATCAGCTCGATCGCCTTGCGCGCGTGCCGTTCGTCGCGGGTGACGTACCAGGCGAGGGCCTGGGTGTAGGCGGCGATCGCGTCCTCGCGTTCGTCGGTGCAGCCGTTGTCGGGGTTGGAGTACGAACCGCACTCGACGACCGCCCGGGGCCTGGGCGTGCGGTTCAGGTCGGCGTACGTGCTCGCCATCATCCGGTCGAAGGCGCTCTTCCAGGGCTGGGCGCCGGCGTTGACCTTGGAGCGGGTGAAGTCCAGCTGGCCCTTGGAGACGGTGACTCCGGGGTGGACGAAGGTGCCGGGGGCGCTGGGAGCGGCGTCGGCGGGCCAGGCGAGCACGCCGGCGACGAGGGCGGCCGCGGCCGCCAAGATTCCGGTTCTGCGCATACGCGGGGGCCTTCCGTTCTCGTATGTGAACGTGAAGCGCCTTTATGAACAGACGCGTTGGACGGAGACGGTAGGTACAGACCAATAACCCGTCAAGGCTCCACGCACGAGAAAGGGCCACACCCCCTGGGGAGTGCGGCCCTGCTGTCTCTGCGACGCTCAGCGAACCTCGGTGATCTCCGGTCCGCGCTGGAGCTGGCCCATTCCGCCGGCGAAACGGGAGCCCTCCTCCTGCTGGACGCCCTCGGGAACCATCTGGGCGTCGTCGGGCAGCTTCAGGACGATCGGGTCGCGCGGCGCCATGGGGCCCTCACCGCGGACCACGACGGTGTCCCGGAAGATCTGCTCCAGCAGTCCGGCGGCCTGCGGCTGCACCGCGCCCTGGCCCGAGATGACCCCGCGCAGGAACCAGCGGGGGCCGTCCACACCGACGAACCGCACGACCTGGAAGCCGCCGGTGCCGTCCGGCAGCTGCACCGGCACCTGGGCTCGCAGCTCCCAGCCCAGCGGCCCTTCGACCTCGTCGACGATGCCGCCCTGCTGGGTGATGCCCGAGCCGATCTCCTCGCGCACCTCGCCCCAGATGCCCTCACGCTTGGGCGCGGCGAAGCCCTGCAGCTGGATGGCGCTGTCCCGCAGCACGACCGTCGCCGCCACGATCGCGTCACCCGCGACCTCGACCCGCAGCTCCATGCCGTCGACGCCGGGCACGAACAGACCACCCAGGTCGACCCGGCCCTCGCCCGGGTCGCGGACCTCGGAGCTGTCCCAGGGCCCGTTCGGCCGCGGCGCCGGTTCGAGCCTCAGGCGCTCGCTCTCGCCGCCCGCCTCACTGTCGACACCGTCGACGACCTGCTCGGCCTCGCCGGCCGCGTCCTCGGCGGCATCCCTCTTCTTGCGACGTCCGAACACGTCACTGTCCTTCCCGGTCGGATACGACCGAAGCGTATCGATTCCCACCCGCCTGACCGCCCAGGGCGGCCTGACCGCTTGTGTCGCTCGTCCCGTCCACCGCGGCGTGTCCTCCGGTGGACCCGAAGCCCCCCTCGGCCCGCGCGGAGCCGGGAAGCTCCGCCACCTCCTGGAAGCGGACCCTCTCGACCTGCTGGACGACCAGTTGGGCAATCCGGTCGAAGCGCTCGAACCGCACGGCCTCGCGCGGGTCGAGATTCACCACGATCACCTTGATCTCCCCACGGTACCCGGCATCAACCGTCCCCGGGGCATTCACCAGGGCGACGCCGCAGCGGGCGGCCAGGCCGGACCGGGGGTGCACGAAGGCCGCGTACCCCTCCGGCAGCGCCACAGACACACCCGTGGGCAGCACGGCCCGCTCGCCCGGCGCCAGTCGGCACGCCTCGGTGGTCCGCAGATCGGCTCCCGCGTCCCCGGGGTGCGCATACGACGGAAGCGGTACGTCCGGATCGACGCGCCGGATCAGCACGTCCACCGGTTGACGGCTCACAGGGCTCGTGAAGGTCATGGGTTCACCTCGAAGGCGCGGGTACGCCGGACCTGGTCCGGGTCGTTCATGGCCGCCCGGATCTCCTCCTGGCGGCCGTGGTCGACGAAGTGGTCGACCTTGACCTCGATGAAGAGCGCGTCGGCGCGGACGGCGACGGGCCCGTCGGGACCGCCGACCCGTCCGGTGGCGGTCGAGTAGATCTTCCGCCCGGCCACCGCCGTCACCTCCGCCTCCAGATACAGCGTGGTGCCGACGGGCACGGGCCGCACGAAGTCGGTCTCCAGCCGTCCGGTCACGGCGATCGTGCGCAGCAGCCAGTTCAGCGAGCCGAGGGTCTCGTCCAGGGCGGAGGTGAGCACACCGCCGTGGGCGAGGCCCGGGGCGCCCTGGTGGGCGGGCTGCACGGTGAACTCGGCGGTGAGTGACACGCCTTCGCCGGCCCGGGCCTCCAGGTGCAGCCCGTGCGGCTGGTCGCCGCCACAGCCGAAACACTGGCCGTAGTGCGCGCCGAGGGGCTCACCGGGCGCCGGAGCGTCCGGATGCCGCACCGGTCGCACGGCGTCGTCCGGAGGCTGAAGAGCAGTGGAAGTACGACTCACAGCCGGAGACCTTACCCGCGCGTCGGCCCCTTCCGGACACCGTGTCAAGCTTGGCTCCATGCAGCTCTCCGCCGCCCCGTACGAAGAACGCCTGACCGCTCCCCGGTCCTGGTGGCTGATCTCGTTCCTGGTCGGGGTCTCCATGGCCCTGGTCCTGCTCCCGTTCGGCACGCTGCCGATGCTCGGCGGCCTGGCCGGCGGCACGGCGGTCGCGGCCGTCGCCGCCAGTTCGTACGGCTCGGTCCGCATCCGTGTGGTGGGCGACGCCCTGATCGCGGGCGAGGCGAAGATCCCGGTGGCGGCCCTGGGCGAGGCGGAGGTCCTGGACGCGGAGGAAACCCGTGCCTGGCGCACCCACAAGGCCGACCCGCGCGCCTTCATGCTGCTGCGCGCCTACATCCCCACCGCCCTGCGCGTGGAGGTCACGGACCCGGAGGACCCGACTCCGTACCTGTACCTGTCCACGCGCGAGCCGGAGCGCCTGGCGGAGGCTCTGAGGGCTGCGAAGCAGGCGTAGCACACTTGCGCGGGGGTTCATCCGGCCGCTGACGGCAGACCGACGGCGCGCACACGCACCGCCTCAGCGTCCGTCCTCGCGCTGGTCGTGTCTCTCGTCGAGGCGGCCCAGCGGATCGTGGGTGATCTCGCCCATCTCCAGGGCGTCCGCCGGACGTTCCAGGGCGGGGAGTGACTCCAGGGCCTCCCAGGGCACCTGGATCTTGCGCAGGTCCTCGCGGATCCGGGCGGCGAGCTTTCTCGTCTCGCTGCGGTTCATGGCCGCCCCGACGGCGGCGCCCACCAGGAACGGCACCAGGTTCGGCATGCTGCGGACCATCCGCTTCATGATCCGCTGCCGCAGGTCGCGCTTCATGCGGCTGTTCAGCGCCATGCTCAGGGTCGAGGGCTTGGTCGCGTCGATCCCGCGCTCCCCCGACCAGGCGTCGAGGTACGCCGTGCTGCGCTGCTTGAGGCTGCCGGGCGGCCGTACGCCGTAGACCTCGTGGAGCTCGGCGATCAGCTTCAGCTCGATCGCCGCGACGCCGGTGATCTCGGCGGCCAGTTCCGTGGGCATCGCGGGCGGCACGGGAAGCATCGCCGCGGCGCCGATGCCCGCTCCGACCGTCGCCGTCGCCTTCGCCGCGCCCGCGACGAGCTTGTCCGCGAGCTCTTCCGGCCCGAGGCCCGGGAACTGCCGGCGCAGGGTCGCCAGGTCCCGCACGGGGACGCGCGGGGCCAGTTCGATGATCCGGTCGGCGAGGTGCGCGAGCCCCGCACGGGCCCGTTCGCCGCCTTTGCGGGCGCCTTCCCAGGCCCGCTCCCGGATCGCCCCCGCCCGTCGTCGGGTGACGGGTGCGGGGACGTCCACGGAGGCCGGGAGGTCACCCCGGTCCGCTGCCGGTTCGAGCGAGGCCGTCCCCGTACCGGTTGAGCCTCGCTCGTCGTCACGCGCGTCGTGCTGCGGGCCGTCGATCGGCCCTTCGTCCGCCTTCCGCTTGGAGAAGCGGCGCTTCCAGGGAGGGGTCGAGCCAGTCACGGCCGACCCGCCCTCAGTCGCAGTCGCGGCAGATCGGCTGACCGTTCTTCTCCCGGGCCAGCTGGCTGCGGTGGTGCACCAGGAAGCAGCTCATGCAGGTGAACTCGTCCTGCTGCTTCGGGAGCACTCGGACTGCCAGCTCCTCGTTCGAGAGATCGGCGCCGGGCAGCTCGAGGCCTTCGGCGGCCTCGAACTCGTCGACGTCCACTGCGGAGGCCGACTTGTCGTTCCTCCGAGCCTTCAGCTCTTCGAGGCTGTCCGAGTCAACGTCGTCGTCGGTCTTGCGTGGAGTGTCGTAATCGGTTGCCATGTCGCTCTCCCCCTCTGGGTGTCTGCGGTGTCTCCAGCGCACGTAACGCGTGAGAGGCCGGACTTGTGCCCGACCTGAGGCGGAGATTTTGCCTCACATCAAGGTCTGTTACTCAATCGACACCCAACCGGACTCCTCACGAGTGATCGGCTTGGATGGCGATGGGGACCGTACACGGTCCGAATGCCGCACTACAAAGGCGTCTCACCGTGTACTTCCCGTGATCAAGACCCCCGAAAACCGGGATTTTCCCGGCTTTCCGACAGGGTGCATGATCACGGAGAGTAGATGGCCAGAAAGGCGCCCCTGTGATCGATCACACACGGGGCACTCGCGGTGCGATCTCGAAAATTCAGCGCAAAGCGAACATCCCCGTGTGTCGCCGAATTGATCGGCGACATGATCTCAGATGGGCAGCGTGACTCGCATCACGAGCCCACCCCCTTCGCGCGGCTGGGCGTAGATGTGCCCGCCGTGCGCCCGGGCCACCGACCGGACGATGGACAGACCGAGTCCGACGCCCTTGTCGCTGCCCGTGCGCTCCGTCCGCAGCCGCCGGAACGGCTCGAAGAGGTTGTCGATCTCGTACGCCGGTACGACCGGCCCGGTGTTGGAGACGACCAGGACCGCCTGGCCGTGCTGGACGTCGGTGGTGACCTCGACCCAGCCGCCCTCGGTCACGTTGTAGCGCACGGCGTTCTGCACCAGGTTGAGCGCGATCCGCTCCAGCAGCACGCCGTTGCCCTGGACGACCGCGGGCTTCTGCTCGCCGCGGATCTGCACGCCCTTGGCCTCGGCCTCGCCGTGCACCTGGTCGATGGCCTGCGAGGCGACCTCGGCGAGGTCCACCGGCCCCCGCTCGACGACCTGGTTGTCGCTGCGGGCGAGCAGCAGCAGGCCCTCGACGAGTTGCTCGCTGCGCTCGTTGGTGGCCAGCAGCGTCTTGCCGAGTTGCTGGAGTTCCACCGGTGCGCCCGGGTCGGACAGGTGCACCTCGAGGAGCGTGCGGTTGATCGCCAGCGGTGTTCTCAGCTCGTGCGAGGCGTTGCCGACGAAGCGCTGCTGGGCGGTGAAGGCGCGCTGCAGCCGCTCCAGCATGTCGTCGAAGGTGTCCGCCAGCTCCTTCAGCTCGTCGTCCGGGCCGTCCAGCTCGATCCGGCGGGACAGGTCGGAGCCCGCCACCGCGCGGGCGGTGCGGGTGATCCGGCCCAGCGGCGACAGGACCCGACCGGCCATGGCGTAGCCGAAGGCGAAGGCGATGACCGCCAGACCGAGCAGCGCCAGCAGCGAGCGGCTGAGCAGGTTGTCCAGGGCGCTCTGGCGCTGCTCGTTGACGCAGTGGTTCATGGCGTTGTTGAACTCGCTGGGCGAGGCCTGGTCGGGCAGGTTGCAGATGTCGCTGGTGACCTTGCCCTCGACGATCTTGAACGGCAGCTCGCTGCCCACGTTCAGCGCCTCCGCGGCCAGCAGGTAGATGATCGACAGCAGCAGGATGCCGGCGATCAGGAACATGCCGCCGTAGAGCAGCGTGAGCCTTATGCGGATGGTCGGGCGCAGCCAGGGGAGCGGCGGCGCGGGCCGCCTGGGGTCCCAGGTGGGCTTCGGGGGCGCCTTGGGAGGCGCGGGAGTGGTGGCCACGGTCGATCAGATCCGGTAGCCGGAGCCGGGGACGGTGACGATCACGGGCGGCTCGCCGAGCTTGCGGCGCAGGGTCATGACCGTCACGCGGACGACGTTCGTGAACGGGTCGGTGTTCTCGTCCCAGGCCTTCTCCAGCAGCTGCTCGGCCGAGACGACGGCTCCCTCGCTGCGCATCAGCACCTCAAGGACGGCGAACTCCTTGGGGGCGAGCTGGACCTCCTTGCCGTCGCGGAAGACCTCGCGGCGGTTGGGGTCGAGCTTGATCCCGGCGCGCTCCAGGACCGGCGGCAGGGGCACGCTGGTGCGCCGGCCGAGGGCGCGCACGCGCGCGATGAGCTCACTGAACGCGAACGGCTTGGGCAGATAGTCGTCGGCGCCGATCTCCAGGCCCTCCACCCGGTCGCTGACGTCGCCGGAGGCCGTGAGCATCAGCACGCGCGTGGGCATGCCGAGCTCGACGATCTTGCGGCAGACGTCGTCGCCGTGCACGAGAGGGAGGTCGCGGTCGAGGACGACCACGTCGTAGTCGTTGACGCCGATGCGCTCCAGGGCGGCCGCTCCGTCGTACACGACGTCGACGGCCAAGGCCTCCCGGCGCAGTCCGGTGGCCACCGCATCGGCGAGCAGTTGCTCGTCCTCGACGACGAGTACGCGCACGTCCCTGGTCCTTCCTCATGTCCACCCGCGCAGCGCCGCACAAGGCGCAGCCGGGCAGGGGTCTTCGACGGTGTGTTGGTGTGTTGCCCTCCATCCTGCCCTTTTCGGCCATAAGTCGGAGGTAAGGCGGGTGAGAGGCGGAGCCCGACGCGGAATAAGAGATTTTCTCCCGCGGTTAGGTTTCCACGGAAGGGAGCTTGGGGAGGACGGCTTTACATCCCACGATCACGCTCTGCTGGCACCGCACCACCATGCGGTGCGCGTCAACCCGCTTTGCCGCAGGGCGGGCGTGGGTGTCCGGCACCGTCGCCGCCCAGCTGAGCGGCGCTGGGCATCCACCGGAGACGTGATCGTCCCTTCCGAACGGCACACCCCCGTGCCAACGACCCACGACCCAGGACGAGGGGGCGCAGCATGGACGCATTCACCGCAGGACTTCTGCAGCGCATAAGGGCGACCGAGTCCGATCTGTCCCGGGCTCGCGACGAGGGCGACGACTTCCTCGTCGAGGTGGAGCAGGGCGAGCTCGACGACCTGCGCCGTCTCGCCGCCGAGCACGGTGTGGAGGTCGGCGCGACGAGCGTCTGATCAGGCCGTACGGAGCGGGCCCCGGCGAATCCAGCGCCGGGGCCCGCTTCGTCGTTCCAGGGCTCGGTTTCGGGGATCAGTCGTGCCAGGCGCCGAAGTCCTCCAGGAGGCGCTGGAGGGGCTCGAAGACGCCCGGGGTACCCGCGACTGCCAGATCCCCTGACGGGCGCTCTCCGGGGCGTCCACCGGTCAGCGCGCCCGCCTCCCGGGCGATCAGGTCGCCCGCCGCGAGGTCCCAGGCGTGCAGACCGCGCTCGTAGTAGCCGTCGAGGCGTCCGGCCGCCAGGTCGCACAGGTCGACCGCGGCCGAACCGCCGCGCCGGATGTCGCGCAGCAGCGGGATCAGCCGCTGGGCGACCTCGGCCTGGTGGGCGCGGACCTCGTGGACGTAGTTGAAGCCCGTGGAGACCAGCGCCTGGTCCAGGGGCGGCGCGGGGCGGCAGGCCAGCCGGCGCTCGCCGTCCCAGGCGCCGGTGGCCCAGGCACCGCCGCCGCGCACGGCGTGGAAGGTCTCGTCGCGCATCGGGGCCGCGACGACTCCGACGACGGTCTCGCCGTCCTGCTCGGCGGCGACGGAGACGGACCAGGTGGGCAGCCCGTACAGGTAGTTGACCGTGCCGTCGAGCGGGTCGATGACCCAGCGGACGCCGCTCGTGCCCTCCGTGGCTGCGCCCTCCTCACCGAGGATGCCGTCGTCCGGGCGGCGCTCGGCGATCAGGCCGGTGATCAGCTTCTCGGCCGCGATGTCCATCTCCGTGACGACGTCGATGGGGCTGGACTTGGTCGCGGCCACCGCGAGGTCGGCCGGGCGGCCGTCCCGCAGCAGCGCGCCCGCGCGCCGGGCGGCCTCCTGGGCGAGTTCGAGCAGGTCCTGGTGCAGGGGGTCGGTCACGGGGCTCCTCACGCGTAGGTGCTGTCGGCGCCCGCGGCGGCTGGGCGGGGGGCGCGGGCCGGGCAGCAGCCGACCGGGCAGAGGTGGTGGCTCGCCCCGAGGGCGCCCAGGGCGCAGGGGGTGACCTCCTGCCCGCGCTCGACGGCGGCGCGCTCCACGACGAGTTCGCGGACCGCGGCGGCGAACCTCGGGTCGGCGCCGACGGTGGCCGAGCGGCGCATCGGCAGCCCCAGTTCCTCCGCCTTGGCCCTGGCCTCCGTGTCGAGGTCGTAGAGGACCTCCATGTGGTCGGAGACGAAGCCGATGGGGGCGATCACCATGGCCGGGACGCCGGCCGCGTGCCGCTCCTGAAGGTGGTCGCAGATGTCGGGCTCCAGCCAGGGGATGTGCGGGGCGCCGGAGCGGGACTGGTAGACGAGCTGCCAGGGGTGGTCGACGCCGGTGCGCTCCCGGACGGCGTCCGCGATCAGCTGCGCCACGTCCAGGTGCTGCCTGACGTACGCCCCGCCGTCGCCGTGGTCCTCGACGGGCCCGGAGGTGTCGGCGGAGGCCGTCGGGATCGAGTGCGTCGAGAAGGCGATGTGCGCCCCGTCCCGTACGTCCTCGGGCAGCTCGGCGAGCGAGCGGATCACCCCGTCGATCATGGGCTCCAGGAAACCGGGGTGGTTGAAGTAGTGCCGCAGCTTGTCGACCTTCGGCAGCTCCAGCCCCTCGGCCTGCAGAGCCGCGAGCGCGTCGGCGAGGTTCTCGCGGTACTGGCGGCAGCCCGAGTAGGAGGCGTAGGCGCTGGTGGCGAGGACGAGGATGCGACGGCGGCCGTCGGCAACCATCTCGCGCAGCGTGTCCGTCAGGTACGGCGCCCAGTTGCGGTTGCCCCAGTAGACCGGCAGATCCAGGCCGTGCTCCGCGAAGTCCTTGCGCAGGGCGTCCAGCAGGGCGCGGTTCTGGTCGTTGATCGGGCTGACCCCGCCGAAGAGGAAGTAGTGCTGCCCGACTTCCTTGAGGCGTTCCTTGGGGATGCCGCGCCCCCGCGTCACGTTCTCCAGGAACGGGACCACGTCGTCCGGGCCTTCCGGGCCGCCGAAGGAGAGCAGGAGCAGGGCGTCGTAGGGGCTGACATCGCGCGCGTCTGGCATGAGTCGATCCTGCCACCCTGCACTGACAGCCGGGAAACGGCGGGGTGACACCTGCGCGGCGGACGGCCCGAAGTGAGCCTTGACGGGTGCGTCGGGCGCACCCCGAGGCGTAATCTGTGTCGACTGCGTTCGCAGCTTACTGAGCCTTCCGGAGACCCCGTGCCCAGCCCCTACCGCGCCCTGTTCGCCGCCCCCGGCAGCAAGGGCTTCTCCGCCGCGGGCTTCCTCGGCCGTATTCCGGTGTCGATGATGGGCATCGGCGTCGTCACGATGGTCTCCCAGCTCACCGGGCGGTACGGCCTGGCCGGTGCCCTGTCGGCCACCGTCGCGCTGGCGGCGGCGGTGGCCGGACCGCAGGTGTCGCGGCTGGTGGACCAGTACGGCCAGCGGCGGGTGCTGCGGCCGGCGACGCTGATCTCGCTGACCGCGGCGGCCGTCCTGCTGTGCGCGGCGCACTACGGGTGGCCGGACTGGGTGCTGTTCGCGGCGTGCGCCGGCGTCGGCTGCGTGCCGAGCGTCGGCGCGATGATCCGGGCCCGCTGGGCGGCGCTGTACCGGGGCACGCCGCAGCTGCACACCGCGTACTCCTTCGAGTCCGTGGTGGACGAGGTGTGCTTCATCTTCGGGCCGATCATCTCCATCGGCCTGTCCACGGCCTGGTTCCCGGAGGCCGGTCCGCTGCTCGCCGCCTGTTTCCTGGCCGTGGGCGTCTTCTGGCTGACCGCGCAGCGCGCCACCGAGCCGGAGCCGCACCCGCGCGAGCACCGCGGCGGGGGCACGGCCCTGCGCTCGCGGGGCCTTCAGGTCCTGGTGGCCACCTTCGCGGCCACCGGGGCGATCTTCGGGGCGGTCGACGTGGTCACCGTGGCCTTCGCCGACGAGGAGGGCACAAGGCCGCCGCGAGCATCGTCCTCGCGCTGTACGCGGCCGGCTCCTGCGTGGCGGGCATGGTCTTCGGTCTGCTGCACTTCGCCGGGGCGCCGGAACGCCGGTGGTTGCTGGGCGTGTGTGCCATGGCCGTGAGTATGATCCCCCTCCTACTGGTCGGAAACTTGCCGTTTCTGGCCGTGGCGCTGTTCGTTGCGGGACTGTCCATCGCTCCGACGATGATCACGACGATGTCCCTGATCGAAGAGCACGTACCACGTGCGCAGCTCACCGAGGGCATGACCTGGGTGAGCACGGGGCTCGCGGTGGGGGTCGCACTCGGCTCCGCCGCGGCCGGCTGGGTGATCGACGCGGCCGGTGCACGTGCCGGGTACGGGGTTCCGGTGGTGGCCGGGGCCGTCGCGGTCGCGGTGGGTTTCCTCGGATTCCGTCGGCTCAAGCGGCCGGCTACGGGTCGGGGAGGCTCCGTTGAGCAGCACAGCGAACGGAAAGAACGGCACGTGGCGTAACTGGGGCGGCAACGTCTCCGCGCGGCCCGCCCGGGAGGTCACCCCGGCCTCCGTCGACGAGCTGGCCGCCGCCGTGCGGCGGGCCGCCGAGGACGGCCTGAAGGTGAAGGCCGTCGGCACCGGGCACTCCTTCACGTCCATAGCGGCGACGGACGGTGTGTTGATCCGCCCTCAACTGTTGACCGGCATACGCGCTATTGACCGCGAGGCCATGACCGTCACGGTGGAGGCCGGCACCCCGCTCAAGAGACTCAACATGGCCCTCGCCCGCGAGGGACTGTCGCTGACGAACATGGGCGACATCATGGAACAGACGGTCTCCGGAGCGACCAGTACCGGCACGCACGGCACGGGCCGCGACTCCGGCTCGATCGCCGCCCAGATCAAGGGCCTGGAACTGGTCACCGCCGACGGCTCGGTCCTCACCTGCTCCGAGAAGGAGAACCCGGAGGTCTTCGCGGCCGCCCGTATCGGCCTCGGCGCCCTGGGCATCGTCACCGCGATCACCTTCGCCGTGGAGCCGGTCTTCCTGCTCACGGCCCGCGAGGAACCGATGCCGTTCGACCGGGTTCTCGCCGACTTCGAGGAACTCTGGGCGGAGAACGAGCACTTCGAGTTCTACTGGTTCCCGCACACCGGGAGCACCAACACCAAGCGCAACAACCGCAGCGCGGGCCCGGAGAAGTCGGTGCCGCAGCTCCAGAGCTGGTTCGAGGACGAGTTCCTCTCCAACGGGGTCTTCCAGGTGGCCAACTGGGTCGGCCGCGCGGTGCCCGCCACGATCCCCGCGATCGCCCAGATCTCCAGCAAGGCCCTGTCCGCGCGGACGTACACGGACATCCCTTACAAGGTCTTCACGTCTCCGCGCCGGGTGCGCTTCGTGGAGATGGAATACGCCGTTCCGCGCGCGGCCGTCGTCGAGGCGCTGCGCGAGCTGAAGACGATGGTCGACCGCTCCGGCCTGAAGGTCAGCTTCCCTGTGGAGGTGCGCACCGCCCCGGCGGACGACATCACGCTGTCCACCGCCTCGGGCCGGGACACCGCCTACATCGCCGTCCACATGTTCCAGGGCACGCCTTATCAGCGGTACTTCACCGCAGCCGAACGGATCTTCACCGCCCACGAGGGCCGTCCGCACTGGGGCAAGGTGCACACCAGGGACGCCGAGTACTTCTCCCGGGTGTACCCGCTCTTCGCCGAGTTCACGGCGTTGCGGGACCGGCTCGATCCTGATCGGCGGTTCCAGAACGACTACTTGCGGAGGGTCCTGGGAGCGTAGGGAGGCGCTGGGGGTGGTGTTCCCCACGTTCAAGATCGCGAAATGCGGGCAACGGGCGGCCGAGTCCGCCCCCTTGCCAGAAGTTGGACGGCGCGCCAATCCACGCACGTGGCCCAAATGGAGTACTGTTGCGAGCCCTGGGTCCGGTCTCCCGTCAGGGTGTACGGGGCCTTTAAGGACCGCCGGGAGGGGGCTAGTTGCACAGGGTGACAGAGTTTGTCACTTAGCGTTGCGAATAGGTAACCGTGCCATAACGGCGATCCAGGGCCCGCGCCCGACACGCCGGGCAACTCGGCAAGGTTGTGGCAGGCTGCACCCGGGCAGGCCACACTCGACTAGCGGAAGCAGCGACGCACGTGACGTCGGCAGGCACCACCCGGGAGGTCCCCATGCCCGAACTGCGTGTCGTGGCCGTCTCGAATGACGGCACACGGCTGGTGCTGAAGGCTGCGGACAGCACGGAGTACACGCTTCCGATCGACGAACGGCTCCGCGCCGCCGTGCGCGGCGACCGTCCTCGCCTCGGCCAGATCGAGATCGAGGTGGAGAGCCACCTCCGCCCCCGCGACATCCAGGCGCGTATACGAGCCGGCGCGACCGCGGAAGAGGTCGCGCAGCTGGCCGGTATCCCCGTCGACCGGGTCCGCCGCTTCGAGGGCCCGGTGCTCGCCGAGCGTGCGTTCATGGCCGAGCGGGCCCGCAAGACCCCGGTCCGCCGCCCCGGCGAGAACTCCGGTCCGCCGCTGGGCGAGGCCGTGGCCGAGCGACTGCTGCTGCGCGGTGCCGAGAAGGACACCGTCCAGTGGGACTCGTGGCGCCGCGACGACGGCACGTGGGAAGTCCTGCTGGTCTACCGCGTCGCCGGCGAACCGCACTCGGCGAGCTGGACGTACGACCCGCCCCGGCGGCTCGTCCAGGCCGTCGACGACGAGGCGCGCATGCTCATCGGCGAGACCGACGACCTGGCCGCGCCCGAGCCCAGCTTCCCGTTCGTCCCGCGGATCGCCCGGCTGCCGCGCGACCGGCCGCTGGACCGTTCCGCCGACCGTGAGCGGCCCAGCCTTCCGGCGCAGGCGTCCGAGCCGGTGGAGGAAAGCACGGGTGAGCGGGACTCGCTGACCAGCCTGCTGGAGGCGGTGCCGAGCTTCCGCGGTGACCTGGTGGTGCCGGAGCGCCCAGCACCGGAGCCCGAGGAGGAGCCCGTCGCCGAACCCGAGGCGGAGGAGCCCCCGGCCCCCGCTGCCTCGGCCGGTTCCGCCTACGCGGACGTCCTCATGCCGCGCTCCGTCGGCAGCCACCGCGACCGGCTCGTCGGGGCCACCGACCGCCAGGCCGAGGCCGACGGCGTCCGGCCGGGCCGCAGAGCCGCCGTCCCGAGCTGGGACGAGATCGTGTTCGGGACGCGGCGCAAGAAGCAGGAGTAGCCGACCGGTTGTACGAGAGCGAGGGCCGCGCCTTCCGGGCACGGCCCTCGCTCGTTCCGGGCTAGCGAGGATCGCTCATTTTTCGGGTCACTGACGATCGCTCATGCCGGGGCCGCTGAGGATCGCCCGTTCCGGGTCACTGAGGATCCGGTCCCACGGCCACCGGCCGGTCCGGGTCCGAGGACCACTGCGACCACGAACCCACGTACAGCTCCGCCGGAATGCCCGCGACCGCCAGCGCCAGGACCTCATGCGCGGCGGACACCCCCGACCCGCAGTACACGCCGACCCGCGCGTCCTCGGTCACACCGAGCCCCTTGAAACGCGCGCGCAGTTCCTCGGCGGGGAGGAAGCACCCGTCCGCCCCCACGTTCTCCGTGGTGGGCGCCGACACCGCTCCCGGGATGTGCCCGGCCACCGGATCGATCGGCTCCACCTCGCCCCGGTACCGCTCCCCCGCCCGCGCGTCCAGCAGCACCCCGGACCGCGCCAACGCCGCGGCGGCGTCGGCGTCGAGCAGGCCGGCCGCCCCCGGCTCGGGCACGAAGTCGCCCTCGGCCGGAGTCGGCACGGTCTTCTCCAACGGCCCCTCCCAGGCCGGCAACCCGCCGTCGAGGACCCGCACGTCCGGGTGACCCGTCCAGCGCAGCAGCCACCACGCCCGGGCCGCCGCCCAGCCCTGGCCACCGTCGTAGACGACCACCGGCGTCCCGGACGACACGCCCGCCCGGCGCATCGCGGCACCGAAGTGCGCGAGGTCGGGCAGCGGATGCCGGCCACCCTCCCCCGGCGCCGAGGCCAACTCCCGGTCCAGGTCGACGAAGACGGCCCCTGGAAGGTGCCCTTCCTCGTATGCGGCCCGGCCGTCGTACGGCGGCTCACCGGTCGCCTTGGCCACGGTGAGCTGCCAGCGGACATCGAGCAGGACGGGCGGGTTGGCGCCCGTCAGATCGCTCGCGAGGTCGGATGCGGAGATGATGGCGTTCATGGCTCCATCCTCGCGCACGGGGGTGGCCGAGCCGTCCAGGTCCGGCTACTGTGCTCGGCCGGACCGGGACGCTCACGCCGTGTACGGGAACAAGCACGTGCTGTACAGCTGAGCGACACGTGCCGACAAGCGCGCCGCAAGGGGCAGCGCCCCGCACATCAGGCATTCTCCCGGACAGGCGTCGCCCCACCGGGCGTACCCACGTGGGCTGCGGAGAGCGCGCCCACCGCGAGGCCGAGAAGAGAGTGACGATGACCGACGCACGGGAGTCCGCCGGCCCGAACGGCGCAACACCCGCTCGGCACGCGCCCGGCACGCCCTGCTGGGTGAGCCTGATGGTGCACGGGCCGGACGCGACCCAGGAGTTCTACGGAACGCTGTTCGGCTGGGAGTTCCACCAGGGCCCCCGGCAACTGGGCCCGTATGTACGGGCGCTGCTCGACGGACACGAGGTGGCGGGCATCGGCCAACTGCCGCCGGACCGTCATCTGCCCATCGCGTGGACTCCCTACTTCGCCTCGGAGAATGTGGATCTGACCGTCGAGACGGTGCGCAGTTGCGGCGGCACGATCGGTGTGGGCCCGCTGGACGCCGCCGATGCCGGCCGCCTGGCGATCTGCGCCGATCCCTCGGGTGCGGTCTTCGGCGTCTGGCAGGCCGCCGCGCACCTCGGCACGGCCGTCTCGGGCGTCCCCGGCACACCCGCCTGGAACGAGCTGCTGACCTTCGAGTCGGCGAGCGTCGCCAAGTTCTACCGGTCGGTGTTCGGCTACCAGGAGGAGCCGGTGGTGTCCGCCGACTTCGACTACGTGACCCTGCACCTCGGGGGCGGGCCCGTCGCCGGCATCCACGGGCTGGGGCAGGCACTGCCCCGCGACCGGGGCCCGCACTGGGTGACGTACTTCCAGGTCGCCGATGTCGAGGACGCCCTGGACCACCTCGTGCATCTGGGCGGCCACGTCCTCAAGCCGGCTCACGACACGGCGCACGGCCGGGTGGCGATGGTGGCGGACCCGGAGGGGGCGCGGTTCGCGCTGGTGCGACGGCAGCGCTGATGCTCTGCCGACCCTGCCGGGGGTGAAGGCACCGCCCGGTGGTCAGGAGGACGACACGGGCAACACGTCCGGGGACAGGGCCGCCGCTCGGGCCGTCGCCGAGGTCATGCGGCGCCTGTGATGGCGGCGGCACAGGACCTCGTAGCCGACCTCGTCGGCGGAGCGGGTGACGTCTCCGACGACCACCTGGGCACCCTCGACGACCATGACGCCGCCTATCGTGCGGGCGTTGTGCGTGGCCCGGGCGCCGCACCAGCACAAGGCCTCGACCTGGAGCACCTCGACCCGGTCGGCCAGTTCCACCAGCCGCTGGGAGCCGGGGAACAGCTTGGAGCGGAAGTCGGTCGTGATGCCGAAGGCGTAGACGTCGAGGCCCAGGTCGTCAACCACCCGCGCGAGTTGGTCGATCTGCTCCGGCGCGAGGAACTGCGCCTCGTCGGCGATCACGTAGTCCGCGCGGCCGCCCTGGGAGAGGTGGTCGACGAGGTAGGCGTAGAGGTCCTGGCCGTCCTCGACCTCCACCGCGTCCGTGACCAGGCCGAGGCGCGAGGACAACTTGCCCTCGCCGGCCCGGTCGTCGCGCGAGAAGATCATGCCCTGGAGGCCGCGCGCCGAGCGGTTGTGCTCGATCTGGAGAGCCAGCGTCGACTTCCCGCAGTCCATCGTTCCGGAGAAGAACACCAGCTCGGGCATGTCGAGTTGAGCACCTTTCGGCGAGAGAGGTCAGGCGTGGGAGATCGGGATGGGGCTTCAGGAGCGTACTTCGAGCAGCGGGACCAGCTGCTCGGCGGGGGTCATCGAACCGTGGTTGCCGACCATCGCCGACTCCTTCGGCTCCCGCTCGGAGGCGATGAGCAGCACGTCGTCGCGCGCGGCGGCGACCACGTCGCCGATACGGCCGTACACCCGTTCGTCGATCTTCGGGCCGAACCAGCCCGCCGCGATGGCCTCGTCGCGTGAGGCCACCCAGAACTGCTCGCCGAGCACCTCGCGCCAGCAGGTCAGGACGTCGTTCGCGGCGCCGGGCACCGCGTAGACGTGCCGGGCGCGGCCCTCGCCGCCGAGCAGGGCGACTCCGGCGCTCAGCTCCCAGTCCTCGTCGAAGTCGATGCGGTGCTCTTCGTCGAAGGGCACGTCGATCATGCCGTGGTCGGCGGTGATGTAGAGGGCGCTGCGCGGCGGCAGTTGCTCCGCCAGACGCTGGACCAGGCGGTCGGCGTACATGAGCTGGCCGCGCCAGGTGTCGGAGTCGACGCCGAAACGGTGGCCGGCGCCGTCGACCTCGGCGAAGTACGTGTAGACCAGGGAGCGGTCCCCCGCGGCCAGTTGCTCGGCCGCCAGGTCCATACGGTCCTCGCCGGTCAGCCGCCCGAGGAACGTTCCGCCGCTGAGCGCGACCCTGGTCAGCGGGGTGTTCTCGAAGGTCGGCGACGACACCTGCGCGGCGTGCACGCCCGCCTCGTGGGCCAGCTGGAACACCGTCGGGTACGGCTGCCAGGGGCCGGGCGGGGCCCAGGGCTGCCAGCGCAGCTGGTTCATCAGCTCGCCGGTGTCCGGGTTGCGCACGGTGTAGCCGGGAAGGCCGTGCACGCCGGGCGGCAGGCCGGTGCCGACCGAGGCGAGGGAGGTGGCCGTGGTCGCCGGGTAGCCGGCGGTGAGCGGGCGTCCGGTGCCGCCGCGCGAGGTGGCGAGCAGGGACGTCATGAAGGGGGCGTCCTCGGGGTGCGCCCTGAGCTGCTCCCAGCCGAGGCCGTCGATCAAGAACACGCAGTTCCGGTCGGCGGGGGTCAGCTCGGAGATCGCGGCGCTCATGCCCGGCACGCCCAGGCCGGCGGCCAGCGTGGGCAGCAGGTCGGCGAGGGAGCCGCTCCCGTACTCGGGGGCCGGTGCGGAGGTGACGGTGAGCGGTTCGGGGTGCTGGTCCCAGGCCGTCTTGGGGTGTGCCATCAGCGAGCGGTGTCCGCGGTCGCCTCGGAGAGCGCCTGCGCGAAGGCGAGTGCCTGGCGCACGGTCTCCGGTCCGTCCCCCGCCTCGCTGACGCGCAAGCTGAGGTCGTCCGCCGTCGAGTTGCCGGTGTAGCCGTGGTCCGCCTCGCAGTTGGGGTCGCCGCAGGCGGCCGGCTCCAGGTCGATGCGGGAGACGGCGCCCCAGCCGATGGTGAGGACGACCTCACGGGGCAGGGTGCCCGGCTTGTAGGACTCCGGGTTGGCGACCACCCGGCTGACCACGATCGACGAGATGCGGCTCATCTTCACGGACTCCGTCGACGTCGTGGCGTACGGCGTCGGGGAGGTGCTGTCGGCGGCCTGTTCGTCGGTGTGGCTGACGATGAAGCGGTGGTCGGTGAGGACGAGCACCGTCACATGCCGCCGCACCTCGTTCTGGTCGAACGTCGTCTCCTGGTGGACCAGGTACGACCGGATGGGCTCGCCGCCCACGGCGGCCTCCACCGCCTCGGCCACGAGGGCCGGGTAGTAGCCGCTGCGCTCGATCGCCGCCCGCAGCCCCTGGGTCGTCGTACTGGTCTTGGCCATGACGCCCATCCTACGGGGGACCACTGACTGCGAGGCACCGCTCGCCCCCTGTCAGTACGCGGGGAGCGTC
>KE354067.1 GCA_000415505.1 Streptomyces afghaniensis 772
GCTCTGCAGGCCGCCCTGGACGGCGTGCCCGGACTGGGCGAGCCCCATCACGGAGCCGGTGAGGGCGGGCCCCAGCAGCACGAACGGCACGAGGTCGAGCGCCTCGGCCCAGCCCTGTGTGACGAAGAGGGTGCCGGCGGCGGTGGCGACGAGCAGGGCGGCCGGTCCGGAGAGGGCGAGCGCGGCCGAGGTGCTGGCCCGTGTCGTACTCATGATCCAGTCGCGGAAGAACGCGGAGAAGCTGTCGGCGGCATCGTCGTAGGCGCGATGGGCGCGCGAGGTGCGGCCGTAGGCCTTGATCACCGTGATGCCGTGGACGAGTTCGACGACGGCCGCGTTGACGCCGCCCATCGCGCCGAAGAACCGTGCCGTCACCTCCTCGCCCCCGGACATGGCCTGCTGGAAGAACCGGGCGCCGAGCAGGAGCGGGAGCAGCGCGACGAGGGTGAGCCGCCAGTCCACGGTGACCAGGTAGGCCAGAGCGGTCAGCGGCGCCACGATCGCGGCGGTGACCTCCAGCGCGGTGTGCGCGACCAGGTGGTGCAGCGTGGAGATGTTGTCGCCCGCCGCCTTCTTCACCTCACCCGAGCTGTTCTCGGTGAACCAGCCCAACGGCAGCGCCCCACGGTGCCGGGCGATACGGCGGCGCAGCCCGAGCTGGAGGTCGGCGTCGGCGTGGTGGGCGAGGACGCCGGCCGTCGCGTACAGCGCGAGCCGGGCCACCAGGGCGGCCACGGCGGTCCAGGCCGCGGCCCAGGCGCTGCTCTCGTCCGGGCCACCGGACGCCAGCAGGGCGCGGGCCAGTTCGGCCACGGCGATGAACGGGATCATCGAGCAGACCGCGGCGACCGCCTGGGCCACGACCGCGGCTATGAGCCGCCCGCGGACGGGGGCGAGGAGATCGCCGAGCCCCGGTGCCTTCGCGGGGGCCTCGGGTGGGACGCGGGTGTCGGAGGGGCTGTCAGGGATGCCCTCTCGCGGGTCCGCGAGGGCCGCGCCGGTCATGGGTGTTCCTCTCGGGTGGTGGGACGGAGTACGGCGAAGTCGGGGGCGAGCGGCGTGCAGGTGAGTCCTGCCGCCCTGGCTTCCTCGGCGAGGACCTCGATGCCGATGCCCGACCAGGGCAGCGGTACGGCGTGCTCACGGACGACCGTCGCGCCGTCGCGTACGCGGTAGGTGAGGGTCCAGCCGTCGTCGGCGCCCTCGCTCCACGACTCGTAGTTCAGGGCGCCGACGCGCCGGGTCGCCAGCCGCAGCGGGGCCCGGGTCGGGGGTGCGGTGCGGTCGAGGACGTCGACGACGGCCGGTGCGCCGGGCGCCAGCCACGCGCCCAACCGCCGCCACAGCGCGGCACGTTCGTCGGCATCGAGATGTCCTACGACACCGAGGGCGACGGCCGCGCAGAGCCGGCCCGGCGGCCGTACGTCGGCGAGGGTGCCCGCCGTGACGGTGACACGCTCGGCGAGCGCGGGGCGGCACGCGAGCCGGGTGGACAGCGCGATGCGCATGCCGGCGGAGGGTTCGACCGCCATCACCCGCGCACCGGGTACGGCGTCGGCGGCGGCCTCCGTCGACAGACCGGTGCCCGCGCCGAGGTCGAGCAGCGGCCCGTCCGCCGGGTCGACGCCGTCCAGCGCCCGGCGCAGCAGCGGACCGAGCCGCGCCCATGTGCCGGCGGCGAGCAGGTCGTAGAACTCGGCGGCGGCGCCGTAGAGGTCGTCGGCCGTGTCAGGCAGGGGCATCGGCCGGCTCCTTCGCGGTCAGCTCGTCCCGGTCGCGGATGAGCGTCCACGAGACGAGGGCGGCGAGCAGGCTGATCACGGCCGCCGCCGCGCAGATCGTCGCGAGGCCGCCGGTGAGCGCGGAGCGGGCCGCGTCCAGGACCGGTTCGCGGGCGGTGGCGGGCAGGGCGCGTTCGAGGTGCCCGAACTGCCCGGCGGCCACGGCGTCGCGGACCTGCTGCCGCATCCCTTCCGGGACGTGCAGGGCGGCGAGTCGCGCGTCGTCCAGGTCGTGGTCGATGCGGGTGCTGAACACCGCGCCGAAAGCGGCCACTCCGGCCGCCGTGCCGAGCGGGAAGAAGGTGTTGGTCATCCCGGACGCCATCCCGGCCCGTTCCGCGGGCACGACCCCGACGGCGATGCCCATCAGCGGCGGGAAGGCGATCGCCCCGCCGATACCGAGGAGCACCAGGCCGGGCAGCATCACCAGCCAGGAGTCGTCGGGGCCGACCCGTGCCATGGTGAGCAGCCCGACGGCGGTGATGCCGGTGCCGAGTGCCATGACACCGCGCGTCGGCATCAGCTTGAGGAACAGCCCGCTGAAGGGGGCGACCAGCATGATGAAGGCCGTCATCGCCAGCAGCCGCAGCCCGGTCCCCAGAGGGCTGTGGCCGAGCATGCCCGACAGCCACAGGATCAGGTACGGCAGGACACCGAAGGTGACGACCCGGCAGACGAAGCTGAGCACGATCGCGCCGGTGAAGGACGGCACCCGCAGCAGCCGTACGTCGAACATCGCCGCGTCCCGGCGCCGTACCTCCCAGGCCACGAACCCGGCGACGAGCAGGACCCCGCCCACGAGCGGCAGCAGCGCGGACGCCGAGGTCCAGCCGTCCTCGGGGCCGGTCACCAGGCCGTAGTTGAGGCCGAGCAGCCCCCGGCGGCGAGCAGCAGCCCGCCGACGTCGAACCGGCCTTCGGGGCGCGGCAGTTCACCGGTGCGGTCCCGGGGCACGCGCAGCACGGTGGCGACGAGGATGAGGACGCCGACCGGCAGGTTGAGGTAGAAGATCCACCGCCAGTCGAGCCCCTCCACGACGGCGCCGCCGACCAGCGGGCCGAGAGCCGCCGCGACACCGCCCGCCGCGGAGAACATCCCGATGGCCGACTGGCGGCGCCGGCCCTCGTACGCCCCGGCTATGAGGGCCAGGGCGGTGGACATCACCATCGCCCCGCCCAGGCCCTGCAGGGCGCGGCAGGCGATCAGCGTGCCGACTCCGGGTGCGGCGCCGCAGCCGGCCGACGCGGCGGTGAAGAGCGCGACACCGGTCAGGAACATGCGCCGTCGTCCGCTGCGGTCGGACAGCGCCCCCGCGGGCAGCAGGAGCGCCGCGAAGACCAGGGTGTAGGCGTTCACCACCCACTGCAGGCCGGTCAGTCCGGCGTCGAGGTCGGCGGCGATTTCGGGCAGGGCGACGTTGACGACGGTGATGTCGAGCGTCATCAGTACGGCGGCCAGTGACGTGGTGGCGAGCAGCCAGCCGCTGCCGGGCGCCGGGCCGGTCCCGGCCGACGGCTCCTGATGGACGTCCTGGGTCATGGGCAAACCCCTTGCAGACATGGGTCGTGGGTATACGGCGTATACATGCGGGCGGACGGCAGCGGCGCAGCGCGTGCGGTCCGGGAAGTCCCGGCTCGGCTCTCGGTGTCGGTGGGCCCTCTCGGTGTCGGCGGGCCCTTGGCTCAGGCGGCCAGCAGACCCCGCAGGAGGGCCCGGAGGCCGGGCACGAACGCGTCCTGAGCGGGCGTCGCCCGGCGCGCCGGCCGGGACAGCATCCTGGCCAGCCGGGGGTGGTCGTTCATGCGGACTCGGGTCATCAGCTCATGCCGTCCGGGGCGGCCCTCGGGCCGCAGCGCCGGAAGGTACGACAGGTGGCCGAAGGTGTACCACCACAGCGCCCAGTACGCGTCGGCCGCCTGCTCCTCGGTGAGCCCGGCCTCCTCCAGCAGGGCGAGCACATGCTCGACGAACCGCGAGGCGCGCGGCCCGAACAGCTCGCCGGCCTTGAGGACCTCGACCACCCAGGGCTCGGCCGTCAGATGGTCGTGCAGCGCCCGGAAGGCGAGGACCAGCCGGTCCGAGGGCGGCCCGTCGCCGTCCGGGAGCACCAGTTGCTCGGCCACGTCGTCCAGCATCGCGACCAGCAGCTCGCGTTTGTCGGCCACGTGCCGGTACAACGCCATGGCCGTCACGCCGAGTTCCGCCGCGACCCGGCGCAGAGTGACCGCCGACAGCCCCTCGTCGCGGGCCACCCGCCGCCCGGCGGCCACGACGGTCCCCCGGTTCAGTGGGACACGGCGCTTGCCCGTCCGGGGAGGCGTTCCGTCGCTGTCGGTCGTCGTGCTCGGCATACCGCCACCCTAGAGTCACCGTGTCACGTCCTCTCCGGCCGCCCGCGACCGGTGTGGCATCGCCGCCACCAGGGCCCGGGTCACGTCGTGTTCGGGCCGGCTCAGCAGCCGGGACGCCGGCCCGGTCTCGCGGATCCGGCCGTCGTGCAGCACCGCCACCCGGCCGCCGAGCCGGGCGGCGACCGACAGGTCGTGCGTCACCATGACGACGGCGAGCCCCAGCTCCGTCCGCAGGCGGGCGATCAGTTCGGTGACCGCGGTCGCCACGGATGGATCCAGCGCGCTGGTCACCTCGTCGCACAACAGCACCTCGGGGTCCGCGGCCAGCGCCCGCGCCAGGGCCACCCGCTGCCGCTGACCGCCCGACAGCGCCCCGGGGAGCCTCCCGCCCAGCTCCGCGCCCAGGCCCACCTGCGACAGCAGCCGTTCCACTTCGGCCGGTTGCCGTGCTGCCGGTATGTCGGGGCGGAACGCGAGCGGGCGGCCCACGATCGCGGCGACGGTACGGCGCGGGTTGAGCGATGCGCACGGATCCTGGGGTACGAGCTGCACGCGGCGGCGCTGCCGGGGATCACGGCCGCGCACGTCCCGGGCGAGGGCCTCGCCCTGCAGGCGTATCTCGCCGCTCGTGGGGGCGTCGAGACCGGCGATGCAGCGCAGCAGGGTCGTCTTGCCGCAGCCGGAGGGGCCGACCACGGACAGGCAGTCCCCCGGGGCCAGGGCGAGTGACACTCCGTCGAGTAAAGGGCTTTCCCGTACGAGACGAAGGTCCGACGCGCACAGCAGAGCAGCCTCCTCCACTCGTTCCTCCGGGTCCGCCGCAGCTGCGGCAACGCCGGGCCGGGCGGCCGCGACCAACGCCCGCCCGCGCTCACTGACCGGGTCGGCCAACACGGCCTCCGGCGGCCCGAGTTCGACGATCCGCCCGCCCTCCATGACGGCCACCCGGTCGGCCACGCCGGCGACCGAGCCCAGGTCGTGCGAGACGAGGAGGACCGCCGCGCCCGTCTCGTGCCGCAGCCGGGTCAGGTCGGCGAGGAACGCGGCGGAGGTGACGGTGTCCAGGGCACTGGTCGGTTCGTCGAGCACCAGCAGCCGGGGTTCTACGGACAGGGCCACCGCCAGCGCGACCCGCTGCCGCTGGCCGCCCGACAGCTGGTGCGGCCTGCGATGGACGACCTCCTGCGGCCGGTCGAGTCCCGCGAGCCGCAACGCCCGCTCGGCCCGTTCCGCCCACTGCTCCTTCGGTACCCGGCGGGCCCGCAGCACCTCCTCGATCTGGGCATCGACGCGAAGGTGGGGTGCCAGTGCGGTGCGCGGGTCCTGCGCGACGTATCCGCACATCGCGGCGCGCACCTGCCGAAGCCGCCGCTCGCCCAGCCGCAGCAGGCTGCTGCCGTCGAGCCGTACGTCACCGCCCGCCGGTCGCAGCCCGGCCCGACGTGCCCCAGGGCGGCCAGGACGAGGGTCGTCTTGCCGCTGCCGGACTCCCCCACCACGGCGAGGAGCTCACCTGGGGCGAGGTCGAGGTCCACGTCCTCCAGCACGCGGTGCCCGCTGTCGCTCTCGACGCGCAGCCCGCGCACGGAGAGCAGGGAACCCGGGGTCGCGGGCGTCTCCACGTCTGCGGCTGGTCCCAGCCGTCGTCGGGCCGTGATCGGTTGCGGCCCGGGAAAGGCCGCGTCCAGCAACAGGTTCACGGAGAGCAGCAGGACGAGCAGCAGGGCGGCCGGGACGAGGACGGCGAGCGGCTGGAGGGTGAGGCCGTCGCGGTTCTCCAGGACCATCAGCCCCCAGTCGGCGGCGGGCGGTTGGGCGCCGTATCCGAGGAAGGCGGCGGTGGCGACGACCGTGACCGCCCCGAGGAACCTGACGCCCGCGTCGGCGGCCAGTACGGGCAGGAGGTTGGGCAGCACCTCGCGCCCCAGCACGCTCACTGTGCGCTCGCCCCGGGCGACGGCGACCTCCACGTAGTCCTGGGCGAGGATGCGCAGGGTGGCCGCACGGACCACGCGGACGCTCTCGGGCAGCAGCACGAGCCCCGACGCCAGCGCCACTCCCGCGGTGCCGCGCCCGGTGGCCACGACCACCACGCTCAGCAGCAGGAAGGCGGGCAGTCCCAGCAGCACGTCGGCGAGGCGCAGGATCAAGGTGTCGGTCCAGCCTCTGCGCCAGGCCGCGAGCATGCCGAGCAGCGCGCCCAGGACGCAGACCGCGGCCGTGACCGCGAGCGAGGTCAGCAGCAGGGAACGGCCTCCGGACAGCACCCGGCTGAGCACGTCGGAGCCCAACCGGTCGGTTCCCAGCGGCACTTCCGCGCTGCCGGGCGCGTAGGGGATGTCCACGGCGTCCGTCACGGCGTGCGGTGCGAACAGCGGCCCGAGCAGCGCGACCGCGCCGACGAGCATCAGTACGGCCAGGGCGAGCCGGCCGCGTCGCCGCCGTGGTGGGCCGTCGACCCGGGGAACCGTTGTGGACGGCGGACGTTCGGAGACGAGAGTCATCGCGTGTGCCCCCGCACGGGTTCGAGAAGGTGCACGGCGAAGTCGGCGGCGAGGTTCGCGGCCACCGCGACGGCCGCGCCGAGCAGCGCCACCGCCTGCACCACCGGGACGTCCCGGCCCGCCGTGGCGTCCACCAGGAGAGCGGCGAGCCCGGGGTAGCCGAACAGCGACTCCGCGACCAGCGCCCCGCCCAGGAGATAGGCGACGGAACGGGCGAGCACCGGGACGGCGGGACCGAGCCCGGCGGGCAGCACGTACCGCACGGCGACGCGGAGTTCGGGCACCCCGTTCAGCCGCGCGGCGACCACCGCCGGGGACCGGGCCGCCTCGGCGACCCCGGCCCGCACCAGCCGCAGGTTCTGCGCCAGGCTCACCGACACCAGCGTGAGCACCGGCAGGACCAGCACGGACGGCTCGTCCAGCGGCCCCTGCCCGGCGCCCGGCAAGGACACGGCGGGCAGCCAGCCGAGCCCGGCCGCGAACACCGCCATCAGCACGGCGCCCGTGACGAACTCCGGGACCGCCGCCAGCCCCAGGGCGGTGCCGGAGACGACCCGGTCGCCGCGCCGTCCGGCCCGCAGCCCCGCCCACAGACCGAACCCGACGGACAGCGGCACCAGGACGGTGAGAGCACCGAGCCCGAGGACCAGCGAGTTGCCGAACCGGTCGGCGATCAGCTCGCCCACCGGCCGCCCGTTCGCGTAGCTGGCGCCGAAGTCGCCGCGCACGGCGTGCCCGAGCCAGTCGAGGTAGCGCAGCGGCGCGGGCCGGTCCAGGCCCAGCTGCGCGCGCAGCCCCTCGACGGCACCGGACGGGGGCCTGGGGTCCGAGCCGGGCGGTGGCCGCGTCGCCGGGGGCGGCCTCCGTGGCGGCGAATACCAGGACGGTCACCACGAGGAGCACGAGCAGCGCCCCCGCCGCACGTCTCAGGGCCCACCGCGACACCCCGCTCGCCTTCATGCGACGAAGGCGTCCCGCAGGCTGGGGTAGTCGGCGTAGCCGCGCGCCTTCACCCCGTGCGCCTTCGCGGCCGCGCCGGACACCGTCGGCACCCGCGCGAACAGCGCGTCGCCGCCGTGCTCGTGCAGATACTCCTGCACGTCCGCCACCCGCGCCCGCCGCTGGTCGTCCCGCGTGGCACGGTTCATGGCGGCGATCAGCGGATCGAGGGCCTGTGCCCCCTTGGTCCCGGTCAGCGGATAGGCGGCCGTGGAACCGTAGTAGGTCCGGATCATCAGCGGCAGCGGGTTGGGGTGGTAGGCGGACGTCTGGATCGGGGTGCTGAGGATCGTCTTGAAGTCGCTGTAGTAGTCGGCGGCGGGGACCTTGTCGAGCGTCGCCCTGATCCCGGCCTTCGCGAGCATCGGCACCATCGCGGTGGCGCTCTCCTCGGTGCCGTAGTCGTAGTCCGAGGTGCGGATGCTCACCGCGAGCCCTTCTTGCCCGGCTTCCTTGAGGAGCCCCGCCGCCCGCTCCGGGTCGTACGCCGTCTGCGCGATGCCCGTGTCGTAGTACGGCTGGTGCGCGCCCACGAGGTCGTTGCCGATCTCGCCCTGGCCGAGCGTCACGGTGCGGACGAGGGACTCGCGGTCGAGGGCGAGCTTCACGGCGCGCACCACGCGCGCGTCGGTGAAGGGCTTCAGCCCGAGGTTCATGGGGAGGTCGAGGTCGACCCACAGGTCCTTGGGCGGCGTCTCGATGCGCAGCGCGCTGTTGCCGCGTTCGGTGCGCACGGCGGTCAGGGCGAGCCCGCCGGCGTAGTGGAACTGGCCCGACTTCAGCCCGCTGAGCCGGGCCGCCGCGTCGGTGACGGAGACCAGTTCCAGTTCGTCGAGGTAGGGGCCGCCGTTGTCGCGGTCCCAGTAGTCCTCCCGGGGCGCCAGCACGCTGCTGCGCCCCGCCTGCCACTGCTTCAGCACATACGGCCCGCTGCCCGGGGCCTTGGCGAGATCCTTGGTTCCGTCGGGAAAGACGAACATGGAGTGCGCGAGAGCGAGATCGAAGAATCCGTCGGCCATGGTGAGCGGCAGTTCGAGGGTCCGTGCGTCGCGGGCTCGGGCCTTCTCGATGTCGAGGTGCGTGATGAACCCGCTCTGCGGGCTCCGCTTCTCGACGAGTGTGCGCAGACTGAACAGCACGTCTTTCGCGGTGAGTTGACGCCCGTCGCTGAAGGTGACGCCCTTCCTGACCCGTACCGTCCACGTCGTGGCGTCGGAATCGGGTTCGACGACTTCCGCCAGCCGCCACACCGGCTTGCCGCCGTCCAGTTCACCGAGGGTGTCCCAGACGACGCGCGCCCGCACGTAGTCGATGCCGACGCCCGCGGCGAGCGTGGGGTCGGTGGACTCCGTGCTCCCTCCGATGAACGCGGCCCGCAATTTCCCGCCCTTGCGCGGAGCGACGGACGCCTCGGCCCCCGCGGGCTCCTCACTGTCGCCCCCGCAGGCCGCCAGCACCCCGCCGGCAGCGACCGCCGCCGCCCCTCCCGCGACACCGCGCAGCGCGGCACGCCGAGTTATCACTGCGTCTTCCCCTCACGTGGCTCATGCCTGGACGCCGGGCGGTGGGGCGCCCGGGGTATACAACGTAGACAACCTATCCGGCACGACAACCATTTTCAATAAGCGGGTGGGGCCGGAATCCGACAGCGAACCGACAGGCCCGCTTTACCCACGTCGTGCCGCGCACCCGTCAGGATTTCGACACCGTCTGAACAGCCGGTCCCCAGGGGCCGTACCTCTCGGCAGATCACGAATCCCCGGAAGGAACGTCAGCATGACCAGCGAATCAGTTCAGCCGAAGTCGGGACCCAGCCGCCGTACGATCGTGGCGGCGGCGGGCGCGGCAGGGCTCACCGTGGCGCTGACGGCGTGCGGATCGGAGGACAAGGCGTCCGATTCGTCCACCGAACAGGGCGGCGGCGCGACGAACGACGGGGGCGGTGCGTCCACCGGAGCGGGAGCCGGTGGTGCGGCGCTCGCCAAGACCTCCGACATCCCTGAGGGCAGCGGCAAGATCTTCAAGGACGAGAAGGTCGTGGTCTCCCAGCCGACGGCGGGCGACTACAAGGCGTTCTCGACGATCTGCACCCACCGTGACTGTCCGATGGTGGACCTCAAGGACGACATCATCTCCTGCACCTGCCACGGCAGTCGGTTCTCCGTCCTCGACGGGAGCGTGAAGAAGGGGCCCGCGGTCGAACCGCTGGAGGCCAAGAAGATCAGTGTGAACGGTGACTCCATCACGCTCGCTTGAGGCCCGGCGGGCGCTCCAGGCACGCCCGCACCTCGTCCGTGGTCGCGACCGTGGCGACCAACGCGAGAGTGTGGCGGATCATCGCGGGGGTGTAGTCGGACGGCACTCCCGCGATGGCGTCGGCCGGGACGACGGCGGTGTAGCCGCGGTTGACGGCGTCGAACACGGCGTTGGGAACGGCCACGTTGGCCGAGACCCCGGTGACGATCAGCGTACGGCAGCCGAGGTTGCGCAGCAGCGGGTCGACATCGGTGCCCTGGAGGGGCGACAGCCCGTGCAGGCGCCGTACGACGAGGTCCTCCTCGGCGACCTCGATCGGGGCCGCGACCCGCACCGCCGGCGTGCCGGACACCTGCTGGACGGGCAGGCGTTCGGCGGCCCGGAACAGGCGGGCGTTACGGCTGGCCCCGCGGCCGTCGGGGCGGCGCTCGGCGATGGCGTGCACGACCTGGACACCGCCTGCGTGGGCGGCGGCCACCAGCCGGGCGACGTTGTCGAGCACCCCGCCGGCGCGTGCCTGCTCGGCGAGTTCGGGCAGTGCGCTGTCCGCTCCGACGACGCCCTCCTGGCACTCGACGGTGAGCAGCACGGTGGTCCGCGGATCGAGGAGTTCGCTGAGCTCTGCGTACGCGGGCACGGTCCCCCCTGGGCGCCGGCGGCTGGGCGCGCGAGCGTAGCCACCATTGCGCACGGACGGAAGAGAACCCATTCTTTTCTGACGTGATGTCAGAGGATCTCCTCTGACACGACGTGAGAGAAGAAGGAAAGAGGGGGAGCATGACCGTCACTCAGCAGCGCCGGGGCCGGAAGATCATGATGACGCCTGGCGAGCTGGACGATTTCCTCACCACGCAGCGCACCTGCCGGGTCGCCACGGTGTCGGCCGACGGCGCCCCGCACGTGAGCACACTGTGGTTCGCCTGGGACGGCACCTCGATGTGGCTGTACTCGGTCGTGCGCAGCAAACGGTGGTCCGACCTGCGGCGCGACCCGCGGGTGGCGATCGTGGTCGACACCGGCGAGGAGTACGACGAGCTGCGCGGCGTCGAGTTGTCGGGCACCGTCGAGTTCGTGGGCGAGATCCCGCGCACCGGTGAGCTGCGCGCCGAACTCGACGTCCCGGAGACGTTGTTCGCCAGGAAGAACTTCCGCCTGGAGGAGATGCCGCACGACGGCCGGCACGCCTGGATACGGCTGACGCCCCAGAAGATCGTCTCCTGGGACTTCCGCAAGCTTTCGGCGCAGTAGCGCCGCGGCGCGGGCTCAGCCGAGGCTCTCCCCCGCCGCCTGGAGGGCCTTGACCGCGGCCCGGATCGACGGGCGGCGGTCGGCGTCCGCGCGCCAGACCACGTACACATGCCGCCGGACCCGCTGTCTGACCGGGACGGTCACGACCCCGTCGGGCACCGGGTGGCGGCCGAGCAGCGGGGCGATGCACACCCCGAGGCCCGCGGCGACCAGCCCGAGCTGCGTATGGGTCTCGGCGGCGCGATGGCCGACGATCGGCTCGATGCCCTTCGAACGGAGCGTGAACATCAGCCACTCGTGACAGAACTCGCCTTCGCCCCAGGTGATCCACTCGTCGTCGGCGAACTCGGCGAGGTCCACCTCGTCACGCCCGGCGAGCCGGTGGTCCGCGGGCATGGCGACATCGGCGGGGTCGTCCATGATCGGCGCCTTGACCAGGCCGTCGGGCAGCGCCATCGGCTTGTTGTACCAGTCGAGCACCACGGCGAGGTCGAGGTCGCCGCGCACCACCCCGGCGATGCCGCGCTCCGGTTCCAGCTCGCAGGAGCGCAGCCGGAGGGCGGGATGCCGCTCGCGCAGCGCGGACAGCGCGAGCGGGAACAGACCGCGGGCGGCCGTCGGGAACGCCGAGAGTCTCAGCTCGCCGACGACCTGCCCGCGCTGCGCCTCCAGGTCGGACTGGGCGAGTTCCACCTGGGACAGGATGCGCGCGGCATGCTCGGCGAGCAGCCGGCCGGCGTCGGTGAGGCGCACGCCCCGGCCGTTCTTGGCGAGGAGCCGCTGGCCGACCTCCCGCTCCAGCTTGGACATCTGCTGGGAGACGGCGGACGTCGTGATGTGCAGCCCCTCGGCCGCGCCGCTGACCGAGCCGTGCCGGGCGAGGGCGTCGAGGGTGCGCAGGCGTTCCAGGTTTAACATGTAAGCAATGCTACGCAATACCGCGTGCGAAATCTCGGTTGTGCTACGAGGTTCTGGCCCGGCATCGTGTTTTCCATGAGCACCGTCACCAGCCCCGGCCGGGTCACCACCCCCTCGGGCGACCGCCCCCGTCGCCGCCTCGACTGGCGTCTGCGCTTCGCCGCCCTGTCCCTGATCTGGGGCTTCAGTTTCCTCCTCATCAAGGTGGGCACCGAGGGGTACGCACCGTTCCAGGTCACGCTCGGCCGGCTGGTGTTCGGCACGGCGGTGCTGGCCGCCGCGATGGCGGTGCGCCGGGAGCGACTGCCGCGCGGGGCGGGCACCTGGGGGCATCTGGCGGTCGCCGCGTTCCTGCTCAACGCCCTGCCGTTCTCGCTGTTCGCGTACGCCGAGCTGACCATCCCGTCCACGCTCGCGGGCATCTGCAACGCGACCTCGCCGCTGTGGGGCATGGCGCTGTCGCTGGTCGCCCTGTCGGAGGACCGCCCGACCCGGGTACGGGTCGCCGGGCTCGGGCTCGGCTTCCTCGGGGTGCTCACGGTGCTGGGCGCCTGGCAGGGCTTCCACGGCCTGGACGCCGGCGGCACGGCGCTGGCGCTGCTCGCTTCCCTCAGCTACCCGATCGGCTGGATCTACGTCCGCCGCACCCTGGCCGGCACCAGCCACTCGCACCTGTCGATGACCGGCGCGCAGTTGCTGCTCGCGACGGTCCAACTGGCCGTCGTCACCCCGCTGTTCACGACCCTCCCCACCAGCCTGGCCGCCGGGCCGCTGCTGGCGATCGCCGCCCTGGGCGCACTGGGCACGGGCCTCGCCGTTCTCCTCCAGTACGGCCTGGTCGCCGAAGTCGGCCCGACGACCGCCCAAATGGTCACGTACTTCATCCCGGTCATCGCCACGGCAGCGGGCGTCGCCCTCCTCGGCGAGTCGCTCACCTGGTCGACACCGGTCGGGGCGGTCATCGTCCTGATCGGCGCTGCACTTACACAGGTACGGCCGAAGCGTCGGGTGTGAGGGAAGCCCCGCCCACCCGACCGGGAAGCCTCAGACGTAATTCCGCGCCGGAGCCGGCCCGAGGGCCGAGGCGATCGCGGCGGCGAGCGCCTCGGTCTCGTCCTCGGTGAGCGTCGAGACGGTGACCCGGATGCCGGGCGGTGCGCTCAGCCGGAAGCGGGCGCCGGGGGCGACGGCCCACCCGGCGTGCAGCAGCCGCGCGACGGCACCGGTCTCGTCCGGCACGGGCACCCACACGTTCATACCGCTGCGCCCGTGCGCCACGACACCGCGCCGGCCGAGCGCGCCGATCAGGGCGTCCCGGCGCCTCCCGTACGCCGCCGCCACCGCGCGCGTGTCCACCGCCCCGTCGGCCCACAGCCGCACCAACGCCCGCTGCGTCAGCCGGCTCGCCCAGCCGGGCCCGAGCCGCTGCCGGCCGCGGACCCGGTCGACGGTGACGGCGTCCCCGGTGAGCAGGGCGAGGCGCAGATCGGGTCCGTAGGCCTTGGCGGCCGAGCGCACGAACGCCCAGTGCCGGGTGGCGCCGGCCAGGGGGTGGAGGGGCACGTCGACGATGCCGTGCCCGTGGTCGTCCTCGATGAGGAGGGTCTCGGGGTGCTCCTGGAGCACGGACCGCAGGGCACGCGCGCGTGGGACGCTCACCGCCGCGCCGGTCGGATTCTGCGCCCGGTCCGTGACGATCAGGGCACGCGCCCCGGCCTCCAGCGCCCGCCGTACGTCGTCGGCTCGGGGCCCCTCGTCGTCGACCCCGACGGGGACGGTCCTGAGCCCGAGCGCCGGCACGAGGTCGAGGGTGCGGCCCCAGCCGGGGTCCTCCACGGCGACGGTGTCGCCGGGCTTGAGGTGAGCCGCGAGCACCCGTTCGACCCCGTCAAGTGCCCCGGAGAGCACGACGAGCGGCCCGTCCGGCACTCCGTCGGCGTCGAGACCGGCGCGGGCGATCCGGGCCAGCTCCGGCTCCAGCGGATCGGCCCCGTACAGCACGGGCGCGCGGTCGCCCTCGGCGGCGGCCGCCGCGAACGCCCCGGCGAGCGGCGGCAGCAGGGCCGGATCCGGATTGCCGTTCGCCACGTCGCGCACGCCGTCGGGGACGTCCACCCTGATGTGGTCCCGCCCGGTCGTGGCCGGCGCGGGCCGCACCCGGCTGCCGCGCCGGCCCGCGGTCTCGATGACCCCGCGCTCGCGCAGGGTCCGGTACGCGGCCGCGACCGTGTTGGGATTCACCCCCAGACGCTCCGCCAACTCCCGCATGGGCGGCAGCAGTTGACCCGGCGACAGCTCACCGCTGCCCACCGCCCGCTCGATGCTCGCGGAAATGTCCGCTGCGCGACGCCCGCTGATCCGATACTCTCCTAGCACAAAGCCAATTATGCACTAGTGCAATGGAGAGCGCCATGCAGGGGCCCACGCAGACGCCGACGCGGTCCGCCGCCTACACCCCGACCGACCGCACCGTCCCCACACGCTCGGCGGACCGGGCCGCGTACGACAAGGACCTGGTGCACGCGATACTCGACGAGGCCTACGTCTGCCATCTGGGCTTCGTCCGCGACGGGGCGCCGGTCGTGCTGCCCACGCTGTACGCCCGGGTCGGCGAGCGGCTCTATGTGCACGGCTCGACGGGCTCGCGCCCGTTGCGGGAGGCCGGTCAGGCAGACCCGGGTCTCCCGGTCTGCCTGACCGTCACTCACGTCGACGGACTGGTCCTGGCCCGCTCGGCCTTCCACCACTCGATCAACTACCGCTCCGTGGTGGTGCACGGCGTCGCCCATGACGTGACGGACCCCGAGGAGAAGCGGCAGGCCCTCGACGCCCTGGTCGACCACGTCGTGCCGGGCCGCTCCGCCGACTCACGGCCGGCCAACAAGAAGGAGCTGGCCGCCACCGCGGTGATCCGCCTGGACCTGGACGAGGTCTCCGCCAAGCTCCGCACCGGCGGCGCGAACGACGAACCCGAGGACCTCGCCCTCCCCCACTGGGCCGGCGTCGTCCCGCTGCGCAAGGGCTACGACGCCCCGGTCGCCAACCCCGACCTGGCCCCCGGCACCGAACTGCCCGACTACTTGCGGGCACGGTGAGGCCGACCCCCTCAGGGGCGCGGGGCCGCGCTGATCTGCGGCTCCGCCGCAAGGGGGGTTCCTGGTTCCTCGGGCGCCCTCGCACCCCGCGCCTCCCCCACCGCGAGCCCCGCGACCGAGCCCAGCATCAGCAACGTCCCTGCCAGCGTCGCCGCCGTGAGGTGCTCACCGAGCAGCACGACGGCGAGCACCGCCGCGCTCACCGGCTCCAGCAGCATGATCACCGAGACGGTGGCCGACCGTACGACGGCCGCGCCCGCGAAGTAGAGGCCGTAGGCGAGGGCCGTGGGGACGGCGGCGACATACGCCAGCAGCACCAGGACCCGGCCGGGTTCCTCGGTGTGCGGCAGCAGCCCCTCGGCCAGGGCGAACGGCAACAGGCACAGGCTCGTGACGGCGAACGCCCCGACGGTCGTCCATGAGGCGTCGGTCTCGCCGTCCCGGCCCCACCGGCGGGTGAGCAGCGTCATCACGCTGTACCCGGCCGCGGACACCAGCGCGAGCAGCACACCCCACGGGCGCACGGTCGTACCCCCGCCGCCGAGGACGAGGACCGCGAGTCCGGCGAGGGCACCCGCGACGGCCGCGGTTCCGCCCCGGCCGAGGCGCTCGGCGAGCGTCAGCCGGGCGCCGAGCGCGATGAGCACCGGCCCGGCGCCGAGGGTGACGACCGTGGCGACGGCGAGGCCGGTGGCGGAGACGGCCGCGAAGTAGGCCGTCTGGAACACCGCGAGCCCGAGTCCGGTGACCCCGGCCCGCAGCGCCCGGCGGCCCAGCGGCTCGCGCACGGCGGCCCGGGCGCGCGGCCGGACGAGGCGGGCGGCGAGCAGCAGCACGAGACCGGCGGCGCAGCGCCAGAAGGAGAGGGCTACGGGCCCCATGTCACTGGCCCGGTAGACCAGTGAGGCGGCCGCGCCCGCGGTGCCCCAGGCGGCACCGGCGACGATCAGATAGAGGAGGCCTCGCCCTACGGGCAGGCCGGAGGCAGTGTTCGACACGTGTTCTCTCCGCAGACGCGCACGGAGCGCCGCGCGGGATCGGCGGCGGCTGGTGCGCGGAAGTTCTGGAAGGGCCCCGGATCACGTCGGATCAGCGGGGTCCGCGGAGTTCGTCTGCGGGCAGCACCGTTCGGCCCGGCGGTGACACGCCGGGCGCGGTTTCCGGAGGGCCCGCCTCAGGCGGCCGGAGGCGGAAGAACGAGTGCGTTCGAAGGCATGATCGGCACCTTATGCGGCCGTTCCGGGCCGGGACAACTTCCTTTCCGGGCCGCCGCTCGCCACCGGCCGTTCGGAGCCCTTCGCGGGCGTCGAGGACTGCGCGATGAACGCGCCCGCCAGCACGATCACGCCACCGGTGAGCTGCGGCGCCGACAGGTGCTCGCCCAGCAGGATCCACGCCAGGACGGTGGCGATGACCGCTTCGAGACAGGCCACGACACCGGCGACCTGCGGGGAGAGCCGGCGCACGGCGAGCACGCCCGTGACGTAGGCGACGACCGTGGCGACGAGGACGATCCAGGCCAGCAGGGCGACCGCGGCGACGGGCGTGCCGTCCATGCGCGCGGTGCCCGTGAGCACGGTCCAGTCCATGCTCCAGGGCCGGGTGACGGCGGTCAGTACGGCCGCGCCGACGAGCAGTCCGTAGGCGATGACGCCGAGCGGGTCGGGCGCCTCGTCCCCGGCGTCACTGCCCTGGTCCGAGAGGACGAAGTAGCCGACCTGGCAGCAGGCCGCGCCGAGTGCGAGCAGCAGGCCCAGGGCGTCGAAGCGGAGCCCCGACCACACCTCGACCACACACGCGAGCCCGCCGACCGCGAGGACGACACCGACCGCCGCCGCACGCGTCACGGGCCGCCGCTGCACGAACCGCACCCAGCCCAGCACGAGGGCCGGCGCCAGGTACTCGATGAGCAGCGCCACCCCGACGGGGATACGGGAGAGCGAGGCGAAGTAGCAGGCCTGGACGCCGGCGACGGCCAGCAGCCCGAACCCGGCGAGCAGTCCGGGGCGGCGGCGCAGCAGTGCCCGGTGGCGCACGGCGAGCGGCAGCATCACCAGGGCCGCCCCGGTCACGCGCAGCCACACCACGTGCAGCGGGTCAAGGCCCGCCTCGATCAGCGGCTTGGCCGCGACACCTGATCCGCCGAAGGCGACCGCGGACAGGAGCGCGAGGCCGAGCCCGACGCCCTTGCCGTGCCTGCTGGGGCCGCTGGGGCTGCTGTCAGACGTACGCACCGGCACATGATGGCAGGCCATGACAGGAGCGTCACCCCCTATGGCACCTGTCTCACTGTCTGGACGCGACGAGCGGCTCCGCCGAGGCCCGGTCAGTAAGCGCCTTCGCCACCTCTGGTGCACGCCCGAGACGGGTACTCCTGATGCGGGTACTCCTGAGGCGGGTACTCCTGAGACGGCTCGTCGCGTTCCCGAGGCCGGTCTGTCCAGCCGTCGATACGGGCGAGCACGGCGTGCGGATCGATCCCGGCGCGTCGGAGCACCTCGACCGCGCGCGCCTGTGAGTCGACGACGATCGCCGCGAGCAGGTCGACGCCACGGGCCGGACCGTCGTGCCGCGCGGCCCGTTCGCAGGCGTACTCCATCGAGGCCGCGGCCAGCGGCGAGAAGCCGGCGGTCTCCGTCACGACGGGAACGGCGCCGGAGTCCTCTACGCCGTTCTGCCAGCGCAGGCCGTAGCCGATGCTGCGCTGGACGAGGTAGCCGAGCAGCCGCGCGATCTGCGGCCCGTCACCGAAGACGGCACGCACCTCGGAGTCGGACTCCAGCAGCGAGTGGAGCAGATGGGCCGTGTCGATCTGCCGGTCCGCGTCCCTGACCGCTCTGCGGCGGGCACCGGTGACCACCGATGCCAGCTCGTCGCTGAGCCTGGCATCGTTCTCCGCGCGGTGGATGCCGTGCTCATGGGCCGACTGGCGGGGGATACGGGGTTGCACACCCCTTACCCCATCAGTCCCGAGGGCCCGGGTCATCCCCGGAGCGAAGCATCTTCGCGTCCCACGGAAAGTGGACGTCGCGGGCCGAATCTCCTCCTTGCGGAGGACATCAGGCTGTTTCACCGGGCACCCCCGGAACACCTGACGGTTCATCAGTATTGAACATTGCGGCCGTCGCGGCTACGTTCCGCGACATCCAGCCCGACGTGAAGAGGTGGTCGCATGGCCGAAGTCAGCGCGGAGGCACGCATCGGGGCGCCGGCCGAGAAGGTGTGGGCCAGGCTCACGGACTGGCCCGCGTACGGCGAGTGGAACGCGACCCACACGAGCTTCCCGTCGGGCGGCCCCGAGCCCCTGGAAGTGGGCGCGACGTTCCGGGAGAACATGCGGCTCATGAACTTCCCGGCCGAGGTCGAGTGGACCGTCGAGGCACTGGAACCGGCCCGGGTGCTCGCCATCCGCGGCAAGGGCCCGATGGGCGTGACCGTCGCGACGCGCTACACCCTCACACCCGACGGCGACGCGACGACGGTCCGCATCGACGGCGAGTTCACGGGCGCGACGGTGTCGCTGATGGCGGGCAGACTCAAGGACTCGGCCACGGGCGCCCTGAACGAGTCGCTGCGCAAGCTGGACGGGCTGGTGGCCTGACACCGAAGCGGCCCGTGGATCACTCCACGGGCCGCCTGCCCAGCGCCGCAATCGTCCGGACGACGCTCGGCGCTCAGTCCTCGTCGGCGAGGATCAGATACAGCTTCTTGCGGGCGTCATTGATGACGCCGAGCGCCTTCTCGCGCTGCTCCTTGCTGCCGGTCTTCCAGACCTGGCCGAAGGCCTCCATGAGACCGAAGCCAGCCTGGCGGATCTCGCCGAGAGCCTCCCAGTCGACCCCGCGGGAGGCCTCTTCCCAGGGCGCCTCGGGCCCCTCTTCGGCCGCGGCGCGGCCCGCCTCGGTGAGCGAGAACAGCTTCTTGCCGCCCTCGGACTCACTCGCGATCAGGCCCTCGTCCTCCAGCAGCTGGAGGGTGGGGTACACCGAGCCGGGACTGGGCTTCCACGCCCCGCCGCTGCGCTCGGCGATCTCCTGGATCATCTCGTAGCCGTGCATCGGCCGGTCCTTCAGCAGGGCCAGGATCGAGGCCCGTACGTCACCGCGCCGCGCCCTTCCCCGCGGCCCGCCGCGTCCTCGTCCACCCCAGGGTCCGGGGCCGAAGCCCGGGCCACCGGGCCCGCCCCAGCCGGGACCGCCCGGCCCGAAGGGCCCGAAGGCCGCACGCAGCCCCTCGAAACCGCCCCGGCCGCCGTGACGGGGTCCGCCCTGACCATGCCCGTGCTCGAATCCGTGAGTATGCATCGCAAACACTCTCCATTCCATCGTTGATCTGTCGCGATGCCTCAACGATATATCGGTACTCTTCGCATGGCAAGGCTCGGACGAACACCGGTGGAACCGGAGGACGTGTCCGTACCGCGTTCGTCGAGGCCCGCATCGCCGAGATCCGCACCCTGCTGGACACGCCCGCCCTGGCCCGGGCCGAGGGGGCCACGGCGAGTGCGGGCACGATCAGCGCGGCCGACGTCTACCAGGCCTGGGCGCCGCACTACGACGCCCCTGGCAACGAGATGATCGACATCGAACAGCCCGCGGTCCGACGCATCCTGGACGGCCTGCCCGTCGGCACGGCACTGGACGCGGCCTGCGGCACCGGCCGTCACACCACCTACCTGCGGGAACTCGGCCACCATGTGATCGGCGTCGACGCCTCACCGGACATGCTCGCCCAGGCCCGCAGGCGCCTGCCGGATGTCGACTTCCACGAGGCCGACCTGCACCGGCTGCCGCTTCCCGACAACGCGGTCGACACCGTCGTGTGCGCGCTCGCCCTCACACACGTCCCCGACCTGGCCCCTGTACTGGCGGAGTTCGCGCGCGTTCTGCGCCCCGGCGGAAGCCTCGTGATCTCGGACGCACACCTGCTGGTGTCCTACCTCCGGCCGACCCTGGCCCGCCGTCCCGGCCCGGACGGCCGCCCGTCCCCGCCCGCGCCACTCCCTCGCCCCCGGCGCCGCCCCGGACCCGCTCCCGGCCCATGTGTCCTGGGACTTGTTGCACTGGTTGCCCACAAGCGTCGGCCGCTGCCTTGGACGACTCCCCGATCGCGGTCGTCGGGCACTTCCAACTCGACGGCGCCCGGAAGGACTGAGCAATCGGACCACACGGATACGCCGGACCGGGCCAGGACTCTCGAATTGGCCTTGTCCTGCGGCTTCGGCGAGCCTCTAGCGTCTGGCCATGCGGATTCGAATCGTCGACGCCTTCACCCATCGCCCCTTCTCCGGCAACCCGGCCGGGGTCGTTCTCCTGAACGACGCGGACGCCTTCCCGGACGACACCTGGCTCCAGAACGTCGCTCTCGAGGTCAACCACGCCGAGACGGCCTTCGCCCACCCCCTCCCCGAAAGCGGCGAGGCCGACTGGGCGCTGCGCTGGTTCACGCCGGCCGCCGAGGTCGCGATGTGCGGCCACGCGACCCTGGCCACCGCCCACGTCCTGCACACCACCGGCACCCACGAGGGCCCGGTACGGTTCGCCACCCGCAGCGGTGTCCTCGTCGCCACGCCCGCCGAGGACGGCTCCGTCACGCTGGACTTCCCGACGGCTCCGCTCACCCGGATCGACCCGCCGGACGGCCTCGCCGAGTCCCTGGGCACCGAGCCGCTCACGGTCCTCGACACCGGCCCGAACACCGGCGACCTGCTGGTCGAGGTCGCCGACGAGAAGACGGTGCGCGGCCTCGCCCCCGACCTCAAGGCCCTCGCCGCCCACTCCGAGCGCGGTGTCATCGCCACGGCCCGCGCGGACGACCCCGAGCGGGGCTACGACTTCGTCTCGCGCTGCTTCTTCCCGAACGTCGGCATCGACGAGGACCCGGTGACGGGCAGCGCCCACACCGCGCTCGCCCCGTTCTGGTCCGAGCGCCTCGGCAGCACCCGCCTCACCGGCCTCCAGGCCTCGCGCCGCTCCGGCCGCGTCCGCACGGAGCTGCGCGGCGACCGCACCCTGCTGTCCGGCAGGGCGGTCACCGTCATCGAGGGCGAGCTGCTGGCCTGAGACGGTCCTGCCCCCGTTCTCTCACGCCGTCGGCAGCCATCCGACCTTGCCCGCCAGCAGGGCGTAGCCCACGAAGGCACCGATGTCGAGCAGCGAGTGGGCCACCACCAGCGGGCCCACCCGACCCCAGCGTCGGTACAGGTAGACGAACACCACGCCCATGACCATGTTGCCGATGAAGCCGCCGATGCCCTGGTAGAGGTGGTACGAGCCGCGCAGGACCGAACTGCCGACCAGCGCGGCCGTCGGCGTCCAGCCCAGCTGCCCGAGGCGGCGCAGCAGGTAGCCGACGACGATCACTTCCTCCAGCACCGCGTTCTGGATCGCCGAGAGGATCAGCACGGGGTACTTCCACCACACCTCGGGCAGCGCCTCGGGCACCACGGTGAGGTTGAAGCCGAGCCCGCGGGCGGCCAGGTAGAAGGCGATTCCGGTGCTGCCGATGACCGCCGCGATCGCCGCCCCGCGGCCGAGGTCGGGCCAGGGGCGGGTGCGGTCGAATCCGATGGTGCGCAGGCCCGCGCCCTCGCGCAGCAGGAAGTGCGCGACGAGTACGACGGGCACGAGCGCGGTGGTGATCCCGAAGAGCTGCCAGGCCAGGTCGAGCCAGGGACGGCCGGGCGCTGCCGAGGCGTTCATCGTGGCCGCCTGGTCCTTCAGCCCGCCGGGCTTGGTGACCGAGCCGATGAAGCTGATCAGGGCGGAGACTCCGCTCGCCCCCAGGGAGAGCGCCAGCACGAGCAGCGTCTCGTTGCGGAGCATCCGCCGCGAGAGCCGCTGCTGGGGATTGGAATCGTCGGCCACCGGGCTCGCCTCCGCCTGCACACCTGCCTCCACTTCACCGACCTGTCGGATCAGTATGAGGCCCGCGGCACAACGGCCCTGAGGCGCATCAGCCCAACGACACCGGCTCCGGCAACCCCACAGGCCAGGCGTGCACGGGCTCCCCCTTGTGCATCAGCTCGCGATAGCGCCGGGTCGTGGCGGCCAGCGCGGATTCGCGCGAGTGGCCCGCGTCCAGTGCCTTGTGGAAGGTCGCGGCCTGCCAGCTCGCCCCGTTCACCCTGCGCCGGCACCGCTCCTCGATCACGCCCAGGTACAGATCGCGGTCTGCCGGCTCCACGCCCCACGCGTCCAGTCCGGCCTCGGCGAGCGGCAGCAGTTCGTCGCGGACCAGGCTCACCGCGTCGACCTGTGCGGTGCCGCCGTAGCGGCCGCGCCGGGGCCAGGTGAAGCGGGCGTCGATACCGTCCTTGCACGCGGCGTCGAAGTTGGCGGCGGCCGCCTCGAACGGCAGCCGGGCCCACACCGGCCGGGCCTCCTCGGCGAGGGCGCGGACGAGGCCGTAGTAGAACGCGGCGTTGGCGACCACGTCGATGACGGTGGGCCCGGCGGGCAGGACGCGGTTCTCCACGCGCAGGTGGGGGGCGCCGTCGGCGATGCCGTAGACCGGGCGGTTCCAGCGGTAGATCGTGCCGTTGTGCAGGACGAGCTCGGCGAGTGAGGGAGTGCCGCCCTGGTCGAGCACCTCCAGCGGGTCCTCGTCGTCGCAGATCGGCAGCAGCGCCGGGTAGTAGCGCAGGTTCTCCTCGAACAGGTCGTGCGCCGAGGTGATCCAGCGCTCCCCGAACCAGGTGCGCGGCCGGACGCCCTGGGCCTGGAGTTCGGGCGGGCGGGTGTCGGTGGACTGCTGGAACAGCGGGGGCCGCGACTCGCGCCACAGCTCACGGCCGAAGAGGAACGGTGAGTTGGCGCCGACGGCGATCTGCGCGGCGGCGACGGCCTGGGCCGCGTTCCACACGTCGGCGAAGCGGGCCGGGGTGACCTGGAGGTGCAGTTGCACGGAGGTGCAGGCGGCTTCCGGCGCGATGGACTTGGAGGTGCAGCTGAGGTGCTCCACGCCGGCGATGTCGAGGGTGAACTCCTCACCGCGTGCGGCCACGATCTGGTCGTTGAGGAGGGTGTAGCGGTCGACGTCGGAGAGGTTCGACGACACCAGGTCGTCCCGGTCGAGGGTCGGCAGAATACCGATCATCACGATTCCCGCGTCGACCTCACCGGCTTTCCGGTCGGCATATGCCAGTGACGTACGGAGTTCCTCCGCGAGCCGATCGAATACCCGGCCACCCAGACGGTGTGGAGGAATGTTTACTTCCAGGTTGAACATGGCGAGTTCTGTTTGGAAATCACGGCTCGCGATACGTTCCAGGACTTGCGCGTTCAACATTTTCGGCATGCCGTCGGCGCCCGCGAGATTCAACTCGATCTCCAGCCCCATGAGGTTCTTGGGGCGATCGAACCGCTGCTCCGCCAGGAGTCGCTCCAAGCCCGTCAGGCACCGACGGAGCTTGTCGCGGTAGCGCTGGCGATCGGACAGGTCGAACCGGCCTGCCACGACCTTCTCCCCCATCGAAGCGTCCCTCCTCGGATGATGCGGGCCGAAGATCCGGCCGCCGGGGTCCCGGTCAGGTGGAGGATGCCCAGCGAAAGCGATCGATAACGTCCCGGAGGGACCCGCCGACCGCTACGCTGGTCACGTATGACCGGTGGCACATTCACTCGGCATGACGCATCGGGCCCGGGTTTCGGGGTCGCGTGAACTCGTGAAAAACGCCGACGAGAATGGGCCGACCGCCGCGGGGGCATTAGCCGAGGTCATCGCCGCACACCCCCGCGTGGAATCGGGATAATTCTCGCGTATCGCCGACCGAATGTACCCTTGTTCTACTCACCGGAAACGACTAGACGAAACACAGTCTGAACCCGTGTCGTATAAACTCCGCGAACAAGGCAGAAGGTTGGCGCCCACGGTCGATGGGTCACGCCGTCGAGGTGATGTTCGGCGGACGGACCCCACCCCCCTCTCGTTCTTGAGACCCCGGCCCCTGCCTCTGTCCACCCTCGTGAGCAGACAGCGCCGTCCGCCCCCGCCCTCGTGCCACCGTGCCTTTGAATGAGAGGCGACCCACCATGCCGCTGCATGTCCCCCCGGCTCCCGCGCCCGCACTCCGTTCCGTCCTGACTGCGCTCTCCTCTCCCACCGCGGTCGTCGAGGCCCGAACTCCCTCCTGCTCCGCGCCCAGGGACCC
>KE354068.1 GCA_000415505.1 Streptomyces afghaniensis 772
TGCTGGGTCCAGCCCTCGAAGATCAGGAGGGCGAAGACGATAGGGAGGGTGAGGGCGAGTAACAGCCAGTGGGCGCGGGGGTCTCGGGACTGCTTGTGACGGGCTCGGGCTTTGGATGTGGCGGGGGTCAGGGTGTGTCACCGCCCCCGAACACTTCCTCACGGCCTCCTCGGGAGAAGCTGTCTCTTCTCGACTTGCTGTACTTGGTGGGGCTGGGGGTACACATGGGGCGCGAGTGTAGTTTTGGGCTGCCGGTTGCATGGCCATAACAGCAACTCTCACAGGGACGCGGCGGCGCTCAGCTTCCGGCTGTCAGCGCGCCGGGGTGTCCTGGAGCAGGGTCGTCCTTCCTGCGGTTAACGGACCTGCCGATCCTGTCCCGTACACGTCCACGTATCCGCCCTGCGCGTGCCCGGGTTGCAGGGCGACGCGATAGCAAAACGCGCGACAACGCCGACCGCCCCAGACGCAGCACGATCAGGAGTCCGGGGTGTTCGCCGGTGAGGCACGATCAGGACACGGTCCGCTCAAGCACACCCGCCTTACGCCCTAAATGTCCGTCAAGGACTTCGGGCGCTACAGGATCGCTGGTCAAGTTCCCCACGGGCGAGGGCCTATGGCAGGCATCCAAGGTGTCCGTCGAGACGGGGGCTGTGAAGTACCGGTGCGCAGGTCACGCCATCCCCCTGCGCGTCTCGCCCTGGTAGAACTCGCACTTATCGAACTCTACGGGGTTCACCGCCCAATACCGCAGAGAAGGTCGCCGCAGCAGCCATCCGCAGCGCCCGACTGAGGGTTGGCGGATCGAACAGCGGGTCTGAACAGAACAAGGACACACGTCACACCGACAGTACCCATTAGCCCCAATTGACCCGGTTTTCAATGAAGTTCGCTCTGGCGAAAACAGCAACTTCCCCGATAGCTTCAGTGCACTCGACTGATCTCATGTGCCACGGGGAGTCCACTGTGAAGCGCCGTCCATTGCCCCTTGCTGTCGCGCTCGCTGCGTCCACAGCCCTACTGCTCACCGCGTGTGGCAGCAGTGACGCCGGCTCGAAGGACAACGACAAGATCGCGGGCTCCGACACCGGATCCCAGGAGGCGACTTCAAGCCCAAGCGCTTCGGACTCCGCCGAGCGACCCGACATCAAGCTGACCGGCGGCGTGGAAGACGTCTTCGAGAGCTGGAAGACGGGCAACGCCACGGAGGACGCGGTGCTGGCGGACGCCGCGCGAGCACAGACCGCCATCAACGACGCCATCCTCAAGGGCAAGACGGACACCCCCGGCCTCACCTTCTACTACCAAGGCGAGGCCCTCACGACGTCCGTGAAGTGGGTCCAGAAGTGGGTGGACGCCGGACTGACGTACACGGGCACCACTCGGTACTACAACCCCAAGATCAAATTGTTCAACGACACGTCAGCAGGAGTTTCCTTCTGCGCCGATGAGACCAAGGCGCACAACAAGGACCGAAAGTCAGGAAAGGTCGACAGGTCCCCGGCCTCGGACGATTCCTACGTGCTGTACAACACTCGCTTGGAGAAGAACAAGCAGGGTGTGTGGCAGACGACCAGCGGGACGTCCGTGCGCGGGAGCAAGGGATGCGTTCAGTGACCAAGGTCGGTTCCGCTGCGGCAGTGGGTACGCTCGTGATCGCCTGCACACTTCTGACGCCCAGTGCAGCCTTCGCCAAGGATCCCGGCGGGTCTCAGTTCGACGTCTCGGGGAGTAACGAGACGGACGGTGGTCAGACTCTCGAGTCGCGCATCGTCTTCCGTGGATCTACCGGTGGCACTGGAGCCAAGGAAACCGGGCAGTTCACGCCCGTCGGCGACTGGACTCCACCGGCCTGCTGGTACGAGCCGAAGTGGACTCCCGCCGAATTCTCCAAAGAATTCCAGACGCAATGGGATATCCCGCACGCCAGTGGTGTTGGAGAGGCCTACGCCTCGTCCAAGGACTACTACATCGAAACGGGGGAACCTACAAGGACTTCAATAAGTCCGAAAACGGGAAGGCAGTGTGGTGGACGCGGTTCGGACAAGAGCCGAGAGGAATCGGGAGACCCGGCTGCCTTCGCTTGCGACACGAAGACATTCTGGGTCGAGAACGGCGAGACTCCCACGGTGGAGAACGCCGTGACCCCGAAGATTCTCGCCGACCTCGCCTATAGCCGAATCAAAGTGCCCGACACCGAGGTGACCCTCGCCCCGGCGAACACCACCAAGGTCAACCTTCCCACTTGGGCCTGGCTCGACCGGGCCAAGTTCCAGGACGTCTTAGTCACCGCCTCACTCGACGTCGGCGGTGTGAACCTCCAGGCCACAACCACCGCCAAACCCATCTCGCTCAAGCTGGAGCCGGGGACGCCGGATGCCGAGGCCTACCCTTCCTCGGGCGAGTGCACCTTCAACGACGACGGTTCGATCGGTGAACCATACGCAAAGGGAAAAGCTGACCAGACCCCGCCTTGCGGAATCAGGTACCTGCGCTCTTCCGGCGACGGCACGTTCAAACTGCGAGCGACCATCACGTGGGAAGTGTCCTGGACCGGAACAGGCGGCGCTGGCGGGGACCTCCCCAACGGGACCTTCGGAACCGAGCAGAACGTAACCGTCCAGGAGATCCAAGCCGTCAACCGCTGAGAGCCAAGCTCCAGCAGAACCACACCAGCCCGGCCGGAGAACCAAGCATGGCGAACGACTCAGATCTCAAGGTGAACGTCGACCTTCTTGTGGAGTCGGAGTCCCGGCTCCGAAAAATCAAGAAGGAGTTCAAAAACCTGGGCAACCATCGGGACGACATGCGCGAGCACTGGGGCAGCGGTGACATCACAGGCGCCATGGACGAATTCGTGGACAACTGGGACGACTACCGCGAAAGCCTGCTCACCCACATCGACACCGTGGGAAAGCTGATCAAGGCCACCATCGACGGGTTCACAGGCTTGGACGCCGAGCTTGCCAAGGAACTGCGCAAGAAGGAAAAGAAGAAGTGACAACGGCTCCCAAAGCCCGGCCCCGCGACTGGCATCCCCTCGCAGAGTCCGACCCCGTCCCAGGAGATCCGGAAGAGATACGCTCCGAGGTCAAGCGGATGAAGGGTGTCGCGAGCTCTCTGCGTGAGCAGGCCCGTCTCCTTCGCGGCATCGGCAACGACGACGAGCTGAAGGGCAAGTACGCCGTCTCCCTGCGAGACGAATCCGAGGGCCTGGAGAAGAAGCTCCGCGAGGTAGCGGAACGCTACGAGAACGTACACGGCTATCTGACCAGCTGGGCCCGGCGAGCTGGAAGGCTTCCAGATCCAGGCCGACAAGGTCCTGGCCAACGCCAAGAGGGCGCAAGAAGAGGCCGACGCCGACAAGAAGAAGACCGAGACGAACAAGCCGGGGCCGGGCGAACCGAGTCCCTCCCCGAGCGGCACCGACCACGATCCGCTCACCGAATACCGGTTGCAGCTCAACCGGATCACATCCGAACGCGACGAGCGTGCCTCACATTACGCCGGCAAAATCCGCGATGAACTCGACGACGCCATCGAGGACAGCTTCTGGGACGACGCCAAGGGCTGGCTCCACGACAACGCCGACCTCTTCAAGACGATCGGTGACCTGGTCGGAGACCTGAGCGGCATCCTCGGCATGCTCGCCATCATCACCATGCCCTTCCCGCCCCTGGGAGCCATCTTCGCGACGGCCGCAGCTGTAACCAGCGGTATTGCGCTGATCAGCCATCTTCTGGCGAAGGCAGGTGGCGCAGACGCCAGTTGGTTCAGCATAGGCCTCGAGGCACTCGGAGCCATTCCGGGCATCACCGCCTTCGCCAAGGGAGTCAAGGTCGCAGACGGTGCGGTCGCAGCGGCGCGGGCGACGCAGCTCGGCAGCGGATTCCGGGGTGTCACGACGATCGGACGAAATATCGTCGGCATAGGTGACAACGTCGCGGGAGCCGCGAGCTTCACCGTCAAGGGCAAGACCATCGGTTTGTGGGGTCTCAAGCACGGCGGTCTGATCAAGGCCGAAGGCCTCATGGGACGGATGACGCTGGTCGCCGAGCAGACTGTCCACAATGGCCAGTGGCTCGGAACCCGCGGTCTTAGCTTGGCCAGCCGCGGCCGCTGGTCCATCGACCCCATGAGCAACCTGGGACGTGGTATCGACGCCGGTCTCAAGATCGCTCCTAAGCTGGTGTCGATTCCCACGCACATCGGCGAACTGATCAATCCCGGCGACCGTTTCCAGGAATCGGTCGCCTCCTGACGAGGACGGAAACCCTGTGAACTGGCAACCGCAGTCCGGTGAGGAGACACTGGCTCGTTTTCCGGCTTCGTTCGCGACCGGAACCGCAGCCTCCGTGGACGGTCGGCGCTCTTTCCGCGACCGCCAACGCAACGACATCGAGGCCGAGCTGCCTGGCTGGCCGGAGGGGGGCTCCTTCACTGTTCGCCGTCTGCCCGGCAGAATCGGTGTGCGAATGCGAACTGTCGCCTCTGGAGTCTTCGCCGTGGCGGGGGGCATTCTCTCCGACCTTCTGGGCGGAAGCACGATCAACCCAGAGCCAGGGCGTGGGAAGCTGGAGGAGCGAGAAAACGAGGTGGGGGATTTCCCCGTGATGTGGGCCGACGCCGGTGACATCGCACGCACTCTGCCTTGGCAGCTCGATCCTTCCCGACGTCCGCACGGATACGTCACCGAGATTGTGTTGACCACTCGGCGCCTGCTCGTACACGGGTCCGGTGAGGACTTGTGGGAGACACCTCGGGAGAACATCGCTGATGCTATGGTCAAGCGTTTCAGCATCGGCCGTAGGGACTTCCGAATCAGCTTCCAGGATGGTTCATGGGCCAGGCTGACGACGAGTGCTTCACACAGCACCACTGAACTGGTCGGCCTACTCACAGGAAGTCACAGCCGTCTGTCCGAGTCCGAACTGTCGGCCGGGCAGCGTGAGCGATTCGCCAGCTTTGCAGCCTCCTTGCCGGCAGGGGCCACGCGCCCCGTCATCACGAAATTGCCAAGCGGACTGGTACGGGTCGAGTCGACAGCTCCCGGCCACGGACAGGGCGCCGTCTCTGAGTCGCGAGGTCTCGTGATGGATGACGCCGGCCAGGACGCGCCACCAGCCCCCGGAGACATCGAACCGAGCAAGGCGTGAAGATGAGCACCAACCGCATGGAAACGTCCGGCATCCCGACCATCATCGAGGACCCGGCCGTCCCTCCCCTCTGGTTCGTGGCACCGGAGGGTTTCCACGCCTTGCCTGTCGACGCTGAGCCAGGTGCCCGGCTGTCCGCCGCGGACGAGTTCACCCGTGAGCTCTTCCCCGAAGGTGACGCCCATCTGTGGGACTCGGCAGCGCCCTTTTACGCCGGACTCACCGAAGTCTTCGCGGACGCCGGGCTGGCGTATTCGGCGATGGGTGTGTTCAGCGACGACAACGGCGGTGTCGTGCACTTCTCCTTCACCGTGGGCGCGATCGAGTTCCCGTACGCAACCTCCGAAGAGGCTGCTGGCGCACTCGAGCAGTCCCTCCGCCGCGACCCGGGGAATGACAGCCGCCGCATCACGCTGCCTTGTGGGCCGGCTGTATCGAACATCACCGTCCGCGAGGTCACCGTCGGTGCGGAGCTCACCGCGACAGGTGAGGAGGCGAAGCTCCTTACCGGCCAGATCCAGGTGTTCATTCCCTTCCCCTCCAAGCCCTTCGTTGCGATCTTCACAGTGGACACCGCAGCCATGGAGTACTGGGGGGAAATCTGCGACATGACCGCCGCAGTGTTGGAAACAGTGTCCTTCGGGGACCCGTCTGGTGACGCCGTCCCGGTGAGCTGCACGTGATCTACTTCGAGTCCGAGGCCGACGCCTTGGCCGCACAGTCGGAGGCAAGGACCAGGAAACCGAACTGCGCCTAATGGTGCAGGCCGCTGGGGAGCACCCCGCTCGGTCACCTGATGTAGCGGAGTTCCGCTCCGATCGCTCAGGCCGGGGGCTGCGATGCCTTCGCTAATTCGGTGACAAGGGGGTCAAAGGCTCGCTCCGCTACGGATGGTGGTTCCGATGAGCACCAGGTCTATGCGACCGTACGCACGGTTTCCACGGAACGCGACTGGCTGACCACGAACGTGGCCACTTTCGACGACTTCGCCCCGGAGCATCTGGCACAATCCTCGGCCGGAGTGACCTGCGGAGTGCGCCCCAGGGCATGTCTCCCACCGCCCTAACGGCCCTGAGCTGCCCGGCTCTTCCCTTGCCTCTCTTGCGAAGGCGCCGTATCCGTTGCCGCTCCTGCGCCGTTCGTTTCTCCGCCCGCGCCCGGCTCCAACGCCTGAGAGGCCAGCCCACGGCGCCGACGCTGATGACGTAGGCGAGTAGTGCGCTGCCGGTACCGGGGATGTAGGCACAGTCAGCCGAATGGCAGTTCCTCCCGGGCAGTCCACTCAGCATGAGGAAGAGCGGGCCGAACGTGGCTGTGCAACAGACCGCCACACTCGCCGCTCGCATACCTCGCACCAGCAGGGTCCCGCCGGAGATACCGGACGCGCAGCGCATCCCGCCAACTGCCCCGAGCACAGTGATCGTCCCGAGGATGCCACCGGTCGTCCAAGGTCCACCGGGCAAGTCGACCAGTACCGGGACCGTTTCGCGGGCGATCCGTTTCCACAGGCCCACGAACAACAGGATGGCGTCCATCCCGACGATCAGGCAGAGAATCACCCCACCGATACCCAAGCCGTCTCGCACCCCGAACCGGCCCTCGACGGACGTGGAGTCACCCCGGTTCTCCACCTGTCGCCCCTTCCTCGGCTTCAGTGCCACGTCTTCGCTGCGGCATCAGATCCAGTGCAACGTATCCGCCACGGCGTCGAAGAGCCCCACCATTTGACGCGCCAACGGGTCCAGGGGTGTGGAGAAGGAAAGGATCAGCCACTCTTCGGTCGCCGGGACAGGAACGTAGAACTTGACGGTTGTCGTGGGGAGCTTGTTGCCGAACTGGGTTTGAGGATCAGCTGCTTCTGAACGGAACTCTCGTACCGCTCCGCCCGCGGCGGAGAGTTTGACCACGGTCGCCTCCGCTCGACGTCGGCCGAGCACCTCCGCCAGCGTGTGCACATCTCGAGCCGCCGGCATCGTTCCGGCATGGGGAAACTGACCAGAAGCGAAGAAGAAAGCGGTAGCGGCCCCACCCGCAGGGTCGAAAGGTACAGCTCGATACCGCCGGCTTGGTAAGCGTCCTTCGCCGTCTTCTGCAACTCGCGCATCATCTGCTCCTTGAGCAGAGGAGCGTTGTCGATCCCCTGAAACTGCTGGTCCGCCAGGGCGATGATGCTGCGGTCACGGTCCTCCGGATCGAGCGACAGCTTGAACCAGCCGTCAGGGACGATCAGGTTGTAGTCCTTCGGGGGTGTAGTGGCGGACTCGTCCTTCCAGTGCTCAGGCATCAGGGGCCGCCCTCAGCGATCGGATTCGCCCTCCACGTCGAGTGGCACGAACCGCAGCGTTGGCATCAACGCATCGACTTCTTGGGTGAGTTGATCGCTGTGTTCCATGGCGCTCCGAGTTCATCGTCGCCAGGAGCACGTCCGAGGTCTGAGGAACCAGAAGAGCGTACGAGACGGCCTCCGTAAGCTTCTTACCGAAGCCCAACAACCCCTTGGACTGGTACATGGCCTGCAGCCGTACGGCTGTCCCCGCAGGCAGGTCGACCCTGCTCACATGGGGCTCTCCGGCGATCTCCTTATGACCACGCAGCCTGTGTTCCACCTCGTCGAGGGAGAGGGCAGCTCCGTCCTCGCCGAAGATCTGCACGTCGAAGGTGGCGTAGTGAGCTCCGCCCAACGCGAAGAACGCGGCGGCGAGAACGGCTTGGTTCTTTTCGGCGGCACGCGCGAGGTGAACCAGGTCTTTTTCGACGGACTCCTTCGAGGCCACGAGATCCATGGGGTTGAAGGACTGGACGACGCCCCGAGCCCAGGCCGCCTTGCCGTCGGCATCGAGTCCCGTACCGGCTGTCAGATCGACCCAACCGTCAGAAAATTCCAGCCGACAGGTCCAGTCATCGATTTCAACTGCCATGTCGATCTCCTAGAGTGCCGGTCGAGTATTCTCGTCAAGGTAAATATTGCCGCCGGTCACAGCATATCCGATGCCAGTCAGGACGTTGACTGTGGTTTTGACGCCGTTCAATCCAGGGATGTCCGGGAAGTTGGCAGCCATGGGCTTGATCGACTTCAGGCTGGCGGCAACTTCGGCGTCGACGAGGGACACCGACTTCGCCACACCTCCGTTCGCGGATATCGCTTCCTTCGCACCCCGCCAACTGTTCACGTTGAACACGGTCTTGGCGTTGTCCGCGAAGCCCTTCCAGCCACTCTTCGTGACCAGCTCGGTGAACGGACTGGCCATCGTCTTGCCGAGCTCCTTGGGTGTCATCGAGAGCACCTTGGTAAAACCCTGCGAACCCAGCCTGTTCAATTTCTGACGGTCGCGTTTGAAGGCCTTACCCATACCTGGCGTCTTGCTCGACTTCATCCTGGTGAGCCGCTTGAGTACAGTCCCGGCGTATTTTCCGGCGAGCTTCGAGAACGCCTTTCCAACCCCGATCATCAAGAAGCCCAGCGCCGCCTCGCCCAAGTCCATGAGGTCGGCGTTTCCGCGCATGTACAGAATGGCCGTACAGATGAATCCGACCAACGACATGACCAGGGCGATGGTGCCGAGGATGCCGGCCAGCGCCTGCCCGATCACCGGGATCCAGCCGACCATCAGGGACAGCACTCCGCAGACGGTGGCGATGATGCCGGTGACGTTCGCGATGTCGTCGAGAAGGCTGTCCCAGAACCCGTCTTTCAGAGCATCGTCGGAGATGACCTCGTCGATCGCGTCGCACGCTCGCTTGGCCGCGGCGTCGCGGATGCGCTTCGCCTCTTCGATCTTCTCCTTGGCTGCCTTGACCACATCATCGGCTGCCTGCTGCTTGTCCTCGAGTTCCTTCTTCCTCGAGTCGTCTTCCTCGTCAGCGAGCTTCGTCCCCGCAGCGCGTTTGTCGTCTTCCGCCGACTGGGCTTCCTTGAGAGCCTGGTCGGCAATCTGCTGTGCGCGGCTCAGGTCTGACGCGTAGTCCTTGGCCGAGGCGTGGACCTTGTCGGCATAGCCTCCGCCGACGTCGACGACCTGGTCTCCGAGTGCGGCCGCTGCCGTAGCGTAGCGCTTCCGTGCCGCTTCCAGCTTGCCCGTGGACCCCTCGGCCCTCTTACGGAATTCCCGTCCTGCGTCACTGTCCCAGGAGTCGATCTCGGAGATCGCTTTGAGGTTCTTTACCTGACGCTCGAGCTCTTCTGCGGTCTTCTTGAGCTTCTTCCCAAGAATCGCCACCCTGTCCGGGTCTCCCGGAACTGGGTCGAACCAACACAGTGGCGACCAATCACGAGGCCGTCCCCCCACAGCGACTCACTTACCCTTCTTGCCGGAGTCCTGGGCCTCTCGGATCGCCTTGGCCAGTTCGTGATCCAGTTTGCTGTAGGTCTTCGCCGCAGCCAGCGCATACTCCGACAGGAACTTGAGTTCTTCCTGAAGCTTGTCCCGATTAAGGTTCCAGTTCGACTCGAAGTCCTCGAATTTGTCGGACAGGCCATCGTGCCCGAAGTCTTCTCCGTACGATTCCACAATGTCCGGCAGGCCTTCGAATGCCTTGTGGATCCGTCCGAGGCCCTTGCCCATCTCCCGGATGACCTCGAGGTCGTCGATCCGCATACGGTCAGCCACGAGCCACCATCGCAAGCGCGTGCATGTTCACGTTGATCCCCCGATTGCGCGGCCCTCCGCGCTCAGCAATGTGAAGTGCCCGAACTTTACTAACCCTTGGCACTACGTGCCAACCGACGGCCGAGCCCGGGAAGCAGTCACGACTCGCGCCACGAGGTGGCAGGTACCGGCGGCGCCCTCATCAGCCGCCCGGTGCGGCAAGGTGCCCCGCACCTGGCCGCACCGGCTCGCGACAGCCGGAAGACCCTTACTTGCGAGCCTGCTTGGCAAGCTCCTCATCAATCTGCTCGAACTTGTCCGCAGCCATGGTCAGGTAGTCACCCATCGCCGTCGAGACCGTCCAGCGTCGTCTTCGTGCCCTGCACGAACTCGTCGAAGTTCTCGTCGAACGCCTTCGACGACGACTTCGTGACGTAGCCGGACTGCACAAGGTTGTTGATGTACTTGCGGAGGCCCTCGAGCTTCTCCTGGAGCTTTTCCTTCTCCTTCACGACATGCTTGGCAGCTTCCCGCATGTCCTGATATGTGATGTCAAGGTCCTTGGCCATGAAGCCGCTCCCTCTCACAACGCCGCAGGGCCAACCCCCGTGGCTCCCTGTTTGCGGACTCATCGGCCTCCCGGCCGAGTTGCCGGTCGCACGTGGCAACCGGTGTGATCGTCCGCTCTTGCGTCAGCAGCTTACGGGTGTGACCTGTGGTGCCACATCCCCGGCATGTGAACGAGCCGTCATGAAGTCGTGCACAACGTTGCCATCGGGAACGTCCCTGTGCCTCCCCATTGCCTCGCCGCCGCACCGAACGGATATCGTCCCTTACGGCTGTGACCCATGTGACTGATGCGGACGGGGCAGCCGCCACACAACCACCGCGGCCACACCGGCCCAGTGGCACGGGGAGGACTAGTCGTGCGCCTGACTCTGACCGTCGTCGACCCGTACGGCGGTGTGACCGCCGACGTGGTGCTCGATGCCGATCCTGAGTCCACCGTGGGGGACATCGCCCAGGAGCTCGCCAAGCAGGTCGGGCACAGTGGCGCGCAGATCATCCCGCTGGGACAGCACCGGCAGGTGCCGGCCAACAACGCGCCCCTCGTGTACGTGGACGGGTACGCCGTCGACCCGAACGCCACCGTCGTCGGATCGCCCCTGCGCGTCGGCGCCGTCGTCAGCCTCCAGGATCCTTCCGGGTGTCTGCCCGGTGAGCCCACCGGGCTTGTCGAGCTCCGGGTCGTCGGCGGGCCCGCGGCCGGGTTCGTGCACCGGCTCGGCGTCGGGCGCTACGACATCGGCAGCGGGGCCGCCTCGTACGTCCGTATCGACGATCCCGAGGTCGACGCCCGGGCCCTGACCCTCTCCGTCGCCACCGACGGCACCTGCCAGGTCGCCGTGCACATGGACAAGGACCTCGTCACCCTCGACGGCAAGTCCCTCGCCGAGGACGAAAAAGACGACCAGGGCGAGAAGAAGAGCGGCAAGAAGAAGGGGCAGGAGAAGAAGGAGGAGAAGGGCGGGCCCACAGACTGGCCCCTCGGTGCCCAGATCGGGCTCGGCAACACCCTCCTCGAACTCACCCGCTACACACCCCCCAACGCCGCCCTCAAGTGGTCCGACGACGGCATTGGCCTCGATTACAACCGGCCCCCGCGGCTGCGTCCGCCCGAGCGGCAGACCAACTTCCGGCTGCCCTCGCCGCCCCGTGAGTACGAGGCCCGGCCGCTGCCCTGGCTGATGGCGCTGACGCCGCTCGTCGGTGCCGTCGTGTCCGTGATGATCTTCCAGCGCTGGTACTACCTGATCATGGCCGCGCTGAGCCCGTTCCTGCTCTTCGCGAACTACTACAACGACAAGAAACACGGACGTAAGTCCCACGCCAAGCAGGTCCAGGAATACGAGGAGCAGAAGGAGCGGATCGAGAAGGACGCTCAGGACGCGCTGGTCGCGGAGCGGAACGACCGGCGGCATGCCATACCCGACCCCGCCACCGTTCTCGCCCTGGGGACCGGGCCGCGTACCCGTCTGTGGGAGCGGCGGCGGACCGACCGCGACCATCTCCTCCTCCGGGTCGGGACGGGGCAGTTGCCCTCCGAGGTCGTGCTCGACGACCCCGAGCAGGACGACCACCGTCGCCAGGTCACCTGGAAGATCGAGGACGCCCCGGTCGCGCTGCACCTGCGCACCCTCGGTGTCATCGGCATGGCGGGGCCCGGGGATTCCGCCCGGGCTCTCGGGCGGTGGGCCGTCGCGCAGGCCGCGGCGCTGCACAGCCCGATGGACGTGCAGTTCTACGTGCTGAGCGAGAACGCCGCGCAGGAGTCCTGGGACTGGGTGCGCTGGCTGCCGCACGCCCGGCCGTCCGGCGGGCAGGACGTCAACGTGCTCATCGGGACCGACGCCGAGACGGTCGGCGCCCGCATCGGCGAACTGACGCAGATCCTCGACGCGCGCAAGAAGGCCGCCGAGCAGAACAAGTCGCAGGGTGGTTCGAGCTTCAGCGACCCCGACATCGTCGTCGTGTGGGACGGGTCGCGGCGGCTGCGGTCGCTCCCCGGTGTCGTACGGCTGCTGCGCGAGGGCCCTTCCGTCTCCATGTTCGCCATCTGTCTCGACGCCGAGGAGCGGTTCCTGCCCGGCGAGTGCCAGGCGTACGTCGTCGCCGAGCCGAAGGCCGAGGAGTACGAGCCGGCCCAGCAGGTCCAGCAGTCCCAGCAGGTCGCCGGCGCCTTCCCCTCCTTCCAGGCCTGGCACGGCACCGACCAGCAGCCCGAACGGGCGGGCCGTACCGAGATGTTGCGGCTGCGGGTGGAGGAGGCCGGCGCGGAGCGCCTGAAGGACGTACGGCCGGACTTCGTCTCCCCCGCCTGGTGCCTGCGGCTCGCCCGGGCCCTTTCGCCGCTGCGGGACATCAGTGGTGAGACCGAGGACTCGGCCCTGCCGGGGTCCAGCCGGCTGCTGGACGTGCTGCAGCTGGAGCCGCCGACGAGCGACGCGATCGTGGCCCGGTGGCGGATGGGCGGGCAGTCGACGCTGGCCGTCATCGGTGAGTCGTACGACGGGCCGTTCGGCATCGACATCCGCAAGGACGGTCCGCACGGTCTCATCGCCGGTACGACCGGTTCGGGTAAGTCGGAGCTGCTGCAGACCATCGTGGCGGCGCTGGCCGTGGCGAACACGCCCGAGAACATGACGTTCGTGCTGGTCGACTACAAGGGTGGCGCGGCCTTCAAGGACTGTGTGCATCTGCCGCACACCGTCGGCATGGTGACCGACCTCGACGCCCACCTTGTGGAGCGGGCCCTGGAGTCGCTGGGTGCCGAGCTGCACCGGCGCGAGCACATCCTGGCCGCCGCCGACGCCAAGGACATCGAGGACTACCAGGACCTGGTGCGCCGGGACCCGTCGCACCAGCCGGTGCCGCGGCTGCTCATCGTCATCGACGAGTTCGCCTCGATGGTGCGCGACCTGCCGGACTTCGTCACGGGGCTCGTGAACATCGCCCAGCGTGGCCGTTCCCTCGGCATTCACCTGCTGCTGGCGACGCAGCGGCCGTCCGGTGTCGTGTCTCCCGAGATCCGTGCCAACACCAACCTCCGTATCGCGCTGCGTGTGACGGACGGCGGCGAGTCGACCGACGTCATCGACTCGCCCGAGGCCGGGCACATCTCCAAGAACACCCCGGGTCGTGCGTACGCCCGGCTCGGGCACGCCTCCCTGGTGCCGTTCCAGTCCGGGCGCGTGGGTGGCCGTCGGCCCGGTGCCGCCGACCCTGCCGTGCTGATGCCCTGGGTGGGCCGCTGACCTGGGAGGATCTGGGCCGGGCGGCGCTGGTCAAACCGAAGACCGAGGCCCGTGAGGACGAGGAGATCACCGACCTGAAGGTCCTCGTCGACACCATCCGGGATGCCAACCGGTCGCTCGGCATCCCGCCCCAGCACAGCCCGTGGCTGCCCGCCCTCGACGAGACGCTGCTGTTGGACGAGATCGAGGTCCCGGCGTTCGCGGGCGGCCCCGGCAAGCTGCCGCCGGCCCCGTACGGCATCGAGGACCTGCCCTCCAGCCAGTCCCGCCGCCCGGTCGTCGTGGACTTCTCCTCCTTCGGCCACCTGATGATCGGCGGTGCCCCGCGCAGTGGCCGCTCCCAGGTGCTGCGCACCCTCGCGGGCTCCATCGCCCGCACCCACTCCGTCGCCGACGTGCACCTCTACGGCATCGACTGCGGCAACGGCGCGCTCAACGCGCTGACCCGGCTGCCGCACTGCGGCGCGGTCGTCGGCCGTAACCAGACCGAGCGGGTCGTGCGGCTCGTCAACCGGCTCAAGGGCGAGATGGGCCGCCGCCAGGACCTGCTGTCGGACAAGGGCTTCGCGGACATCGGCGAGCAGCGGGCCTCGGTCGACGAGGACGAGCGGCTGCCGCACATCGTGGTGCTGCTGGACCGCTGGGAGGGCTGGGTGCCCACGCTCGGCGAGATCGACCACGGTTCGCTCACCGACGAGTTGCAGACGATGATGCGCGAGGGCGCGAGCGTCGGCATCCACCTGGTCCTGACGGGTGACCGGACCCTGCTGGTGGGCCGTATCGCGACCCTCACCGAGGACAAGTACGGTCTGCGGCTGGCCGACCGCAGCGACTTCTCGGCGCTCGGCATCCCGGTCCGCAAGGTGCCGGAGGAGATTCCGCCGGGCCGGGCGTTCCGCAACGAGTTCGGTACGGAGACGCAGTTCGCGCTGCTGGCCGAGGACACCAGCGGACAGGGCCAGGCCGCGGCGCTGGCGGCGATCGGCGAGGCTGCCACGGCCCGCGACGCCGAAGTGCCGCGCTCGCGCCGCCCGTTCCGGGTCGACAGCCTGCCCAGCCGCATCTCCTTCCCGGAGGCCTGGGAGCTGCGCGACCCGGACGCGTCCCGCTCGCGCCTGTGGGGTCTGGTCGGCATCGGCGGCGACGAGATCATCGGCTTCGGCCCCGATCTGGCCCAGGGCGTACCGGCGTTCGTCGTCGCGGGCCCGGCCAAGTCGGGCCGCTCGACGGTCCTGCTGAACTTTGCGCACTCCTTCCTGGCCCAGGGCACGCGCCTGGTCGTCGCGGCCCCGCGCCAGTCGCCGTTGCGCGGGCTCGACGGCACGGAAGGCGTCCTGAAGGTCTTCACCGGCGACGACATTGACGAGGACGAGTTCGAGGAGCTCGTCGACCAGGCGTCCCTGGAGGAGCCGATCGCGGTGCTCATCGACGACGGCGAGATCCTGGAGGACTGCGACGCCGAGAGCCAGCTGAAGAAGCTCGTCTCACGCGGTGCCGAACGCGGCCTCGCCCTCGTCATCGCCGGTGACGAGGAGGACGTGTGCAGCGGCTTCTCCGGCTGGCAGGTCGACGCGAAGAAGGCCCGCCGCGGCATCCTCCTCTCCCCTCAGGAGTCCTCCAGCGGCGACCTCATCGGCGTCCGTCTGTCCCGCAGCATGGTCGGCGGCCAGGTCGCCCCCGGCAAGGGCATGCTGCACCTCGGCGACGGGGAGCTGCGTACGGTCGTCGTCCCGGGGTGAGGCGTCGGCCTCCTGCTGAGGCTGCTGTTCCGCTTCGAACCTGCCCCGCCGTACGGCCGGGCAGGTTCGGTGCGCTACCGCACCTTCGACATCCGAGCCTGAGGACGACCCGAGTCCTCGCTCTCCGACCGGTACTGGAGATCGTCGCCCACCGGCGTGAAGCGCACCGTCGTGGGGGCCGGGTTGCAGCCGCTGTGGTTGGTCTTCGCGCCGACCGACGTCGCGACGAGCTCCTTCTTCGTCACCTGCTTCAGGGTCAGTACGTCGACGCAGACGCCGCCGATCTGGTCGGTCTGGCGGAGTCTGCCCAACTCTTCGCCGACGGCGGCCCGTTCGATCGTGATGCGGAATGTGCCGAGGGGCAGTCTGCCGTCGAGGGCGACGCCCTGGCCCTCCCAGGTGCCGAGGTACGCGGCGGGCACCGCGTCGGCGGAGGGGGCGGAGCTCGCGGTCGCCGCCGGGGGCGAGTCGGACCCACTGCCCGAGTCCGCGTCGTCCTGGCCGCCCCGGCCCGGCAGCAGGTCGAAGACGAACACCGAGCCGATCGTCACGGCCGCCATCGCCCCGGCGACCGCCAGTGCCACGGTGCAGCTCAGCCTCCGCACCCGCCCGCCGCCCTCCGGCGTGGACGTCGCCGCCACGGAGAGGGACACCCTGCCGGGGCGCCGGCCGGTGGGCGACGGGGCGGCGGTGTCGTCGTGCGGACCGGCGTCCCGGGGTGCGGGTACGGCGGCCGGTACGGCGGTGGAGGGGGCGGGCGGCGTGGGCATCACCGGCGGCGGTCCGAATGCACCGGGCGTACCTGCCTCCGTCGGCGCACCTGCCTCCGCCGGCGTCACTGTCTCCAGCGGCGTCACTGTCTCCGGCGGGGCCACGGACGGGCTGCTGAAACCGACCGGCCCCGAAGGGCCCCCGGCCCCGCCTCCGGTCCCCGGCCCCGTCGCCTCCAGGTTCAGCAGCCGCACGGCGCTCCGGCTCACCTGCTCCACCAGCGCCCCCGGCAGCCACCCGCCCGCCACCAGCCGGGCCGCGCCCTCGGGCGCCAGCCGCCGGGCCACCTCGGCGGGGGCGGGCCGCGCGCCCGGGTCCTTCGTCAGGCAGGCCGCCGTGAGCTCCCGCAACTGTCCGTCCAGCCCGCCCAGTTCCGGCTGCTCGTGGACGACCTTGTAGAGCAGGGCCGCCGAGGAGTCCCCGGGGAAGGGCGGTTCGCCGGTCGCCGCGTAGGCCAGGACCGCGCCGAGTGAGAAGACGTCCGCCGCGCCCGTGACGCCCTTGCCGAGGATCTGCTCGGGCGACATGTAGCCGGGCGAGCCGATCGACACGCCCGTGGACGTCAGGGACGCCGTACCGTCCGTGGCCCGCGCGATGCCGAAGTCGATCAGCAGCGGGCCGTCGAGCGTGAGCAGGACGTTCGACGGCTTCACGTCCCGGTGCACCAGGCCCAGCTCGTGCACCGCCGCCAGCGCCTCGGCCAGCCCCGCCCCCAGCACCCGTACGGTGTGGGCCGGCAGCGCGCCGCCCTCGCCGACCGCGGCCGACAGTGAAGGGCCCGCCGCGTACGCCGTCGCCACCCACGGCACGCGCGCGTCCGGGTCCGCGTCCAGGACGGGCGCCGTCCACGCGCCGCCCACCCGGCGCGCGGCCTCGACCTCGCGGCGGAAGCGGGCCCGGAACTCCTCGTCGAGCGCGAAGTGCGGATGGACGATCTTCACCGCGACCGTACGGCCGCCGGCGCTGCGGCCCAGATAGACCCGGCCCATGCCGCCGGAGCCCAGCCGGCCGAGCAGCCGGTAGGGTCCCACGACGGTGGGTTCGTCGACTTCGAGCGGCCGCATGGCGTCACCCCTCCCCCGTAGGCGCCCGCAGGCCCTCGCCGGCCCCCGTACGCGCGCACGTCCCAGCAGCGTAGTGCGGGAGCGCGTGCCCGCTCAGGGGTGGAGCAGGTCCACCTTCACGTCCGCGGGGAAGCCGGTCGTCGGGCCGACCCGGCGGGCGAACTCGGCGACCGCCTCCAGCTGCGGGCCGCCGAAGCGGAAGTCGAGCGTCGTGAAGTAGCGGGCGAGGGTCTCCTCGTCGAAGGCCTCCCAGCGGGCGGCCTGCTCGGCGACCTTGCCGACCTCCTCCAGGGAGAGGTTGCGGGACTCGAGGAAGGCCTCGTGCACCTTGCGTGTGATGACCGGCTCGCGCTCCGCGTAGTCGCGGCGCGCCGCCCAGACCGCGAAGACGAACGGCAGGCCCGTCCACTCCTTCCACAGCGCGCCGAGGTCGTGCACGTCCAGGCCGAAGCGGGGCCCGTCGACCATGTTGGCGCGCAGCGCCGCGTCGCCGATGAGGACGGCGGCCTCGGCCTCCTGCATCATCAGGCTGAGGTCGGGCGGGCAGGTGTAGTAGTCCGGCTGTACGCCGTAGCGCTCGGCGAGGAGCAGCTGGGCGAGGCGGACGGAGGTGCGGGAGGTCGAGCCGAGCGCGACGCGGGCGCCGTCCAGGCGGTCCAGCGGGACCTGCGAGACGATCACGCAGGACATGACCGGGCCGTCGCAGCCGACGGCGATGTCGGGGAAGGCGACGAGGTCGTCGGCGTTCTTGAGGAACTCGACCAGGGTGATCGGACCGATGTCGAGATCGCCCTGCACCAGCTTCTCGCTGAGCTTCTCCGGGGTGTCCTTGGTGAGCTCGAAGTCGAGGAGCGTGCCCGTTCTGGCGAGCCCCCAGTACAGGGGCAGGCAGTTCAGGAACTGGATGTGGCCGACGCGCGGCCGGGTGCGAGGATTGTCCACATCGTGAGGCTAGCCCTCTTGGCGTAGGGGGTAGCGCCCGGCCCCGCCGTGGGCCCGGGACGGGCGGTCGGCGCCTGCACCGCCAGTCGGCGGTGCGGGTTCAAACATTCGGGTGACGTGATCTTGACCCCTATTGCATTCCGGGGCCTGCGTGCTAGGCTCGTCGCAAGTTGCAGTTTGGTTTCCCTTGCAGTACAGAGCCTGCGGAGCATGTGACCGCGGGCTCTCGTCATTCTCAGACGTATGCAGTTGTGCAGAATTCATCTTCACACTTGCTGGTTCTGGAGCAGGGCAACCCTTTTGAGCCCAAGGAGGGCTTATGGCTACCGGAACCGTGAAGTGGTTCAACGCCGAAAAGGGCTTTGGTTTCATCGCCCAGGAGGGCGGCGGCCCCGACGTCTTCGTCCACTACTCCGCGATCAACGCGAGCGGCTTCCGCTCTCTCGAGGAGAACCAGCAGGTGTCTTTCGACGTCACGCAGGGCCCGAAGGGTCCGCAGGCTGAGAACGTCACGCCGGTCTGATCAGTAGTACCCAAGGAGCCCCGCGCCGTCAGGCGGCGGGGCTCCTGCCTTTTGTCCCTTACCCCCCGGTGAATTTCCGGCGAATTCTCCACGTGGCCCCTGCTCCTCGTGGCCCCTGAGAGAATGGCCGGATGCAGACAGACCCGCAGCACGAGGGGGGAGACAGCGGCACCCCCGCCGACAAACGCCTGGCCTTTGGCCTGTCCCTCGGCCTGTCCCTCGGCACGGCAGCAGGACTCGCCCTCGGCCTGACCGTCTTCGACAACATCGGTCTGGGCCTGGCTCTGGGCATGGGCTTGGGCACGGCGATCGGCGCGGGGGCCGGGCTCGGGGCACGGCAGGCGGACGAGGACCGGGGAGACGGACCTACGCGGTAGGACGCAGATCGCCTGCCCAGCTCGTCCGCACGCCGGGCCCGTCCCGTGCCCGGGTCCGCCCCGCGCCGACCGCAGCGCCGCCGAGGCCCGCGCCGCGAGGGGCGCCGGCCGTGACGGGCACGGTGGTCGCGACGAGCACGTGGCCGTGTCGGGCACGCCGACGACCACCGGCCATGACCGGTATGCGGGCGGTGTCGGGCACGCCGACGGCGGCGAGCACTGGCCGTGATGGGCACGGTGGCGGCGACGAGCACTGGCGGTGTCGGCGCGGGCGGCGACGAGCACTGGCCATGACGGACACGCCGGACGACGACGGACGCCGACCCCTGACGGACACGCCAGACGACGACGGACGCCGACCCCTGACGGACACGCCAGACGACGACGGACGCCGCCCCTGACGGACACGCCGGACGACGACGGACGCCGCCCCCTGAGGGACACGCCGGACGACGACGGACGCCGCCCCCTGACGGACACGCCGGACGACGACGGACGCCGCCCCTGACGGACACGCCGGACGACGACAACCACCGGCCACGACGGACACACCGACGGCGGACGCTGGCCATGACAAGCACGCCGGACGGCGGACGCTGGTCGTGACAAGCGTCGAGGGTGACGGGCAGGCCGGGCTGGTCCCGGAGCACCCCGCGATCACGTACCCAGACGGTGGACGAGCCCGTGACGACCGCCCCGCCATGACCACCCCGGCGCGGTGGCGGGCTCCGGCCGAGCCGGCCGCCCCCGCTGACCGGCCCGGGCGGTGCACCAGCCCCCGCCACCACCACCCGGGCCCGAGGCGAAACCCGTGACGACAGCCCTGCCCTGACCGGACCGCGGCGGCAGGTCGCTGTACGGCGGCCGTGTGAGGGCGGCGGGACGCCGCAGGAGCGCCCCGCGATGTCAGACGCCCGCAATAGGGTCGGGCCATGACCGAAGTCGACTTCCTGACCGAGACCCGGGCCTTCTACGACGCCGTGGCGGAGGACTACGCCGTCCACTTCAGCGAGCCGCTCGTGGGGACACCGTTGGACCGCGGGGTGCTGTACGGATTCGCGGAACTCGTGGGTGAGGGGGGCGAGGTCGCCGATCTCGGGTGTGGGCCGGGGCGGGTGACCGCGTACCTGGCGTCACGGGGGCTGTCCGTGTTCGGGCTGGACCTGTCGGAGTCGATGCTCGCGATCGCCCGGCGCGAGCATCCCGGCCTGCGGTTCGAGCAGGGCTCGATGCTGGAGCTGGACCTGCCCGACGGCTCGCTCGACGGCGTCGTGTCCTGGTACTCGACCATCCACACCCCGCTCGACCGGCTGCCGGCCGTCTTCGCCGAGTTCCGCCGGGTCCTGCGGCCCGGAGGGCACCTGCTCCTCGGCTTCCAGGCCGGTGAGGAGCCCCGCCGCTACGAGGAGGCCTTCGGGCACCGGGTTGCCCTGACCTTCCGGCGGCGGCAGCCGGAGCAGATCGCCGCCCTGCTGGAAGCCGCCGGTTTCGTCCTGCGCTCGCGGACCGTCCGGGAGCCCGACGAGGAACTCGGGGAGCCGGTCCGCCAGGCGTGCCTGGTCGCCCGCAAGCCCCCCGAGCCGGTGTCCTAGGAGGACCCGCCCCCAACGGCACCCCCGCGACACCCCCTACAACACCCCCGCGACATCCCTCGCCGCGATGTACCCGAACGTCATCGCCGGCCCGATCGTCGAGCCCGCGCCCGCGTAACTGTGGCCCATCACCGCCGCGCTGGCGTTGCCCGCCGCGTACAGGCCCGGGATCACCGAGCCGTCGGGGCGCAGGACGCGGGCTCGGGCGTCCGTCCGCATGCCACCCTTCGTGCCGAGGTCGCCGGGGACGATGCGGAAGGCGTGGTAGGGCGGCAGCCGGAGGGGCGCCAGGCAGGGGTTCGGGAGGACCGACGGGTCGGTGTAGTAGTGGTCGTAGGCGCTGTCGCCGCGGTGGAAGTCGGGGTCCTCGCCCCGCCGTGCCTGCGCGTTGAAGCGGTCGACGGTCGTGCGCAGGGCCGCCGCCGGAACGCCGATCGACGCGGCCAGGGCGTCCAGGGTCCAGGCTTTGTGCGCGGCGCCCGAGTCGTACCAGGCGTCGGGGAGGGGCAGGGCCGGCAGGACGTCCTTGAAGAGGTACCGGTTGCGGTAGTTCTGGTCGACGATCAGCCAGGACGGGATGGCCGGGTCGGTGTCGTGGACGTCGTACATGGTGTGGACGACGTCGCTGTAGGGCGCGGCCTCGTTGACGAAGCGCCTGCCCGATCCGTTCACCAGCAGCCCGCCGGGGAGGGTGCGTTCGGCGAGGCAGAAGTACGGCTGGCCCGGGACCGGGATCGCCGGGCCCCACCACGCGTCGTCCATCAGGTCGAGCGCCGCGCCGAGCCGCTCCCCCGCCCGGATGCCGTCGCCGGTGTTCTCCTTGGCGCCGACCGTCCAGTCCGTGCCGATGGGCGGGCGCTGGTAGCGGTCGCGCATCGCCGCGTTGTGCTCGAAGCCGCCGGAGCCGACGATCACGCCCCGGCGGGCGCGGACCAGCCCCGGACTGCCGTCGCGGGTGACGACCGCGCCGGTGACCCTGCCGTTCTCGACGTGCAGGTCGCTCAGGGGCGTGTTCAGCCATACCGGTACGCCTGCGGATCGCAGTCCGGCTCGCAGGCCCGCCGCCAGGGCCTGGCCCATCGTCAGGGGCTTCTGGCCGAGCGCCGCGGCCTTCGTGCCACGGGCCAGGCACTGGGCGGCGACGGCGGCGCCCCGGGCGTTCACGGCGGCCAGGGCCAGCCACTTGTAGTCGGCGCTGAAGACCACCATCCCGGCGGGGACGTCCATGTACGGCGGGTTCAGCCGGGCCAGTTCGGCCCCGAGGAGCTTGCCGTCGAGCTGGTCGGGCTCGATGGAACGGCCGTTCGGCAAGCCGCCGGGCAGCTCGGGGTAGTAGTCGCTGTAGCCCTCCATCCAGCGGAAGCGCAGGGGGCTGTGGGCCATGACGTAGGAGATCGTCGCCGGGCCGTGGGTGAGGAAGGCTCGCTGCCGGTCGGCGGGGACCTCCGGGCCGACAACGGCGGCGAGGTAGGCGGCGGCCTTGGCCGGGGTGTCGGGGACGCCGGCCGCGAGGATCACCGGGTTGTTCGGGATCCAGATCCCGGCACCGGAGCGGGCGGTCGAGCCGCCGAAGGCCGGGGCCTTCTCCACGACGACGCAGCTCAGGCCCTGCCCGGCGGCGGTCAGCGCGGCGGTCATCCCGGCGGCGCCGGAGCCGATGACGACGACGTCGTAGGTGCCGAGCGGAGGTAAGTCGGCGGCGTGGGCGCCCTGTTGCACTCCTGCGGCGACCGCGAGGCCGGCACCCGCGGCACCGGCCAGCACTCGTCTTCGGGACGGGGCCCCGGGAGTCCCGACGGAGTTCGTGCTCATGGTCATGGCCACTCCAGCCCGAAGAGGAACGCGAAGGGGTGGGGAATGTCGCGCGAGAGCCTTGCGAAGTCAAGAGCCGTGCAGGCAAGGCGAGTTCAGACCCGCTCCCGGGACGCGGAGCCTGCGGGGGCCGGACGTCGGGCGGGGCGAGTCGGCTCCGCGGGCGTCCCTGGCCGCCCGCGGGTGAGCTCGGGCAGCAGGGTCGTCAGCCCGAGGACGGCCATACCGGCACCGAGCCAGAGGGTGGCCCGCAGGCCCCACGTTTCGATCGCGACGGCACCGAGCGAGGAGCCGAGGATGACACCGAGGGTGATGAAGGAGGTGTGGACGGTGTTGACCAGTGGGCCGGCGTTGCCGGTCCGCTGGACGCGGGTGACCATCGCCGGGTTCATGGTGACGCCGACCAGCCCGATGCCCAGCATGCAGACGACGGCGGGTGCGGGCATGTCGGCGAGGAGTGCGAACCCGGTGAGGAACAGCGCGTTGAGCAGGAGGCCGACGGCGAGGACGGGCACGGTCCGGCGGTCGGCGAGGCGGCCGACGACGGTGTTGCCGAGGACGGTGGTGGCGCCGTAGGCGATCAGAAGGGCGGGGACGGTGCCGGTGGAGAAGCCGGTGACCTCGGTGAGGATGGGGTTGAAGTAGCTGAAGGCAGAGAACGTCGCGCCGATGATCAGCGTGCTGGTGGAGAGGGCCAGCCAGAGCTTCGGGGTGCGGAAGACGCCGAGTTCCTCGCGGAGTGAGCCGCCGCTTCCCGTCCGCTCCAGAGGGGGTATCCCGGCGCGGGTCACGGCCGCGGCGACGAGTGCCAGTGCCGTGATCGCCCAGAACGCCGCGCGCCAGCCGAACCGCTCACCGACCAGGGTGGACAGCGGCAGTCCGAGCAGCGTGCCGAGCATCAGCCCGTTCATGACGACCGCGATCGCCCGGCCGCGCACCTCCGGGCGGGTGAGCTGGACGCACAGCGAGACGGCGACACCGAAGAAGGCCTGGGAGGCCACGCCGGTGATGACGCGGGCGGTTGTCATCACCGCGTAGCCGGGTGCGGTCGCGGCCAGGACGTTGCCCGCGAGGAAGACGGCGAACAGCGTCATCAGCGCCGTACGTGGGGGGAGTTTGGCCACCGCCATGGTCAGGAACGGGCCGCCGGCCGCCATGGCCACGGCGAAGGCGGTGATCAGGTACCCGATCTGCGGGACGGTGACGTGCAGGCCCTCCGCCATCTGGGGCATCAGCCCGGCGACCACGAACTCGCTGGTCACCATGGCGAAGATGCCGAGCGCCAGGATGTATACGGCACGGGGCACGATGAGGCTCCTTGTCTTCGGCTGCTTGTTTTGTATCGGTCAGTTCAAAATGTAAGCACGTGAAAGCCCGAGGGCCGCTGAGGCGCCGGGCTCAGGGAGTCAGCGCGTCCATCGCGGTCTCGGCGATCGCCTCCAACTCGGCCCGGCCCGCGCCGCCCTGACTGGAGACGCGCAGACCGGCGACCGTCGCGTTGAGGAAACGGGCCAGCGCCTCCGCATCGCGCGAGGAGGTGATACTGCCGTCACGCCGGCCGGCCTCCATCACGGCCCGGTAGACGGCCAGGCGCCGGACGGTGTCGCGCTCCAGCAGCGCGGCCGCCGCGGGGTCGCGCCCGGCCAGCTCCACGACGGTGTTGACCCCCAGGCAGCCGAGGGCGCGCCCGGAGCCCTTGCGGCACTCCGCCTCACCCTCGACCACGAGGGCGAGCAGTGCGCGCACCCGGTCGGCGGCCGGCCGCTCCACGTCGTCCAGGACGGCCGTCTGCGTCACGGTCATCGCGTCCAGGTAGCGGGCGAGGGCCCTCTCGAACAGCGCGTGCTTGCTCTGGAAGGTGTTGTAGATGCTGCTGCGCCCCAGACCGGTGGCGTCGCACAGGTCCTGAGTGGAGGTGGCCTCGTAGCCACGCTCCCAGAACACGTGCACCGCCGCGTCCAGGGCCCGCTCCTCGTCGAACATCCTCGGCCGGGCCATGGCAGCACGCTAACAGTTTTGAACTGAAGGTTCCAATACTCTGGGGGCGACCTAGTCGAGGCCGATCGCCGCGCAGTCCGCCTTGTACTCAGCCGTGCAGATGTCCTTGACGGTGTAGACCCCGTCCGTGATCACCGTCTCCTTGATGTTGTCCTTGGTGAGCGCGACCACCGGCACCAGCATCGCCGGGATGTCCTTCTGCGTGGGGCTGTCCACCGTCTCCCGGGTCAGCGCGGCGAACTCGATCGAGCGCCCCTGGACCTTGGCCACGGCGATCTTCGCGGCGTTCGTCGCCTCCAGCAGGAACGACTTGTACACGGTCATGTACTGCTCCCCCGACACGATCCGCTGCACCGCGTCCAGGTTGGCGTCCTGCCCGGTCACCGGCGGGATCTTCGTGGCACCCGCCTCCTTCAGCGCCTCGATGACCGCGCCCGCCATGCCGTCGTTGGCGGAGTAGACGGCGGCGATGTCGTCCAGCCCGACGGCCTGGATCGCCTTCTTCATGTTGGCCTTGGCGATCGAGGGCTTCCACTCCTTGGTGTCGTACTGCTGGACGATGTCCACCTGCCCCTGGAGCTCGCTGAGCGCGCCGTCCTTGAACCGTGCCGTGTTCGGGTCGGCGGGGTCGCCGTTCATCATGACGACCTTGCTCTTCTGGGCCTTGTCACCGAGCTCCCCGACGATGGCGCGGCCCTGCACCTGCCCGACGAGTTCGTTGTCGTGGGAGACGTAGGCGTCGATCGGGCCCTCGGCGAGCCGGTCGTAGGCGATGACCGGGATGCCGGCGTCCTTGGCCTTCTGCACATCCGAGGCGATGGTCTTGGAGTTCAGCGCGTCCACCAGGATGACGTCGACCTTGTCGTCGATCATCTTCTGGAACTGCTCGCTCTGTCTGGACACGCTCGCCTCGGCGTTGGCGTACTTGACCTTGCCCTGGTTCTCGGTGAGGGAGGCGACCTCCTTCTTGATCAGGGGGTAGTCGAACTTCTCGAAGCGTGCCGTGTCCCGGTCGGGCAGCAGCAGGCCCACCGTGATGTCGTTGCCCTTCTTCACGCCCGCGGAGTCGTCGCTCCCGCTGTCGCCGCAGGCGGTGAGGGACAGGGCCGCTGTGGAGACCGCCAGGGCTATGGAGAGGGGACGCACAGCGGACCGACGGGTGTTACGCGCTTTCACTGGTGGAGCCTTCCGATGGGGGGAGCATCGTGACGCGGTGGCTGAAAGCCAAAGGGCAGACGCCTTGCGACGTCAAGAACCCCGTGTGAAGAGATCGCAAAGGTGCCTCACCGCGTGTACAGACCCTCTACTTCTGCCGCGAAGGCGCGCATCACCGCCTCGCGGCGGAGCTTCATCGACGGGGTCAGATGGCCCGCCTCCTCGGAGAAGTCCTCGGGGAGGATCGCGAAGCGGCGGATGGACTCGGGGCGGGAGACCATCTTGTTGGCCTCGTCGACGGCGCGCTGGAGGACGGCGCGGAGCTCCTCGTCGTCGACGAGGAGCTTGGGCGGTACGGGATGTTTGCCGTTCATCTGGCGCCAGTGGGTGATGCCGTCCGGGTCCAGGGTGATCAGGGCCGAGACGAAGGGGCGGCCGTCGCCCACGACCATGCACTGGGAGATCAGCGGGTGGGAGCGCAGCCAGTTCTCCAGGGGCGCCGGGGCGACGCTCTTGCCGCCCGCGGTGATCAGCAGCTCCTTCTTGCGGCCGGTGATCGTCAGATAGCCCTCGTCGTCCAGTTCGCCGATGTCGCCCGTGGCGAGCCAGCCGTCGGGGGCGGCGGGTACGACGCCACCGGCCTGGGGGTCCCAGTAGCCGCGCAGGACGTGGTCACCGGCGAGGAGGATCTCGCCGTCGGCGGCGATCCGGACGCGGGTGCCGGGCAGCGGCCAGCCGACCGTGCCCAGGCGGGGTTTCAGGGGCGGGGTGACGGTCGACGCGCCCGTGGTCTCCGTCAGGCCGTAGCCCTCGAAGATCTCGATGCCGGCTCCGGCGTAGAACGCGGCGAGGCGGCGGCCCAGCGGTGAGCCGCCGCAGATGGCGTAGCGGACCCTGCCGCCCATGGCGTTGCGGATGCGGCGGTAGACCAGGGGGTCGTAGAAGACCCGGGCGGCCCTGAGGGCGTGGGAGGGGCCGGGGCCGGTGCCCGTCTGCTGGGCCTCCATCGCCTCGCCGTAACGCCGCGCCACCGCCACCGCGCGGTCGAACGACGTCACCCGGCCGCCCGCCTCGGCCTTGGCGCGGGCCGCGTTGAAGACCTTCTCCAGCATGTACGGGATGGCGAGCAGACAGGTCGGCCGGAAGCTCGCCAGGTCCGGGAGCAGGTTTTCCGCCTTGATGCTCGGGGCGTGGCCCAGCCGTACGCGGGCGCGGACGCAGGCGATCGCCACCATGCGCCCGAAGACGTGGGACATGGGCAGGAACAGCAGGACCGAGGCCTCTTCGCTGGTCTTGGCCCTGAAGACGGGGTAGAGCAGCTCGATCGCGTTGTCGACCTCGGCGAAGAAGTTGCCGTGGGTGAGCGCGCAGCCCTTGGGGCGGCCCGTGGTGCCCGAGGTGTAGACGAGGGTGGCGAGGGTGTCGGGTCCCAGCATGCCGCGCCGCACCTCGACCTCCTGGTCGCTGAGATGCGCGCCGGCTTCGGCCAGCCGCTCGATGTGGCCCTTCTCCACGACCCACATGTGCCGCAGGTCGGGCAGGCGTTCGCGTTCCGGGCCGAGGGCTGCGGCCTGCCCGGCGAACTCGGTGACCAGGGCGACCGCGCCGGAGTCCTGGAGGATCCAGCGGGCCTGGAAGACGGAGGACGTGGGATAGATGGGCACGGTGACCAGACCGGCCGCCCAGGCCGCGAAGTCCAGGACGGTCCACTCGTAGATCGTGCGGGCCATCACGGCGATCCGGTCGCCGGGCACCAGTCCTTCGGCGATCAGCCCTTTCGCCACGGCCAGCACCTGGCCGGCGAACCGGGCCGCCGTGACGTCGTTCCAGCGCCCGTCGGCGTCCTTGCGGCTGAGCGCCACGGCGTCCGGGTCCGCGCTCGCGTTGTCGAACGGCAGGTCGGCGAGGGACCCGTGGGTCCACGGCGGCGCCAGCGGCGGTACGGACGCCTCCCGCACGGCCCCGTCCAGCCGCCGCGTCTCGGGTTCGACCAGGACCGGTCCGCCGTAGATGTCGCCGTAGGCGGAGGAGGGATGGGCAGTGGACACGGGCGGCTCCTGGGGCGCGCAGCGAAGGAACTGCTTGCTGCATGAGTACGTGCCTCGCACGCCGAGGCGCTCAACCGGCTGAACCCCCAGAAAGGGGTTACTGACGGTAGGAACGGGATCGTACGGGCCTCACGTGGCGGGTTTGTGCGGGTTCGGGGATGGTCCGGAGCCAGGCCTGTGCATTCTCGGGGGTTACGTGAGGGGCCTTCATGTTCGGTACGCCGTCGCCCTCAGGCCCGCTCCAGGATCGCCGTCACGCCCTGCCCGCCCGCCGCGCAGACGGAGATCAACCCGCGGGCGGGCGCGTCCCGTTCGGCGAGCAGTTTGGCCAGGGTCGCCACGATCCGGGCGCCGGTGGCGGCGAAGGGATGGCCGGTGGCGAGGGACGAGCCCGCGACGTTCAGCCGGGCGCGGTCCACCGAGCCCAGGCCCCGCTTCTCCCAGGCCGCGAGCGTCGCCAGCACCTGGGAGGCGAAGGCCTCGTGGATCTCCACCAGGTCGAAGTCGGCCAGGCCGAGCCCGGCCCGCTCCAGCATGCGCGGCACGGCGTACGCGGGCGCCATGAGCAGCCCGTCCTCGCCGCCCGCGACGTCTCCGCCGACGAAGTCGACGGCCGCCGTCTCGTAGGCGGTGAGATACGCCAGCGGCTCCAGGCCGCGTTCCCTCGCCCACTCCTCGCTCGCCAGCAGAACGGTCGCCGCCCCGTCGGTCAGCGGGGTCGAGTTGCCGGCCGTCATGGTCGGTTCGGGGTGGTCGAGGCCGAACACCGGCTTGAGGGAGGCGAGTTTCTCCACGGTCGAGCCGGGGCGCAGGTTCTGGTCTCGGGCCAGACCCCGGAAGGGGACCACCAGGTCCTGGAAGAAGCCGCGTTCGTACGCCGCCGCCAGCCGCTGGTGACTGGCCGCCGCCAGTTCGTCCTGCGCCTCGCGTCCGATGCCCCAGGCGCGGGCGGTGACGGCGGCGTGTTCGCCCATGGACAGGCCGGTGCGCGGCTCGGCGTTGCGCGGGATGTCGGGGACGAGGTGCCCCGGGCGCACCTTCGCCAGGGCCTTCACGCGCCCGCCCAGCGACGTCGCCCGGCGTGCCTCCAGCAGGATGCGGCGCAGGCGGTCGTTGACACCCAGGGGCGCGTCGCTGGCCGTGTCGGCGCCGCCCGCGACCGCCGACTCGGTCTGGCCGAGTGCGATCTTGTTCGCGGCGGCGATGACGGCCTGGAGTCCGGTGCCGCAGGCCTGCTGGATGTCGTAGGCCGGGGTGGTGGGGTGCAGACGCGAGCCGAGGACGGTCTCGCGGGCCAGGTTGAAGTCGCGGCTGTGCTTGAGGACCGCGCCGGCCACGAACTCGCCGACCGCGCCCGGCTCCTGGAGCCCGTACCGCTCCACCAGGCCGTCGAGAGCGGCGGTGAGCATCTGCTGGTTGGAGGCGGTGGCGTACGGGCCGTCGGTGCGGGCGAACGGGATGCGCGCTCCGCCGACGACCGCCACACGCCGCACCGACATCTTCTGGGGGCTCATCTCGACCCGCTCCTCGCCTGTGACGTAGCCTTACCTACGGTAACCTTACTCCAGAGTAAGCAATTGCGAGCAGTCATCCGAGCTGGGAGTCGCCATGGCCGACCGCTATCTGAGCTTCACCGCCACCGCGCCCGGCCGATTCCTCACCCGTCGGCTCGGTCTGCCCCAGCCGGCGGCGCTGGCCCGCTGGTCCCCCGAGCGGCCCGCCCTGGACGGAGGCCTGCGCCACCTCACCGCCGGCCGGTCCGCCCTCGACCTGGCGCCGGTCCTCGCCCGTACGGGGATCGGCCCGGCCGGCTCCGACCGGGCGGCGGCCGTCGTCCTGGACGCGAGCGGGGTGCGGGACGTCGAGGGCTTGGCCGAGGTGCACGCGGCCCTGCACCCCGTCGTACGGTCGGTCGTCGCGAGCGGGCGCGTAGTCGTGGTCGGCGCGCCGCTCGACCCCGCCGACCACCATCAGGCCGCCGCCCAGCAGGCCCTGGAGGGTTTCACGCGCTCCCTGGGCAAGGAGATCGGCCGGGGCAGGACCGTGAACCTGGTCCGGCTCACGGACGCCTCGGCCGCCGAGTCCACGCTCCGTTTCCTGCTGTCGCCCAAGTCGGCGTACGTGAGCGGGCAGGTGATCGAGGTCGGATCCGGCGACGAACCCTCCACCCCCTTCGACTGGGACCGGCCCCTGACCGGCCGCACCGCCCTGGTCACCGGTGCCGCGCGCGGCATCGGGGAGGCGGTCGCCGAGACGCTCGCCCGGGACGGGGCCCGGGTCGTCGTCCTGGATGTGCCACAGGCCGAGCAGGACGCCCGGCGCGTCGCCGACCGGCTCGGCGGCACCGCGCTGCTCCTCGACATCACGGCCGCCGACGCGGGCGCGCGGATCGCCGAGGCCCTGCCGGACGGCCTGGACCTGCTGATCCACAACGCGGGCATCACGCGGGACCGGCGACTGGTGAACATGCCCGCCGAGCGCTGGATCCCGGTGCTGGAGGTGAACCTGGCGAGCGTGCTGCGCACGACGGACGCGCTGCTGAAGGCCGGGACGCTGAACCGGGGCGGCCGGATCGTGGCGACCGCCTCGATCGCGGGCATCGCCGGCAACGCGGGCCAGACCAACTATGGGGCGAGCAAGGCGGGCATCGTCGGCCTGGTCCGCTCCCTCGCGCCGCGCGCGCTCGCCGAGCACGGGGTGACGGTCAACGCGGTCGCGCCGGGCTTCATCGAGACGAAGATGACGGCCGCCGTCCCGCTGTTCATCCGCGAGGCCGGCCGTCGAATGAACTCCCTCGCGCAGGGCGGTCTTCCGGTCGACGTCGCCGAGACCACCGCCTGGTTCGCGCACCCGGCCTCGGGCGCGGTCAACGGGCAGGTCGTACGCGTATGCGGCCAGAGCCTGCTGGGGGCGTGATGGCCGACGCCGCTCTCGTCCTCACCGGGTCCCCCTCCCTCGCCCCGCTCCTCGCGCGCGGCGCTGTGCTGTCCCCCTTCAAACGCCCGGCCCCCGACGCGGAGTTCCCGCGCACCCGGCTCGTCCTGCCCGGCCTGCGCGTCGACCTCGCGCGGCTGGCGGCGTACGAGCGGGTCTGCGGGTTCCCGACCGGGGAGGACGCGCTGCCTGTGACCTATCCGCACGTGCTGGGATTCCCCCTGGCCATGCGGCTGATGAGCGGCCGGGACTTTCCGCTGCCGCTGCTGGGACTCGTCCACACGTCGATCACGATCACCCGGCACCGGGCGATGCCGGCCATCGGCGCGCACGAACTCACGGTGTACGTCCAGGGGTTGGCACCCCACCGGCGCGGCACGGAGGCGACGGTCGTCACCGAGGTGCGCGAGGACGGGGACGTCGTATGGGAGTCGAGGAGCACCTACCTCGCCCGGCACCGCACGCGCCGGCCCGCCGAGGCGCCCCGGGAGGAGACCGGGATGTCCCGGGAGGGGACCGGGATGCCCCGGGAGGGGACCGGGATGCCCCGGGAGGAGGTACGGAAGCCGCTGCCTGCCGTCGGCGAGTGGCGGCTCGCCGAGGATGTCGGACGGCGGTACGCGGCGGCGTCCGGCGACCGCAACCCGATCCACCTCCACCCGCTCACGGCCCGCCTGTTCGGCTTCCCCCGGGCCATCGCCCACGGCATGTGGACCGTCGCCCGCTGCCTCGCCGCACACGGCACGCCGGCCTCCTGCCACGTACGCGCGGAGTTCCGGGCGCCGGTCCTGCTGCCCGGGACGGTGACGTACGGGGCACAGGACGGCCGGTTCGAACTGCGGGGCCGGGAGGACCGGATCCACCTGACGGGCGACGTCTACCCCACCTGAGTGCCCGCCTGCTCCTCCGGCGGTGACCACGGCCGCCCCGCCATGAGGTCGCCCAGCCCCGCCCAGGCGAAGTTCATCATCGTGGCCGCGGCCTGCCGGGCCGTGACGCCCGGGGTGGCGTTGGCCCAGGCGGCGAGCGACTCGGCGGCGCCGACCAGTGCCTCGGCGAGGCCGGCGACCTCCCGCTCCGGCAGGTCGGGGTCGCGGTGGGCCTCGCGTGCCGCGGCGAGGATCAGCTGCGTCACGAACGTGACGATCTCCTCGCGCATCGCGGCGACTTCGGAGGCGAAGGGCTCGCCGTGCGTACGGGCCTGGAGGTGCAGGACCGCCCATGCGTCCGGGTTGCGCGCGGTGTGCTCGAAGAACGCGCCGAGCCCTTCCCAGAGTTGCCGGTCGGCGGGCAGATCGGGCCGGACACCGGCCCGGACGGCCTCGACGAGTGCCTTGGCCTCGCGGCGGATGCAGGCGGTGAAGAGGTCTTCCTTGGAGTTCAGGTACAGGTAGACCAACGGCTTGGACACGCCCGCGAGTTCGGCTATCTCGTCCATCGACGCGGCCATGTACCCCCGTTGTCCGAAGATCTGCACGGCGGCGTCCAGCATCTGCTGTTCACGGACCGCACGCGGCATCCGCTTGGTCTTCACGGCACCCATACCGCTTAGCGTACGGTCCCCCGGCCGGCCCCCGGCCGGGAAACCGGAGGAGGGCCGGCCGGGGGGCGTCGTCTGCGTCAGGCCGCGGCCGGGACCTGCTCGGCCTGTGCCTCGCGCGGTTCGTCCAGGGAGGAGCCGTCGGCCGTGGCGTAGGCCTCGCGGTCGAGCAGGTTCTCGCGGGCGGAGACCAGGACCGGGATCAGGGCCTGACCGGCGACGTTGGTCGCGGTGCGGATCATGTCGAGGATCGGGTCGATCGCGAGGAGCAGGCCCACGCCCTCCATGGGCAGGCCGAGGGTGGAGAGGGTGAGGGTCAG
>KE354069.1 GCA_000415505.1 Streptomyces afghaniensis 772
TCCAGGCCCTCGCGCCCCACCGCCACGGAAGGAAGGTGAGGACCAGCACGCCCGCGCCCACTGGTCAGTGCCCCGGTGACCTTCTCCTTGATCTCGCCCGCCAGGCTGCGGGCCGAGCGGCGCATCCAGAACACCATCGCGGTCACGAAGGCGACTGCCACGATGCTCAGCGTCCCCCCGAAGGCCTCCTGGGCGGCGGTGGACAGGGACGCCGCGGTGAACGTGAGGACCGCGCCGAAACTCATCGAGAGCGCGATCGCGGCCAGCACGCCGGTCCACACCTGCGGCAGACGGGACTTGGCGCCCGCCCGCACGAGGGTGGCGACCAGCACGGAGACGATGAGACCGGCTTCCAGTCCCTCCCTCAGCCCGATCAGAAAGCTGGGAAACGCGTCGTCCCACATGTGCTGCGGCCCTCCCGGCCCTCCGCCCCGGCCACCGCGCAAGCGAGTTAGCCAAGGCATGCCTTACCGACGCCGACCATCATGACCTCGGCTCTCTGGACATCCGGTCATGAATGCCTCATGGCACGGCAAAAGTCCAAGCCCGAACTCCCCGTCAGGGCCCGGCGGAGGGTGCCGGGCCCGGCTCAACCGGACGACGCGGCCGAGGACCACACGCCGAACCACTGCTCGGCGCCGAACTCCTCGAACCGCTCCACCTCGGTGAACCCCAGCCTCGCCGCGAGGCGCATCGAGCGGTCGTTGGCGGTCTGGGTGCAGAGCACCACCGGCTCACCGGGAAGCGCGTCGGCGAACCAGTCGAGTGCCGCCGCGCACGCCTCGGCGGCGTACCCGCGTCCCCACGCCTGAGGCAGGAACATGTAGCCGAGCTCGGCGTCTCCGCCCTCCGGACGGACGCGACCCGGGCGTTCCGCGTCACGCCGGTCGAGCGTGACCGTGCCGATCATCGCTCCGTCGAGATCGATCACGAACAGGCCGGGGCGCCTCCCAGGCACCTCGGGCACCGCGCGTTCGAGCTCAGCACGCGGCCGAGGGCCTCCGAGGTAGGTGCCCACTTCCGGCGAGGCGAACAGTTCGATGAACGCCGCCCGGTCGCGGGCCTCTGACTCGCGGAGCACGAGCCGTTCGGTCTTTGTCGGGGCAGGTGGCCAGGCGACAGGTCCTAATCCAGTCATGGCGGGCAACCTATCGCAGGCGCGCGAGAGCGATCCGAAAGAAATGACCTGGTTGCGTACCCGCCCCCCTTGACGCGTCAATGACAACAATGGCTTGATGCATGGGAGCGCTCCCACCTCATCCAGGGAAGGGATCACCGTGCGCAGAACCCGCCGCTCGTCCTCACACTTACGGATCGTCCCGGTTCTCGGCCTCCTGGCCGCCCTGCTCCTCCCCCTCGGCATCACCTTCGCGCCCCGCGCCACTGCCGCACCGGCGGCGGCCGACCCCGTCCGCGTCATGCCGCTCGGCGACTCGATCACCGGCTCGCCGGGCTGCTGGCGGGCGGTGCTCTGGAACCGGCTGCACAACAGCGGATACACGGACATCGACTTCGTCGGCACCCTCCCGCCGCAGGGCTGCGGACAGGCGCACGACGGCGACAACGAGGGTCACGGCGGCGAGCTGGTGACCAACGTGGCCGACCAGAACCTGCTGCCGGGCAGGCTCGCGGCCACGCGCCCGGACATCGTTGTCATGCATTTCGGCACGAACGACGTCTGGAGCAGCATCACCCCCGACCGCATCCTCGCCGCCTACACCAAGCTCGTGACGCAGATGAGGGCCTCGAATCCGGACATGCGGATCCTCGTCGCGCAGCTCATCCCCATGAACCCGGCCAGTTGCGCGGCCTGCGCGCAACGCGTCGTCGACTTCAACGCGCGGATCCCCGACTGGGCCCGGGCGACCGGCACCGAGCGCTCCCCGATCACCGTGGTCGACCAGTGGACGGGTTTCAGCACGGCCACGGACACCAACGACGGTGTGCACCCCAACGCCTCCGGTGACGACAAGATCGCCGCCCGCTGGTTCCCGGCCCTCAAGGCCGTCCTCGACGCGGGTGTCCCGGAAAACCCCGGTGGTCCGGGTGAACCCGCGGCCTGCACCGCGCGCTTCCGAGCCGTCTCCACGTGGCAGGGCGGCTACCAGGGTGAGGTGACCGTGACGAACACGTCCGCCTCCGCCGCCTCGGGCTGGACCGCGACGGTCGTACCGGCGGGCGGCGCGCGCATCGGCCAGGTCTGGAACGGCACCCTCACCACGGCCGCGGACGGTACGGCGACGGTCACGAACGCGGCGTGGAACGGGGCGCTGGCGCCCGGCGCGAGCGCCACGTTCGGTTTCGTCGCCACCGCCCCGGCAACGGCCGGCGCCCCGGCGGCGACCGTCACGTGCACGGCGAAGAGTTCCGCCAACTGACACCCGGCACGGGTCAGGACCGGCCCGGCAGCACACCCACCGCTCCCTCCCCGGGACCGGACGAGACCCGGAACAGGCCCCATCCCATTCGCCCCCCACCTCTGGAGCCGCCATGAGATCCCGTACCGCCCCCACCCCACGCGTGGCCACCGTGGCCGTCGCCCTCCTCGCCCTCCTGCTCTCCTTCCTCTCCCTCGGCACACCGGCGCACGCCGCCCCCACCGGCTTCCGCATCGACAACGGCCGGCTGCTGGAGGCGTCCGGGAACGACTTCGTGATGCGTGGCGTCAACCACGCCCACACCTGGTTCCCGGACCGGATCAGTTCCCTCGCGCACATCAAGGCCAAGGGCGCCAACACCGTCCGCGTGGTCCTCTCCAGCGGTGACCGCTGGACCCGCAACGACACCGCCGACGTGGCGAACGTCGTCTCCCAGTGCAAGCAGAACCGGCTGATCTGTGTGCTGGAGGTACACGACACCACCGGGTACGGCGAACAGAGCGGAGCCGCCACGCTCGCCCGTGCCGCCGACTACTGGATCAGCGTGCAGAGCGCGCTGACCGGTCAGGAGGACTACGTCATCGTCAACATCGGCAACGAGCCGTACGGCAACACCAATTACGCGAGCTGGACGGCCGACACCAAGGCGGCCATCCAGAAGCTCCGCACCGCCGGGTTCGACCACACGATCATGGTCGACGCGCCCAACTGGGGTCAGGACTGGGCCTTCACCATGCGGGACAACGCCGCCTCGGTCTTCGCCGCGGACCCGGACGCCAACACGATCTTCTCGATCCACATGTACGGCGTCTTCGACACCGCCGCCGAGATCACCGACTATCTGAACCGCTTCGTCACGGCGAAACTGCCCATCGTCGTAGGCGAGTTCGGCCATGACCACTCGGACGGCAATCCCGACGAGGACACCATCCTGGCCGTCGCCCAGCAGCTCCGCCTGGGCTACCTCGGCTGGTCCTGGAGCGGCAACGGCGGCGGGGTCGAGTACCTGGACATGGTCACGAACTTCGACCCGGACCAGCTCACCAGCTGGGGGCAGCGGCTCTTCAACGGCGCGAACGGCATCGCCGCCACCGCCAAGGAGGCCGCGATCTACTCCTCGGGCGGCGGTGACACCACTCCCCCGACGGCTCCCGGCGCCCCGGCCGCCTCCGGCGTGACCTCCTCGTCCGCCACCCTGAAGTGGGGCGCCGCCACCGACGCGACCGGCGTCACGGGTTACGACGTCGTCCGGGTCAGCGGCGGCAGCGAGACGGTCGCCACCAGCACGGCCACCACGACCGCCACCCTCACCGGCCTGTCCCCCGCCACCTCCTACACCTTCGCCGTCTACGCCCGTGACGCTGCCGGCAACCGTTCGCCCCGCTCTGCCACGGTGACGTTCACGACCTCCTCCGGCGGCTCATCGTCGTCCTGCGGCGTCGGCTACCGGGTGACGGGCAGCTGGCCCGGCGGCTTCCAGGGCGAGATCACCCTGCGCAACACCGGCACGTCGGCGATCAACGGCTGGACGCTGCGCTGGACCTTCCCGGACAGCCAGCGCATCACCAACCTGTGGGGCGGCACGGCGACGCAGAGCGGCTCCGAGGTCAGCGTCGCGGCCGCCTCGTACACCGCGACGATCCCCGCGGCGGGCTCGGTCACCCTGGGCTTCACGGCCTCCCGGGCGACGGCGAACCCCAGCCCGACGGCGTTCACGCTGAACGGCGCGGCCTGCTCGGTGAGCTGACCGGGCGGCGTCACCCACCTGGGTGTGATCCGCGCAACATCCGCACCAGAAAGCGGTTTACGCCAGGCCGGAGTGGTGAGGCGGCGGGGATGTCGCACCGGCACCCCACCGCCGTCACTCCGGCAAGACGTGTACCCGCCCGTCCGTGTCCCCAGCACCGTGCGCGGGAGGTGCGATGAGCGAGGACACCCTGCGCATGCGGGCCGTGAGGAGCAGAAGCGGCGAGACCGGGGCAGGTACCTCACGCGCCGCCGCCCCGCCGAAGGAGGCCGGACAGCGCGACGCGTTCTTCGACAACGCCAAGTACCTGGCGATCGTGCTGGTGGCCATGGGGCACGCCTGGGAGCCGCTGCGGGACGGCAGCCGGGCGGTCAGCGCGCTCTACATGGTCGTCTACGCCTTCCACATGCCGGCGTTCATCGTCATCTCCGGCTACTTCTCGCGCTCCTTCGACGCGAGCCCGGGGCGCATCAGGCGTCTGGTCACCGGGCTCGCGGTGCCGTACGTCGTCTTCGAGACGGCCTACACCCTGTTCACCCGCTGGACGGACCAGGAGCCCGACCGGCCGGTCAGCCTGCTGGATCCGCTGTATCTGACGTGGTTCCTTGCGGCGCTGTTCATCTGGCGGCTGACGACGCCGGTGTGGCGACGCGTGCGGTGGCCGCTGCCGATCGCCCTCGTCATCGCGATGCTGGCGACGCTCTCGTCGTCCGTCGGCAACGATCTCGACCTGCAACGCACCCTTCAGTTCCTGCCGTACTTCGTCCTCGGTCTGCTGCTGAAGCCCGAGCACTTCCGGCTGGTGCGCCGCCGCTCGGCGCGTGTGCTGGCCGTGCCGGTCTTCGCCGCCGCGGTCGTCGTGGCCTACTGGGCGGTCCCGCGGATGACCGGCGCCTGGTTCTACCACCGCGACAGTGCCGGGGAACTCGGCGCGCCCGCCTGGTACGGGCCCGTGATGACGCTGGCGACCTTCGGCTGTTCGCTGGTCCTGGTGGCCTGCTTCCTGGCGTGGGTGCCCGGGCGCCGGGCGTGGTTCACGGTGCTGGGCGCCGGGACGCTGTACGGCTACCTGCTGCACGGCTTCGTCGCCCAGGGCTCCAAGTTCTGGGGCTGGTACGAACCGGCTTGGGTTCACCAGCCCGGGGGCGTGGTCGTGGTGACGGTCTTCGCCGCGGTGCTCGTGACCGCGCTGTGCACGCCGCCGGTGCGACGGCTGTTCCGCTGGGTGATGGAGCCCGACATGACGTGGGCGTTCCGCCGGGACGCTCATCAGCAGGCGCGGGACCGGAACGCCGTCCGCGAGGGAAGCACCGCACACGGCTGACGCCCGGCGCCCCGCCAACCGCCACGCCCCGCTGTCCGTCCGGCGTCCCGCCGACCGTCCGCGCAGCGCCAACCGTCCGGCGTCCCGCCTACTCGTCCTGCGTGAGCCGGATCAGCAGCGCACCGGGCGTGCGCGGCACGGACACCGTCAGCCCGTCCCCGTCCCAGACGGCCCGGCCCGCCTGCGCGGAGGACGGGTGCAGGACGTCCGCGCGGACGGTCCGGCCCGCCAGGTGCCGGACGGGGACGCGGAGCTCGGCCGGTCCTCCGCGCCGCCACACCGACAGGTACGCCGTGCGGCCCCCGGGGACTCCCAGCCCCAGGGCGAGCCACTCGTCCGTCCAGCCGGGCAGGCCGAGCGGCCAGAAGGGCAGGGCCCGCGCGAGGTCCCCGCGGATCGACTTGTAGACCGCGACGGCATCCCGCACGAGGGCCAGCTGGTGTTCCGACATGCGGTTGAGGTGGCCAGAGAGGTGGATACGGCCGAGCAGCGCCCCGCCGAGGGTCGTGGTGATCAGGTCGTCGTCGAAGCCGGGCTGCGGATAGGCCCAGACGGCGCCCTGTTCGGGCGGGACGGCGGTGGGCGCGGCGGCGGCGATGGGCGGGTAGCGCAGGGGGTCCTGCTGGTCGCTGGTGGACTGGAGCTGGGCGACGGCCAGGGTGGCGCCGTCCATGCGCATGCCGCCCGAGGCGCAGTTCTCCACGACGAGCTCGGGGTGGCGGTCCAGTACGCCGGACAGCCAGTCGAGGTAGGCATGGGCGTGGCCCAGCAGCCCGGCTCCCGGTGCGAGGTCGCCGGGTGCCTGGGTGCCGGGGTCGACCACGATGTTGTAGTCCAGCTTGAGGTAGCCCACGCCCCAGTCGCCGACGATGCGGTCCACGGTCTTGTCGAGGTGGGCGCGGGCGGCCGGGTGCCGCAGGTCGAGCTGGTGGCGGCCCTGTTCGGCCAGGCGCACGCCGTCGCGCTGGAAGAACGCCTCGTCGGGCAGTTCTGCCGCGACGGGGCTGCGCACGCCGACGACCTCCGGCTCCAGCCACAGCCCGGGCACCATCCCGCGCTCCCGGATCCGGTCCAGGACGGCCGGGATGCCGCCGTCGGGGAAGCGGCGCGGCGAGGGCTGCCAGGCGCCGACGCTGTCCCACCAGCCCCGGGTGTCGTCGTCGTACCAGCCCGAGTCGATGCAGAAGTACTCGGCGCCGGCGTCGGCGGCGGCGTCGATCAGCGGCAGGAGCTTGGCCGTGGTCGGGTCGCCCATCAGGGTGTTCATGTAGTCGTTGAAGACGACGGGCAGGGCGGTGTGGTCCGGGTGCGGACGGCGGACCGCCCGGCGGTAGGAGGTCAGGGCGCCCATGGCGGAGTCGAGGTCGGAGCCCAGCGCCAGGGCCCCGTACACGGTGGTGAACTCCTCGCCCGGGGCGAGCCGGACCCGCCACTGGTGTTCCGCGTCGGTCGGGCCGTTCAGCGCCAGGTAGGTGCCGTGTGCGTGTTCGCCCAGGTCCCAGCGCCAGCCGGCGGGGGACTCGACCTGCCAGACCCAGGCCCGGCCGCCGCCGCGCTCCGTCAGCGCGCCCATGGCCAGATGGCCGTCGGTGGGCCAGCTGCCGCGCCCGGTGAGGGCGAGGGCGGCCCGGCTGTCGTGCTGGTGGACGTCGACGTGGATGTCGGCGACGGCGGCGCGCAGCGGCTCGGTGTACCAACGGCACTCGGCGAGCCAGTCGTTGCGGGCCCGGTGGACGTCGAGGGTGTCCGGCGCGGGCAGGCCGCCGAGCAGGAGGCTGCTGACGGACTGGACGACCAGGGGTGCACTGCCCTCGTTGCGGAGGCGGACCCGGGAGCGGAGGGCCGACACGCCGGTGGGTGAGGTGAGTTCGACTGAGGCCGTCAACCCGGTGTCCGGGTCGTGGAGTTCGATGGTCAGCCACTCCCAGCCGTCGCGTCTTTCCGTGCGGTGGGTCCGGTAGGCGAGCCGGGCGCCGAAGGCCGTGCCGGTGAAGCGGGGGCCGGACCAGCCGCTGCCGTGGCCGAGGGCGGTGAGCTCCACGAGCGGGAGCGCGGAGTGCGGGGCGGCGGGGCGGTCGTCGTCGGGGTGGGCCAGGCGGACCAGCCGCAGGGTCCCGTCGGCGGCGATCGCGAACCCGGCCCGGAGGGCCTGATGTCCCCAAGTGAACTCGTCCTGCCGCTGGTTGGAGGCCATGTGCGCCGCATCCGCCGTGCCGGTCAAGGTGCTCCCCCTCCTGACCCCGTCCCGTCCTCGGGGAGCGGAGGTCCGCGTGAATCCCTCGTTACGGTCTCTTGACGACCCAAGTGTGACCGGTCACAATCCTCGCATGAATGTGACCGGTCACACAAGGCGCCCGGCGAGCATCAGGGACGTCGCGACCGCCGCGGGGGTCTCGTACCAGACGGTCTCGCGGGTGATCAACGGCCATCCCAGCGTCCGGCCGTCCACCCGGGAGCGGGTGCTCGCCGCCATCGACGAGCTGGGCTTCCGCCGCAACGCGACCGCCCTCGCCCTGGCCAGCGGCCGCAGCCGGGCCGTGACCGTGCTCACCGCGAACACCACCCACTACGGTTACGCCTCGATCCTCCAGGGCATCGAGGAGGCCGCCCGCGCGGCGTCGTACGCGGTGGGGATCGGGGTCCTGGAATCCGCCGAGGACGCGGCCGTCGCCGCCGAGGTGCAGCGCGCGGCGGATGCCGGCGGCGGGATCATCGTGATCGCCTACGATCCGGCCGGTGTCCGGGCGCTGGGAGCCGTGCCCGCCGGGCTGCCGGTGGTGGGTGTGGTCGAGACTCCGGCGACCCCGCCCGGCGGCGACCGCCCGTGGGTGTGGGCCGACGACCGCGAGGCGGCCTACCAGGCGACCCGCCATCTGCTCTCGCTCGGCCACGCGACCGTGCACTACGTGGCCATCCCGTCCAGCACCCGCCGCACCAGCGCCCGCACCGGCGGCTGGCGGCAGGCGCTGAAGGAGGCCGGCGCCCCGGAACCCCGCCCCGTGCAGAGCAGTTGGGGTCCGGCGGGCGGGCACGCGGCCGGGCTGAAGCTGGCGAAGGACCAGTCCGTCACCGCGATCCTGTGCGGCAACGACGACCTCGCGCTCGGCGTGCTGCGCGCCCTGCACGAGTCCGGCCGCTCGGTGCCGGGCGAGGTCAGCGTGGCCGGTTTCGACGACGCCCCGCACTCCGCCTTCCTCACCCCGTCCCTGACGACCGTACGCCTGGACTTCACCGGCCTCGGGCGGTCCGCGTTCGCCCTGCTGCACGGCGTGCTGGAGGAGTCCGCGCCGGTCGCCCCGCACCCCGTGTCCGTGCCGGAACTGGTGGTGCGGGAGAGCTCGGGGCCACCGCCCGCCGGGGCCTGAACCACCGATGCCTGAACAGCCAGCACGAGCCCAGCAGTTGTGAGTCCCGCTTTGTGAACCGAACCGCCTGCTCCGAAAGGCACGAGATGAAGAGAAGAGCTCTCCCCGCCCTGGCGCTGATATGCGCCGCCGGCCTGGCCGCCACCGCGTGCAGCGACCCCACCGCCGGGGACTCCGGTTCGGACGGTTCGGACGCCAAGCGGACGGCGGTGAATCCGACCGCCCGGCTGGACGGCGTGAAGCTGACCATGTGGACCGCGCAGAACACGGTGAACGCGCCCAAGCAGGTCATCGACGCCTTCGAGAAGGCCACCGGCGCCGAGGTCGACACCCAGGCGATCCCGGACCTCTACGAGCAGAACGTGCCGACGAAGCTCGCCTCCGGCGACCGCCCCGACCTGATGTTCTGGCAGCCGTCCATCTCCACGCTGCCGTTCGTCCAGCCGAAGCAGAACCTGCTCACCCTCGACGGGGAGCCGTGGGAGTCCAAGCTCGGCGACACCGAGAAGTCCCTCGGCATGATCGACGGCAAGCGGTACGCGGCGATCGTCACCAGCCCCGCCATGCTCGGCGTCTACTACAACAAGGACGTCTTCAAGCAGGCCGGGCTGAGCGAGAAGGACTTCCCGAAGTCCTACGACGAACTGCTCGCCCTCGGGCACAAGGTCGTCGACAAGACGGACGCGGCCGCCTTCTACGAGGCCGGCGGCGACAAGTGGCCGCTCCAGTGGCAGATGCAGGTCCAGCTCACCGACCTCGACCGGCAGTGGTGGGCGGACCTGAACGCCGGCAAGAAGAAGTGGACCGACCCGGTCGTCGTCGGCGCGATCAAGAAGTACAAGGAGAAGCTGCTCGACGCCGGGCTGGCCCAGAAGAACTACCGGACGGGCACCTTCACCGGGCAGGCCGACGCCCTGTGGAAGGGCGACGCCGGCATGGTCCTCAACGTCACGTCCTTCCAGAGCCAGTTGCAGGCCAAGTACTCCACCGCCGAGCTCGACAAGAAGATCGGCTGGTTCCCGGTCGCCAACTCCTCGGCCACCGGCCTGTACTCCCCCGACCAGACCAACGGTGTCGTCGCCTTCAAGACCGGTGACGAGAAGCGGCAGAACGCGGCCCGGCAGTTCCTCGCCTTCTGGCTCGGCCCGGACTACCCGGACTACATCAAGACGATGAAGATCCCGTCCGTGCAGCCGTCCGTGCCCACCCCCGACGGCCTGCCCGAGACGTCCAAGGCGCAGGTGGCCGCCCTGCCCAAGGCCATCGGTGTCTTCCAGGCCAAGGCGATCGTCGCCCCCGACACCCACCTCTACCTGGCCGACATGATCTTCGGCAAGAAGAGCCCGCAGCAGGTCGCGCAGGCGATCCAGGACCAGTTCGCGCAGGTGGCCAAGGCCCAGGGCGCCCCCGGGTTCTGACCATGGCGGACACGGTCGTACGTACGCGCAAGCAGCCGGCTGCACAAGGCGCACCGAAGGGCGTGGGACGGCTGCCTCGCGCCGCAGTGCACCACCCCTGGTGGTTCGCGCTCCCCGCGATCGTCGTCTTCGCGGGCTTCTTCCTGGTGCCCAACCTGCTCAACTTCTACTACCCGTTCACCAACTGGTCCTCGTACCACGCGGACATCGCTTTCACGGGCCTGGACAACTTCAGGACCATCGCCGAGGACGGCTCGCTGCTGCGGGCGATCCGCACGACCCTGGTGTACGCGCTGCTGGCGGCGCTGTTCCAGAACGGCTTCGGGCTCGTGCTGGCGCTGCTGCTGGAGGACGACAGCCGCTTCAACCGGTTCTTCCGTGCCGTCTTCTTCCTGCCGGTGCTGATCTCGGCGCTGGCGACCGGTTACGTCTTCCAGGCGCTGCTCGACCAGGACGGGGCCGTCAACTCCGCTCTGGGCACGGACATTCCGTGGCTGGGCTCGACGACCTGGACGCTGGTGATCGTCACGCTCATTCACGGATGGAAGTGGATGGGCCTGTCGATGCTCATCTATCTGGCCGGGCTCAAGGGCATTCCCGGCGAGATGCTGGAGGCCGCGAAGTGCGACGGCGCGGGGCCCTGGCGGACCTTCTGGTCGGTGCGCTGGCCGATGCTCGCGCCGGCCGTCACCTTCAACGTCACCACCGCGCTCATCGGTTCGATGAACACCTTCGACATCGTGCAGGCCACGACGGGCGGCGGCCCCGCGGCCTCCACCGAGGTCTTCAACATCTACATGTTCCGGATCTTCGGGCAGGGCCTGTACGCGCAGGCCTCCGCGATGAGCCTCGTCCTGTTCCTGGTGGTGGTCGCCGTGGCGATCCCGCTGGTCGTGGGGCTCCGGCGAAGGGAGCAGCTGCTGTGACCGCGGTGTGGCGGTACGGCCGCCCCTCCCTCGTCGTCCTGCTCGCCGCGCTGGCCGTGGGCGTGCCGCTGTGGCTGGTCGCCGTCACCTCGGCCAAGCCGCAGGCCGAGGCGATCAAGCCGAACCTGGACCTGCCCCGGCACTGGCAGCCCGCGAGCAACTACGCGGACGCCGTCAGCCAGGGCGAGATGCTGCGCGGCTTCCTCAACTCGCTGCTGGTCGTGGTGCCTTCGGTGATCCTGGTGCTGATCCTGGGCGCGGGCGCCGCCTGGGTCTTCGCCCGGCGCAAGTCGAAGCTGGTCTCGGCGGCGTACGCGCTGTGCATCAGCGGACTGCTGCTGCCGCCCGCCGTCATCACCATCGTGATGGAGCTGCGGCAACTGGGGCTGTCCAACACCCGCCCCGGCATGATCGCCGTCTACACCGGGATGTACCTGTCGACGTCGATCTTCTTCATGACCGGTTTCATCCGGGCCATCCCCATGGAACTGGAGGAGGCCGCCCGGATGGACGGGGCGAGCCCGTCGCGCATCTTCTGGCGGATCGTCCTGCCGCTGCTCCGGCCCGTGATCGCCACCGCGACGATCATGGTGATGCTCTACGCCTGGAGCGACATCTTCTACGCGTTCTTCGTCCTCGGCGGCGGAGACCGGGCGACCCTGCCGCTCAACCTCTACCAGGTCGCCAGCGCCCAGCTCTACCTCAACAACTGGCATCTCGTCTTCGCGTACGTCGTGGTGATGAGCCTGCCCATGGTCGCCGTGTTCCTCGTCGGCCAGCGAAAGATCGTGTCCGGAATCACCAGTGGAGCCGTGAAGTGACTGGAGGTCCAGCAGCGTGATCACCCCCGCCCGCACGAGAGCCGGTACGAGGTCTCGTCCCAGAACCGCCTTGATAGCAGCACTACTTGGAGCAGCCGCCATGGCAGCCACCCTCCCCGCAGCCGGCAACGCGGCAGCAGCCGACCCGCAGCGCCTCACCGTCGACCTCAAAGCCTCCGAGGGCCCGGTGATGCTCGGCGCCAACGGCTCGCTGTACGGCCTCAGTGACGACGGTGTGCCCAGCGACGCCGCGATGGAGCCGCTGAAGATCACCAGCATCTCGCAGAAGCCGGAGGGCGGCGCGCAGCACCCCAACGGCGACGCGCTCACCGTCTCCAAGTCGTTCTTCCGCACCGGCGGCGGCGAGATCAACGTGATGATGCAGGACATCTACGCCAAGTGGCCGTACGAGGACCTCGGCATCGACGACTACCTCCCCAAGGTCGACAAGATCGCCAAGGAGGTCTCGGCCGACCCGAACAGCGAGCGTTTCGTCTACATCCCGTTCAACGAGCCCGACCAGATCTGGTACAAGCTCGACGTCTCCGACCAGGCCCAGTACGAGAAGAACCGCGACCGGTTCTTCAAGGACTGGAAGACGGTGTACCAGCGGATCCGCGCGATCGACCCGGACGCACGGATCGCCGGTCCCAACGAAGCCGCGTACCACACCCGCCTGTTGAAGGACTTCCTCGCCTTCGCCAAGCGCGAGAACGTGCTCCCCCAGGTGATGACCTGGCACGAGCTGGGCTCCGGCTCGCTGCGCGACTTCCAGGCGCACTACGACGACTACCGCAAGCTGGAGCGCGAAGCGGGCATAGCCCCGCTGAAGATCAACATCGACGAGTACGCCAACCGCCGCGACCTGTCCGTGCCCGGGCAACTCGTGCAGTGGGTCTCGATGTTCGAGCGCAACAAGGTGTACGCCAACATGGCCTACTGGGACGCGGCCGGCAACCTCAGCGGCCACGTGGTGCGCTCGAACATCCCCAACGGCGGCTGGTGGCTGTTCCGCTGGTACGCGGGCATGACCGGGAACACCGTGAAGGTGACGCCGCCGCAGCCCAACACCATCGACACACTCCAGGGGCTGGCCTCCCTCGACACCTCCCGCCGCCAGGCGCAGGTCCTGCTCGGCGGCTCCGCGGCCGACTCGGACGTGGTCGTGCGCAATGTCCCCCGGTCGGTGTTCGGCCGTACGGTCACCGCGACCGTCGCCGAGGCCGCCTGGTCCGGTTACGAGGGGCAGCACGCGGCGCCGCAGGTCCTCGCGCGCACCAAGGTGAAGGTCGCGGACGACGGTTCGGTGACCGTGCCGCTGCGCGGCCTGCACAAGATGTCGGCCTACCGGGTCGTCCTCACTCCCGGCGGCTCGGGCACCCCGTCCGCCGCCTCCGTCCCGTGGTCCGCCTCGTACGAGGCCGAGGACGCGGCCATCACCGACGGCAAGGTCTACACGCAGGGCACGGTCCAGAACGCCAACGGCTACGCGGCCTCCGGCACCAAGGACGTCGGCTCGCTCAACCAGCCCGGCAGCAGGGTCGCCTTCTCGGTGACGGTGCCCAAGGACGGCACGTACGACCTGGCGATCCTGTACGGCAACCAGTCCGGCGGCCCCGCCACGCAGAAGCTGTCGGTCGACGGCGGCGACCCGGTGACGGTCACCTACCCCTCCACCGAGAACTGGACGTACCGCGCGAAGAAGGACGTCCGCGTCCAGCTGAAGGCGGGCACACACCAGCTGACCCTGTCCAAGGGCGACGCCGAGGTCACCCTGGACCGGATCGACCTGACCAGCCGGACGGGCGCGCCCTCCGCCTCCTACGAGGCCACGCTGGCGGACATCGGCGGCAAGCCGTCGTACGACTACACCTCGTCGGCCGGCGTGGGCACGGGCTCCCTGGTCCTGCGCTCCGGTGACAAGGCGGTGTTCGACGTCTACGCCCCGCGCGACGGCTACTACACGGTGGTGCCGCGGACCTCGGCGGCCGTGAAGCTCTCGCTGCACGGGGAGACGGTCACGGCCGCGCCCGGCCGCCCGCTGCGGCTCTACCTGGTCGCGGGCAACAACCGGATCGCGATGACGTCGGGCCACTCCGCCGTCCGCTCGCTCGACGTCTCCGGCGACGGCTCGGCCGCCGGCACCCTCACCTATGAGGGCGCCAAGGCCACGCTCGCCGGCGGGGCCAAGCTCGTCGACTCCCCGCACGCGTCGGCCGGCTCGTACATCGGCTGGCTCGGCAACAGCGCTTCCAGCACCGCCGAGTTCACGGTGGACGCACCCCGGTCCGGCCGCTATCTGCTGGTCGTGCACTACGCGCACAACGACCGCCGGGACAACGGTCACGCCTACAACACGGACATCATGTCCCGTACGGCGGACATCACGGTCGGGACCGCGGACCCGGTGAAGGTCACCTTCAAGAACACCTGGAGCTGGGACGACTACTGGACCGTCGGTGTCCCGGTCGATCTGGCGAAGGGCGCGAACAAGGTGACGTTCGGCAACGCGAGCGCCTGGGCGCCGAACATCGACCGGATCGAGCTGGGCCGGGTCGTGGGCTGAAGCGCACGATGACGGGTGCGGTTGCGGAGGAGTGAGCGGTTCTCCTCCGCAACCGACGCGCAAGATCACGTCCGTCATGCGTCCCCTATACTTCTACATGCTTGTAGAACGTTCGTACACGCATGTGAGGAGTGAACGCCACCATGGTGTTCAAACGACTGCTCGGCGCGCTCGGCGTGGGCGGCCCCACGGTCGACACGGTCCTCGACCCGGCTCCCGTCCGGCCCGGCGGCACGCTCACCGGTGAGGTCCGACTGGTGGGCGGCAAAGCCGACTTCGACATCGAGCACATCACCCTGGAGCTGGTGGCCCGGGTCGAGGCCGAGCACCAGGGCGGCGAGAGCGAGGGCTTCGTCGCCTTCGGCCGCTTCACCGTCGGCGGCGGCTTCCGGCTCGCCGAGGGCGAGCGGCGTGGCGTGCCGTTCAGTGTGACCCTGCCCTGGGAGACGCCGGTCACCGAGCTGCACGGCCAGAGCCTGGGCGTCGTCCTGGGTGTGCGCACCGAGTTGTCGGTGGCCGGCGCGAAGGACAAGGGCGACCTGGACCAGCTGAACGTCACACCGCTGCCCGTGCAGGAGGCAGTACTCGAAGCCCTCGGCGGGCTCGGGTTCGGCTTCAGGTCGGCCGACCTCGAATACGGCCGCATCGGCGGCACCGGCCAGCAACTGCCCTTCTACCAGGAGATCGAACTCGTCCCGTCCCCCCGGTACGCACACCAGGTCAACGAGATCGAGCTGACGTTCCTGGCGAGCCCGGGCGGTATGGAGGTCGTGCTGGAGGCGGACAAGCGCGGCGGCTTCCTGTCGCCGGGCCACGACGCGCTGACCCGTTTCACGGTCTCCCACGAGGGGACCGAGCACCAGGACTGGGCCGCGACCGTCGAGGGCTGGATCCGGCAACTGGTCGAGCACCGGGCCTCGTACGGCTCCCCCGCGGGATACGGCTCACCCATGGGCCACGACTCTCCCGTCGCGTTCGGCCCGGGCGGCCACGGGCACGGTGGGCATGGCGGGCACCACCATGACGGCCACCGCTCGGGTCCCGGCATGGGAACCGCCGTCGCGGCGGGCGCGGCCGGACTCGCGGCCGGGGTCGTCGGCGGCATGGTCGCGGACGAAGTGATCGACGAGGTCGGGGACTTCTTCGAGGGCGAGGAGGAAGAGGAGGGCTGAGGCCCCGCCCCCCTCAAAGAGGTGTCGCCGCATGCAGGATGAGCACCATCGTGACGGCGGAGTTCGCGGAGGACATCGCCGACACGGCCGTCCCGGCGGCCGCGCCCCAGGCCGCCAGTCCGACCGAGGTGGACACCGGGGGCCAGGCGCGTACGGCGGGTGGCGGGCCGAGCAGGGCCGCCACCCGGCGCGGCACCGGGCCCGGAGCGGCGAGTCCGGCGAGCGTGGGCGCGGGGGTGCCACGGGAGACGAGGGCGGCCGTGCCGATGGCACGCGCCACCGTGCGGCGGCTGCCGATCGCCCGGGCCGCCTCCTCGTCCGCCCACCGCTCGGCCGTGTACGCCACGGCGGTGCGCAGCGGCCGCAGGAACGGGTTCGCCCGGGCCGCGAGCTGGACGGCGAGCAGGAAGCGGTCGTGCCGGGCGGCGAGGTGCACCCGCTCGTGGGCGAACAGGGCCCGCCGCTCGGCCGGCCGGAGCCGCTCCAGCAGGGCGGTGGTCACCACGACCCGCCCGCCACGCCGACGACGGACACGGCGCCCGGCACCGCCGCGCGGAGCACCACCGCCCCGGCGACCCTCACCCAGGCCTTTACTGTCCTGGCACCCGCCGCCCTGGCGACCGACATCCAGCCCACCACCGTCCTCGCGACGGCCCGGCAGCACACCACTGCCATGGCGCCCGCCACGCAGCACTCGACCGCCCTCGCGAAGGCCTCGCAGCACACCACCGCCCGGCGGCCACCGGGCAGCGCATACGCGTACGGGATGCCGTCCGGCAGGACGGCCACCTCCGTGTCCGGCAGCCCGGACAGTGCGCGGTGGGCCTGGCGGCGCACCCGGGCGTGCCGCCACAGCGTGCGGGCGCAGGCGACGACCACCACGCACAGCGCGGGAATCGCGGCCTTTCCGACGACCTCGTCGTACGGCACCGCTGCCCGCACCTCGGGGTCCGACCAGCCGTCGGGCAGCGGGTTGCCGGGCAGTTGGGCCGTGCCGACCACCATGACCAGCCCCAGGCACACCGTGCTGCACAGCGCCAGCACCGCCGCCATCGCGGTCAGTAACCGGGTCGCGGTACGCGGGTGCAGATGCTGTTCGGCCAGGCGTGCGACCGGCCAGGCCGTGAGCGGGAGAACCAGTGGCAGAAAGACGAAGACCCCCATGAGGCTTCAGCCTTCCCCCTCGCCGTGAGCCTGATCCAGCAGGTCGCGCAGCAGCCGTTCGTCGTCCGGGTCGAGGCCGGTGAGGAAGCTCGCCAGCACGGCCTCGCGGTCACTCTCGGCGTCCAGCACCTTGCGCATCTTCCGGGCGGCCAGGCCCGCCTGGTCCGAGGCGGGCGTCCAGGCGAAGGACCGGCCCACCCGCTCCCGGGTGACCGCGCCCTTGCCCAGCAGCCGGGTCAGGATCGTGATCACCGTCGTGTACGCGAGGTCGCCGCCGAGGCGCTCCTGCACCCAGCCGGCCGTCGCCGGACCGTCCGCCTCCCGCAGTGCCGACAGCACCAGCGCCTCCAGCTCGCCCTGCCCCCGCCGGGGCCGCTGCCCGGGATCCGTCACCGCCCTGCCTCCCTTCGCCGCCCTGCCGTGCCCGTGCGGACATCGTATAGATCCGCGGACCCGACCCCGCCTACTTCTACAGTGCTGTAGATTTAAATGCGCTCGGTAACGACGTCCGACACAGCAACCGAGAAGGAGACCTTGTGGCCGATCCGCCCCGCCTCCACCCCGAGGACCGCGCGGACTTCGAAGCGGTACTGGATCAGGCTCTGCGCACCGCGGACATCCACGGCGCCGTGCGCGCCGACCCGACCGGCCGGACCGCCGCGCACCTGCGCGCCCACGCGCTCGCGCACGCCGACGACATCACTGCGGCGGCCGGCGAGCCGTACCGCGCCTACCTCGCCGTACGGACGGCCGCCCGGCGGGACGCGCGGCGCCCGCTCGCCACCGGCAGTCTGCCGCCCGCCCTCGCGGTGCTCACGCCGCTCGTGGCGGGGGCGTCCGCCGGGGGCCTGCTACTGCTCGGCTGCTTGTTGCAGGTCGCGGACGCGCCGGGCCCGTTGCCCGGCTCGCTCGTCGCGGCCGGCTGGACGATGGCGCTCGTCGCGGCCGTGACCGGCCTCCTCGCCCTGGGCGCGCTGCTGTTCTCGGCACTGGGCCGGCAGGCCGAGCGCGTGGAGCACGCCCGGCTCGCCTGGCGGCAGGCCCTGCTCGACCGCGGCATGCTGCCCCATCTGCTCGGGCATCCGGCGGTCGCGCCCACCGAGGCGGGGATCACACCGGGCTCCCCGCCCGATACGCTCGCGCCGTGCCCGGCCCGGGCGAGAAAGGACAGGACACCATGTTCGGACTGAGCGAGCTCGCGATCATCCTCATCGTCGTCATAGCCGTGATCGGGGCCAGGAAGCTGCCCGAACTGGCCCGGTCGGCCGGCAAGTCGGCCCGCATCCTCAAGGCCGAGGCCCGTGCCGCGAAGGAGGAGGAGGCCGGGACGGCCCCCGCGCCGCGGGTGGTCCAGGGTGAGGTCGTCCCGCCCGGCGCGCGGGCAGCGGACGCCCCGGACCCCCGCTGATCCTGCCCCTGCCTACAGGGTGCGCTCCAGGCGGTCGGCCACGAGCTTGACGAAGCGTGCGGGGTCCTTGGGCTGGCCGCCCTCGGCGAGCACCGCCAGCGTGTGGAGCAGTTCGGCGGACTCGACGAGGCCCGAGCGGTCCTCGCGCTCCTTGTACGCCTGGTTCAGGTTCTTCACCAGCAGGTGGTCGGGGTTGAGTTCCAGGATCCGCTTGGTGCGCGGCACCTCCTGGCCCATCGCCCGGTACATGTTCTCCAGGGCCGGGGTCAGGTCGTGCGCGTCCGAGACGACACAGGCCGGGGAGACGGTGAGCCGCGCCGACAGGCGCACCTCCTTGATGTCCTCGTCGAGCTGCTCCCGCATCCAGCCGAGCAGTCCGGCGTACTCCTCGGCCTGCTTCTCCCGCTCCCCGTCGGCCTTCTCGTCCTTCTCGCCGTCCAGGTCGATCTCGCCCTTGGCGACGGAGCGCAGCTTCTTGCCCTCGTACTCGCCGACGGCGTCGACCCACACCTCGTCGACCGCGTCGGTGAGCAGCAGGACCTCGATGCCCTTGTCCCGGAACGCCTCCATGTGCGGGGAGTTCTCGATGCTCTGCCGGGACTCACCGGTGATGTAGTAGATGTCCTCCTGGCCGTCCTTCATCCGCTCCACGTACTGCGCGAGGGTGGTCGGCTCGTCCTCGGCGTGCGTGGTGGCGAACGACGCGACGGCGAGGATGGCGTCCCGGTTCTCGGAGTCGGTGACCAGGCCCTCCTTCAGGACGGTGCCGAACTCCCGCCAGAACGTGGCGTAGCGGTCGGCGTCCTTGGTCTTGATCTCCTTGACCGTGGAGAGGACCTTCTTCGTCAGCCGGCGCTGCATCATCCGGATGTGCCGGTCCTGCTGGAGGATCTCGCGGGAGACGTTGAGCGAGAGGTCCTGCGCGTCGACGACGCCCTTCACGAAGCGGAGGTAGGGCGGCAGCAGCGCCTCGCAGTCGTCCATGATGAAGACGCGCTTCACGTACAGCTGGACGCCGCGCTTGAAGTCCCGCGTGAACAGGTCGTGCGGGGCGTGCGAGGGCACGAAGAGCAGGGCCTGGTACTCGAAGGTGCCCTCGGCCTGGAGCCGGATCGTCTCCAGCGGCTCGCGCCAGTCGTGGCTGATGTGCTTGTACAGCTCGTGGTACTCGTCGTCGGACACCTCGTCGCGCGACCGCGCCCACAGGGCCTTCATCGAGTTCAGTGTCTCGGGTTCGGGCGCGTCCTGGCCGTCGCCCTGCTCCGGAACCATCCGGATGGGCCAGGTGATGAAGTCCGAGTACCGCTTGACGATCTCCTTGATCGTCCACGGCGAGGTGTAGTCGTGGAGCTGGTTCTCCGGGTCGGCGGGCTTGAGGTGGAGCGTCACGGAGGTGCCCTGCGGGGCGTCGTCGACCTTCTCCAGTGTGTACGTGGACTCGCCGCGCGACGTCCAGCGGGTCCCCTGGCTCTCGCCGGCGCGCCGGGTCACCAGCGTCACCTCGTCCGCCACCATGAAGCCGGAGTAGAAGCCGACGCCGAACTGGCCGATGAGCCCCTCGGCGCCGGCCGCGTCCTGGGCCTCCCGCAGCTCCTTCAGGAAGCCGGCCGTGCCCGAGTTGGCGATGGTGCCGATGAGCTGTCCGACCTCGTCGTACGACATCCCGATGCCGTTGTCCCGCACCGTCAGAATCCGGGCCTCCTTGTCGACGTCGATCTCGATGTGCAGATCAGACACGTCGGCGTCGAGGGAGTCGTCCCGCAGCTTCTCCAGACGCAGCTTGTCCAGCGCGTCGGAGGCGTTGGAGACGAGCTCCCGCAGGAAGACATCCTTGTTCGAGTAGACCGAGTGGATCATCAGCTGGAGCAGCTGACGTGCCTCTACCTGGAACTCAAACGTTTCGGTCGTCATGGTTCGCGAATACCTCACAGGTCCCACAGTCGCCTGAACTGGTGGCAGTCACTTTAAAACACCACGTCAGGGAGGAGGCCCGGAAGTCACACGAGGTGGGCGAACACGACGAGGTTCTCGGTGTAGTCCCGGGCCTGACGGTCGTAGGCACCCGCGCATGTGATGAGCCGGACCTGGGCGTCGGGGGTGTCGCCGTACACGCGCTCGCTGGGGAAGTCGTCCTTGTCGAAGGAGTCCGTGTCGTCGACCACGAAGGTCGCCCTGCTGCCGTCGGCTCGCGCCACGTGGAACCGGTCGCCCCTCTTCAGCGCGCTGAGCCCCGCGAAGACGGCCGGGGAGGTCGCGGTGTCCACGTGCCCGGCGATGATCGCGGTTCCGGCCTCGCCGGGCGAGACGCCCTTGGCGTACCAGCCGACGAGGTTGGTGTCATGGGCCGGAGGCGGTTGGAGCTGGCCGTTGCGGCCGATGACGAGGTCGGTGAAGGGCGCGTTCACCGAGATCTTGGGGATGTGCAGGCGGACCGGCCGGGACCGCGGCAGATGAGGGCCGGCCCCGGAGGCGGCGGTCCGGTGCGGCGCCGCGGACGAGGGCGGCGCGTCGGGCGCGGCTGGGGTGGCGTGCGCGGCCGGCGGGGCGTGCGGCGGGCCGCCGGCGTCGGACGACTCACCACGGCCGGCGACCATGGTCACGGTCAGGACCAGGGCGGCGACGCTCCAGAGGATCGTCACGACGGTACGGAATCGCTGCCTCGACGGCGCGGGGCAGGGCTCGGCAGGGGGAAGGGGCTGGCTGCCATCGGAGACCACCTCATTCGGGCACGGCAGCGGAACGGACACGGCAGCGGACAGGGGGGCGGGAGAACGAGCCGGGCCGCCGCGACGCGAGGAGCACGTGCGGCGGCCACGGCGGCATGAGGTCAGACCTCGGTCATGCCGCGCCCTGGGAGGCCTTCTGGCGCCGCAGGGCGTACAGGCCGGTGCCGGCCACCGCCAGCACCGCGAGACCGCCGGCCGTGACGCCCGGCGCGGCGGCCAGGGCGCCGCCACCGGTGTGCATCCCGCCGTGCGGCTTGTCGTGCTTGTCGCCGCTCCAGGAGCCCTCGTCGTGCTTGCCGTGGTCGTCGCCCTTGTCGCCCCAGGGGTCCTCGTCCTGCTTGTCGCCCCAGGGGTCGTCGCCGTGCTCGTCGTCCTTGTAGGTGTCCGGGTCGTGCTTGGAGCTGTCCCAGTCGTCGTCGTTGTTCACCGCGGCCAGTGCTCCGCCACCCGTGTGCACCGCGCCGTGCGGCTTGCCGTGCTCGTCGCCCTTGCCGTGCCCGTCGTGCTTGCCGTGCTCGTCGTGCTTGCCGTGCTCGTCGTGCTTGCCGTGCTCGTCGTGCTTGCCGTGCTCCTCGTCCTTGCGGTTGTCCGGGTCGTGCTTGGGGTTGTCCCAGTCGTCGTCCGCGCTCACTCCGGTCAGCGCTCCGCCACCCGTGTGTACCCCGCCGCGCGGCGCGTCGTGTTTGCCGTCCTTGTCGTGCTCCCTGCTGTTAGAAGTGTTGTCGTGGTCCCAGTCACCCATCGCCTCGGCGTAGGCCGTGGGTGCGGCGATCGCGAGGGCGGCCGTGGCCGTGGCCGTCGCGAGCAGCATGCGGGCAGAGCGCATCGGTGAGTCCTTCCGTCGCGGGCCGGGCGCTGACGCCTCGCCAGCTCACGAGACCGGCCTTGACGTGAACCACCGTCAGTCATGCCGGGCCGTCCCACCATCCAGGGCGTTCACACGGGTTACAACCACACTCTGACGGCGGTACTTGCCCCAGCCGGTCCGGCCGGAAGATCGCAACCTCCCGCCCGCCGCACCCGTCTCCTACGGCGACACGGGGGGCGAGGTCCGCTCTCCCCCGGCCAGCTGCGGGAGGCGTTCATGGCCATGGTCGGCCTGTTCTGGATCGGCGAGGACTCGGTGTACGTGGGTGCCGAGCCCACGGGAGCCGCCTGCGGGGTGCGGCTGTCCGAGGACGGCGTCGAGACGCTGGGGGCCGGCCGGGGCAGGTTCTGGACGTGGGACGAGGTGGTCCGGATCGAGCCGCACGACGTGCCCGTACGGTCCGGGGTGCGGAGGCTGGCGTCCATGGCTTTCGACGCCGCGCTCGTCGTGGTCACGGGGGACGGCGAGCTGCCGCCCCCGTTCTGCGTGGACGTGACGACGGCCGAGGAGACCGTCCGGGCGGATGTGCTCGCGGCCGTCGCCGGAGGGATCTACCTGCCCTCCGAGTACGAACTCTCCGTCACCCTCCTCCAGCGGCTCGCCGAGGGCGGCGCCGAGATCGGCGACCTCCTCGCCTGGGGCCGTGACCACGCGGCCGAGGGCACGCCGCCGCGCGAGGAACGCGAGGCGCTGCTGCGGAAGTGGGCCGGGGCGTAGGGCCTGCCTGCCGCGCGCGTCACCATCGCCTCTGGCGCTGACGGCCCAGGCGGCTCGGGTCCGGGTCGACCAGTTGGGCCGCCATGCCGACGAGGACCAGCCCGGTCGCGATGAGCAGCCCTTGTGCCAGGGCGATGCCGGAGCCCAGGACGGCCACGCCGAGGGCCAGGGCCCACCAGGCTCCGGTACGCCGGTACTCCCGGGGCCGGGCCGGGCGGCCGGCTCTCATGGCCCGGGTGAACCTGGGGTCCTCCCGCTCGAGTCGTGCTTCGAGGTCGACGAGAGGTGCGTCTTCGGACTGGGGCACGGCTTCTCCTTCCCGGAACCCGACAGCTTCGAGGCAGGGCACGGCCGAGGCCATGGCAAGTCCTGGGGTGTCGGGCCGCGTGACGGTGCGGAGGGAGACAGCCCGCCGCCGCGCGGCGCGGCCGGTCTCACCAGGGCTTCGGCTTCTCCCCCCTCCAGCGGCGTCCGCCACGGGGCCCACACCTCATCCTTCCCGGTGGCCGCCCCGTACGAACGCCGTGCCGTAAGGCGGATGTTCGGTTCGATGGACGGGTGGCGGAACGGACGGGTCGGATGAGTGTCACGGCGGCCGCCCGCGCCCCTTCAGGGGCGCGGGGAACTGCGCGATCAGCCACGACGAGAGCCGGGCGTGCGGGGTGTGCCTGAACGTGCCCTGCTCGTCGACACCGGCCCGGGCGAGGGCCCCGGGGCGGTGGCGGACGACGGTGTGCTGTCGTCCGGGGAGCGCGGCTCGGTGTCGTACGACGGGGCCATGCGGCCGGGCAGCAGGTCCTGGGCCGCCCGGAGCGCGCGGGCGAGCAGATGGGCCCGGCCGGCGGCGATGGGGCCGAGGATCGCGAGGACGAGGACGTACCCGGCGATGAACGGGGCGAGCCGGGTGTCGAGTCCGGCGCCTGCGGCCATGGCGGCCAGGATCAGCGCGAACTCCCCGCGGGCCAGGAGGGTGGTGGCGATCTCGGCGGCGGGCTCGGTGCCGTAGCGGTACACGCGGGCGACGAGGAGTCCCGCGGCGACGTTCATGACGACGGTCAACACCGCCGCCGCGGTGACCGGGCCGACGACGGAGACGATGTCGCCGGGGTCGATGGAGAACCCGAAGGCGAAGAAGAAGATCGCCGCGAAGGCGTCGCGCAGCGGATGCACGAGTTCCCGGATGCGCGGGCCGGAGGGCGTGCCGGCCAGGATCAGGCCGACCATGAACGCGCCGATGGCGTCGGCGACTCCGAGGACCTCGGCGACTCCCGCCACGAGGACGGCCGCGCCGAGGAAGCTGATGACGAGCAGTTCGTTGTCGCGGGTCGCGATCAGACGGCCGGCCGGCTTCGTGCCGTAGCGGGCGGCCGCGGCCAGTACCAGCAGGAAACCGAAGGCCTTGGCACCCTGGAGGACCATGTCGCCGACGCCCTGGGCGCCGCTGATGACCGGCTGGAGCGCGGCGAGGTAGAGGGCCAGGAAGATGTCCTCGACGACGATGACGCCCAGGATGAGACGTGTCTCGGGGCGGCCGATACGACCCTGGTCGATGAGGATCTTGGTGACGATGGCGGACGAGGAGATCCCCAGGACACCGGCGAGGACCAGCGCCTCCCGGGCGCCCCAGCCCAGGGCGAACCCGAAGGCCAGGCCGGCGCCGACGTTGAGCAGGAGATAGATGCCACCTGCCGTGAGCAGGCGCCGGCCGCCGCTCCTGAGGTCGTCGAGGTGGAACTCCAGGCCCAGGTAGAACAGCAGCAGCACCAGTCCGAGCGCGGAGAGCATCTCGAAGTCGTGCGCGTCCTCGACGATGACCAGACCCGGGGTGTGCGGGCCGAGCAGGATGCCCGCGAGCATGAAGAGCGGGATGGTCGGGAGTCCGATCCTGCCGCCGAGGCGGGCCAGGAGGGCGGCGGCCAGGAAGGCTCCGCCCATGGCGAGGAGGCTGTCAGCGTGTCCCACGGGTCACCGCCTTCGCGGATGCGCAGCGGGCGGATCGTTTCACCGTGCGGGGATGGATAGGGGCTCCTCCTTCGTGGGGCCGGTTCGGACGGCGTCGTGCGCGTCTCGGCGCGGGCCGGGACCGCGGCCCTGACAACCGGCGCGAGCCTCGGCGACGCCGCCAGCCTCACACGGGCCCCGGGCCCGTCACCATCGGTGCCCGCACCCATCTCCGGGTGGGGGCGACACCCATGTCCGAGACCCGTCTCCCGGTCACACGTGGCGGTGGTCGATGCCCAGCAGGCTCGCCGCCGCCCTGAAGTCGGCTGCGTGGTGGCCGACCGCGAGGGACCAGTGGTGGCCGACACCCGTGGCGCTCCACGCGTCCACCCATTCGCCGGGGTCGCGGCCGAAGTCGACGCGGCTGGTGGTGTTGCCGATCTCCAGCAGGGGCCCCGGTACGACGGTGCCCTCGGAGGTGACGAAGGACAGGCTGCCGTCGGCGTCCTGGCCGAGGCCGAGCAGGGTGACGGGCCCGTGCTGGACGTCGAACTCGACGCTCACGCCCCAGCCGCGTTTGCCGTGGTAGACGCCGAGCCCGCGCAGCAGCGGGTCTCGGGCGCTGACCGCGAGGTGGGCGGGTCCGTCGTGGCCCATCTCCACGACGCCGTCCTCGAAGTTCAGGGCCTGGATCTCGGTGAAGGAGCCTCCGGCGCCGACGCTCCGGGAGGCGAGCTGGGCGACGCTGGTGCGCAGTTCGTACTCCCCGGCCGCCGGCACGCCCCGGGCCGTGAGCAGGGAGGCACCCAGGATCATGCCGGCACCGAGCCGCTCGTGCAGCTCCCCGTCGAGGCCCCGGTGGTAGTACGCGAGGCTGTCGAGCCGGAAGTCCGCCACGAGCCGGTCGAGGGCGACCGACACGGTCGCGCCCCAGGCGAAGTCCTCCTCCACCACGCTGTCGTCGAGGGTGAAGACCTGCCGGGCGAGTGCCATCCGCTCCCGGGTCTCCTGCTCGGTCACGCGCTCCACCCGGTGCCGCAGGTCGTCGAACTCCAGCACCTCCACGTGCGAGCCGAACGTCGTGGACAGCAGCGTCGGATCGGTCTGCACGTCGAGCATGCCCGGGTACACGTGTCCCATGAGGCCGTGCCGGGCGTGCCGGAGCGCGGCGCGGATGTGCGCGGCCCGGATCCACTGTTCGATGCGCCGCCAGGCGGACTCCTGCCGCAGCCAGCCCGAGACCGACCGGAAGGGGATGCCGGCGCGCCGGAAGACGTTGCCGACCTCGGGGACAGGGCACTGGCCGCAGTAGGCGAGCCAGGCGCCGGTGTCGAAGGAGGCGTGGTCCATCTTCTCGGTCGGCTGGAGGTCGATGACCAGGACCGGCGTGTGCGAGCGCTGCGCGATCGGCAGCACCATCGAGGAGGTGAGGTACGTCGTCAGGAACAGCACGATGAGGTCGCAGTCGGCCTTGCGCAACTGCTCGGCGGCGCGCGCGCCTTCCTGGGCGTCGGAGACGAACCCGGCGTCGGTCACCTCCGCGTCCATCCCACGGAAGCGCTCGGCGACGTAGGCGGCCGACTCCTTCAGCTGCGGGAGGAGCCCGGGGAACTGCGGCCAGTACGTGCCGAGTCCGCCGGCGACCAGCCCGATCCGGGTCCGTCGCCGGGTCACCGGCGGGAGCAGGTCGTGCAGGGCGGCGGCCCGTACGGCGGCGCGGTCCGCGGTCGTTGCCATGGTCGATGCTCCTTGTCGGGTGTGCTTCGGCTCAGGTGCTGGGGACGCGCAGGTCCGCTCTGTCCCGCGCGGCACCGGTGGCACGGGGGACCAGGACGCGGATGATGAACACGCCCGCGAAGGCGGCCGCCGTCATGCAGGCGGTGATCGTCCAGAGCAGGACGGCCGGGCTGTAGTCGGCCAGGGCGGGGGTGAAGAACGCGGCGACCGCGAAGACCCCCCGGGACAGGGCGTAGGTGAAGCCCTGGGTGGTGCCACGGGTGTCCGCGGGCAGCGTGAGCTGCGACCACACCTTGTAGTTCGCCTCTCCGGCGAAGGGGTTGGAGAACTGGTAGAGCACGAAGAAGACGAGCATGCCGACGAGCGCGCCCGCGGTCAGGGACGCGATGACGAAGGCGAGGATCTGCACCACCGCGGCCACGTGGAACAGCCGGTCGCGCCACGGGCTGTCGGCGACGCGGACGAAGGCGAAGGTCAGCAGCACCCCGATCGGGATGAAGGCCAGGTTGATCCCGGTGGCCAGGCTCTGGGAGGCGTCGCTGACGGTGACGAGCAGATAGGTGCCGAACTGGCCGAAGGTGTTGGCCCCGAGGCCCCAGGTGACGTAGAAGACGAACGTCGCCGTCATGGGCAGCAGGGCGGCGCGCGTCCAGATGTTCTTCAGGGCGCTGCCGGGCGGGGCGGCCACCGTCTCCTCACCCGTGTCCTGTTCGGCGGACAGCTTCAGGCGGGAGCGGAGGGCCCAGGTGACGAGTGCGGCGACGGCGAGCTGTCCGGTGATGAGCCGGGCCCCGGTCATGCCCGTGGTGGACAGGACGAAGCCGAGGAAGACGGCGACGGCGATGCCCAGCATCCACATGACCTGCGTGAAGGCGACGAGCCTGCCGCGGGCCCAGGAGGGTGCGGCGTCCGAGACCACGGCCAGGGACGTCGGCAGGTCGGCGCCGGCCGCGAGTCCCGTGACGAGGACGCCGATCAGCAGCGTGATGTCGTCGGGTGCCAGCGTGATGACGATCGCCCCGAGCGCGAAGCAGAAGATGTCCCAGTTGTAGACGCGGCGGCGGCCGAAGAGGTCGGCGAGCCGGCCGCCGACGAGGGAGCCGACGGCGATGCAGCCCGTGACGATCGCGCTGATCGCCCCGGCCATCCACACGCCCATGTCGTAACTGTCGCGGTAGATGGCCAGGTTGACGGAGATGCTCACGATCAGCCCGGCGTCGAGGTAGGAGGCCATGCCCGACAGGGCGGCGGCCTTCCAGAGGTGTTTGGGGATGGGGCGGGTACCGGCCATGATGCGACTCCGTCGTCTGGTGACATCGCGGTTCCGGGGGCCTGGTCGCAGCGAATATAGGGCGGGAAAAACGTTGCAACAAGGTGTCGCGCAGACATCGGTGGCGGCGTGTCACCGTCCGCCTTGCCGTCCGGGGATATGGCGTGACCGTTCCAGGTCGCCTACGGTGAAGGTGGCCTGAAAACGTTGCAAGGATCTCCCTAGGGGAAGGACCGCGTCCGTGATCTCCCCCGCGCTCCGGCAGCTGTTCGACGACCCGCCCCGCGATTTCGGCCCCGCTCCCCTGTGGTGGTGGTCGGGTGCGAAGGTCACCCGTGAGCGACTCGCCTGGCAGCTGCGGGCGTTCGCCGAGGGCGGTGTCCACAACCTCGTCGTGATCAATCTGGCCCCGGCCGGCCCGACGTTCGGCGCCCGGGCCGACGATCCGGCGTGGTTCGGCGAGGAGTGGTGGGCGCGCTTCACCGACGCGTGCGAGATCGCCGCGGAGTTGGGCACCCGCCTGTGGTTCTACGACCAGATCGGGTTCTCCGGCGCCAATGTGCAGGGCGGTGTGACACGACGTCACCCCGGGGCGGCCGGACTTGCGCTGCGCTGCCGTGACGTGAGCGTCTGCGGGGGCACGGTCGCCCTGGCGGATGCCGAGACACCGCTGGCGGCGTACTCCCGGCAGGGCCGGCGGCTCGACCTCGCCGGGGGCGGGCACATCGCGGCCCCGGACGGGGACGAGGTGCGGCTCGTCACCGCCGTTCCCACGGCGTTCGACTACCTGGACCCGCACGCCGTGGGCCTGCTGATGGACACGGTCCACCACGAGTACGACCGCCGCGTACCGGAATACCTCGGCACCGTCATCGCGGGCAGCTTCCAGGACGAACTGCCGGGCACGAACGCCTGGAGCCACCGCTTCGCCGACGAGTTCCGCGCCCGGCGCGGCTACGACCTGCTCGACCACCTGCCAACCCTGTTCGGCTCGGACGCCGCCGTCCCGGAGACGAAGATCCGCGGCGACTACTACGCGGTCCGCGCGGAACTCACCGAAGAGGCCCTCTTCCGGCCGCTGGCCGCATGGCACCGCGAGCGCGGGATGCTGCTGGGCAGCGACCAGAGCCACCCCGCCCGCGCCGGCTACCCGGCCCAGTCGACGCAGATCTACACCGACTACTTCCGCACCCACCGCTGGTACGGCGCCGCCGGCAGCGACCACCACGGGGACGCCAAAGTGCACTCCTCCATGGCCCACCTCTACGGCCACGAGCGGGTGTGGATCGAGGCGTTCCACTCCTCCGGCTGGGGCGGCACGCTGGAGGACACCTACCACTGGCTGCTGCCGTTCCTGCGCGGCGGCGCCAACCTGTACAACCCGCACGCCAGTTACTTCGGCACGGCGGGCGGCTGGTTCGAGTGGGCACCGCCGTCCACCGACTGGCGCCAGCCGTACTGGAAGCAGTACCCGGCGTTCTCCCGGGCCGTGGCCCGGATCTGCTCGATCATGTCCTGGGGCGGCTACGCCGCCGACGTGGCGGTCCTGCACCCGACCGCCACCATGCAGGCCCTCGTCCCACTGGACGCGCCCGTCCGGCACTTCGGCGACGGCCGGCTGGGCGACGGCCACGCCGACGCCGACGAGACGCAGCGCCACTACCTGGACCTGTGCGGCACGAACAACTGGCTCGCCCCGCACGCCGGCGCCCTGGACCGGCACGGCATCTCCTTCGACGTCGTCGACGACGACTCGGTGCAGCGCGCCAAGGCCGTCGACGGCGCCCTGCGGATCAGGGACCTGGCCTACCGCGCGGTGCTGCTGCCCTCGGCGAGCGTGCTGGAGGAGGAGACGGCGCGGCGGCTGACCGAACTGCTCGACGCGGGCGGCCGCGTCGTCGTCGTGGGCCGTCCTCCTGCCACGGCCGCCGGCCGGTCCGGCGACGACTCGGTGGTGGCGGCCCTGCCGGCGCATCCCCGGCTGGAGCGGGTG
>KE354070.1 GCA_000415505.1 Streptomyces afghaniensis 772
CGCAGGGTGCGCAGTTCGTCACCGGTGGGGCGGGCGGGCCGGTCCGTGCCGCCCGGGTCCGTCTCGCGTTCCTCCGCCGTGTACGTGGCGAGCAGTCGGCGCTGGTCCTGCGTCAGGCGGGGCAGCCGCCAGGCGTCGGACTTGGTGTCCGCGCGCAGGACGAGTTCGGTCCGGGTGGACCGTACGCCGGGAAGGGTGGCGATACGCCGGGTGAGCAGGTCGCGGGTCTCGGCGCGGCGCGCGGGCTGGACGACGCAGTAGACGTCCGCCTGCCCGGCGGTGACCGCGACGTGGGCCGCCTCGGGCAGTTCGACGAGCCGCCGGGCGACGTCGACGGCCCGTCCCGGCGCGGCGACCCACACGTGCCAGGGAGTGCCCTCGCCGGTGACCGACAGGTCGACCTGGCCGATCACCCGCAGCAGCCGGTTCGACTCCAGCCGGGCCAGCCGCCGTCCCACGGTGCTCGCCGACACGCCCAGCGCCTGGGCCAGCAGGCTGAGCGGGGCGCGCGGTGCGCGCTGGAGCGCGGCGACCAGGTCGAGGTCGTCGTCGTCCAGGACGTTCTCCATGCGACCCATTCTCCTTGGAACGATTCCTTCAACCAGCGACTTCACACGACCGATACGACCGCAACAACCTTTTTACTTGCATGATTTCGTCAAGAGGGTCGTCAATAGGGATGTGACCACCGCCACTTCACCTCCGCCGCCCGACGTCCCCTCGAAGCAGCTCTCCCGACTGCTCGCCGTCCTCGGGCGCATCGAGCGCCTCGGCAACAAACTCCCGCACCCCTTCTGGCTGTTCGGTGTGCTCAGCGTCGTCCTGGCGCTGGTCAGCTGGCTCCTGTCGGCCACCGGCGCCTCCGCGCTCAACCCGGCCACCGGCAAGACGATGGGGGTGCGCAGCCTCGTCTCGGGCGAGGGGCTGCGGATGATGATCTCCGACGCGGTGACCAACTACGCCACGTTCCCGCCGCTCGGCACGATCCTCGTGGTCATGCTGGGCGTGGCCGTCGCCGACCGGTCGGGGCTGCTGCCCGCGATGCTGCGGGCGGCCGTCGCCCGGGTCCCGGCCCGGTGGCTGACGTTCACGCTCGCCTTCACCGCCATGGTCGCGCACGTCGCGTCCGACGCCGCCTACGTGGTGCTGGTGCCGCTGGGCGCGATGGCGTTCCGGGCGGTGGGCCGCAGTCCGATGCTCGGTGCCGTGGTGGCGTTCGTGTCGGTCTCCGCCGGCTATGACGCGAGCCCGCTGGTCACACCGACGGACGCGGTCCTGGCCGGTCTCACGACAGCCGCCGCGCACACGGTCGACCCTTCGTACGTGGTCAACCCGCTGTCCAACTACTTCTTCTCCGTGGCCTCGTCGGTCGTCCTGGCCATCGTGGTCACCGTCGTCACGGAGAAGGTCATCGCCCGGCGGGTGGCGGCGATGCCGGAGGAACCGGAGCCGGACGACGCCCCCGAGGCCGCCGGTACGGAAGCCGGTGGGCTGACGCTGCGCCCGGAGGAGCGCAGCGGCCTGCGCAACGCGGGTGTCGCGCTGCTGGCGTACGCCGCGCTGGTCGTGGTGGCGATGGCCCCGCCCTCGTCACCGCTGCGGGGCGAGGGCGGCAGCATCGTGGAGTCGCCGGTGCTCACGGGCATCGCGGTGGTGCTGGCGGTGGCGTTCCTGATCGTGGGCGCCGTGTACGGGCGCACGGTCGGGACCGTACGGACCGGCCGGGACATCCCCGACCAGATGGCGCAGGGCCTGCGCGAGATGGCACCGATCCTGGTGCTGTTCTTCGCCATCTCCCAGTTCCTGGCGTACTTCAAGTGGACCGGCGTCGGCGAGGTCCTCGCGATCCGGGGTGCCGGCCTGCTGAAGTCGGCGGGTATCACGGGCCCGGTCGCGTTCCTCGGCGTCCTGCTCGTCTGCACGGTCATCAACCTGCTCGTCACCAGCGGCTCCGCCCAATGGGCCCTGGTCTCCCCGGTGTTCGTGCCGATGTTCATGCTGCTCGACATCCCGCCCGAGGTGACCCAGGCGGTGTACCGCATCGCCGACTCGTGCACCAACGCGGCGACCCCGATGAGCGCCTACTTCGTGATGACCCTGGGTGTCGTCCAGCGCTACCGGCGCTCGGCCGGCATCGGCACGCTGCTGTCGCTGACCCTGCCGCTGTGCCTGGTCATGCTGGCGGCCTGGACGCTGCTGTTCTACGCCTGGTGGGCACTGGGCATTCCGCTGGGCCCCGGGGTGCCCGTCCGCTGACCGCCCGGCCGCTTTGCGCACGTACGAGGAGGACCGTCCATGTCCCTGACCCGCGTCGAGTCGTCGGCCCGGACCGCCCTGCCGGAGATCACCGGCGACCTGCGGAGGCTGGTCGAGCTGGAAACGCCCAGCGACGACAAGGAGTTGCTGACCGCCGGGCTCGCCGCCGTCGAGGCCTGGACCCACCACCGGCTCGGCCCGCCGGACGAGTCGCGGCGGTACGACGGCGGTCCGCACGGCGACATGCTGGAGCTGCTGTACCGGGGCACATCGCCCGCGGTGGTGCTGGTCCTGTGCCACTACGACACGGTGTGGCCGGCCGGCACCCTCGCCGAATGGCCCTTCCGGGTGAGCGGGGACGGGCGGGCCACCGGTCCGGGCGTGTTCGACATGAAGTGCGGTCTGGTGCAGGCGGTGTGGGCACTGCGCCTGCTGCGGGAACTGGATCTGCCACGCCCGTCGGTGCGGCTGTTCCTGAACGGCGACGAGGAGATCGGCAGCCCGGCCTCCCGCCCGCACATCGAGCGGCTGAGCGAGGACGCGACGGCCACGCTCGTGTGCGAGGCGTCGGCCGGGCCGGAGGGGGCGCTGAAGACGTCCCGCAAGGGCGTCGGCCTCTTCGAGGTGACGGTGGAGGGTGTGGAGGCACACGCGGGCCTCGATCCGTACCGGGGCGCCAGTGCCGTGCACGCCCTCGCCGAACTGGTCACCCTCGTTGCCGACTTGGGCTCCCGGGAGCGGGGCACGACGGTCAACGTCGGGGTGATCGGCGGCGGCACGGGCCGCAACGTCGTCGCCGGACGGGCGAGCTGCGGCATCGACGTACGGATCCCCGACCCCGCCGAAGCGGCCCGCGTCGACGCCGCGCTGGCCTCCCTCGCACCCTCCGACCCCCGGGTAAGGGTCTCCGTCACCGGCGGCTGGAACCGTCCCCCGATGGTGCCGACGCCCGCCTCCCGGCTCCTGTTCAAGCAGGCGCACGCGGCTGCGGAGGAGCTGGGGTGGTCCCTGCGGGAGACGGCCGTCGGCGGGGCGAGCGACGGCAACTTCGTCTCCGCGCTCGGCCGTCCCGTCCTCGACGGCCTGGGCGCGGTGGGCGACGGCGCCCACGCACGGCACGAGCACGTCCTGCTGGACCACATCCCGCCGCGCACGGCCCTGCTGGCGGGGCTGCTCATGGCGGGGGCCGGGTAGCCGGGGGACGGCGGGGGTTGTGCAGCCGCGGACGCCTCCCGACCTCTGGACGCCCTGACGCGGCTCGCCTAGGGTGCGGTGCGATGGCAAGCGCTTTCTAGCCTGCTCATGCCAATCAGCCCGCTCAGCCCACCCCACGTGCGCAGCCCCGCCGACGACCCGGACGAGGAACCGACGCGGGCCTGACGCGGAAAGGCAGTGCCCCGTGCCGCACAGCGAGCCCCACAGACCGTCGCACCCGTCATGGACCCGCAAGTCGTTCTTACGCGGAATGGCAGCCGTCGGCACCGCCCCCCTGCTCCCCGCCGCCGTACTCACCGCCACCACCGCCGAAGCCGCCGCCTCGGCCCGGCCGGACTTCCCGCTGCTCCGCAACGGCACCCCCACGGACGTGTTCGTGGACGCGGCGGACGACCCCGCCGTGATCCGCGCGGCCGGTGACCTCGTGGCGGACGTGGAGCGGGTCGGCGGCGTCGCACCACGGCTGCTGCACACCCTGCCCCGGCGGGCGGCACTCCTGGTCCTGGTGGGGACGATCGGCGCGAGCCCGGTGATCGACCGGCTGGTCCGGCACGGGCGCCTGGACGTCTCCCGGGTCCGGGGCCGCTGGGAGGCGTCCGTCACCCAGGTCGTGGACCGTCCGCTGCCCGGCGTGGACCGCGCCCTGGTCATCGCGGGCAGCGACCGGCGCGGCACGGTCTACGGCGTCTACGACACCTCGGAACGCATCGGCGTCTCGCCCTGGTACTGGTGGGCCGACGTCCCGGTGGTCCGCCGCGACACGGTGACGGTCCCGGCGCGCCCCTTCCTGCGCCGCGAGCCCGCCGTCCGCTACCGCGGCATCTTCATCAACGACGAGCAGAACCTCACCACCTGGTCCCACCGCACCCAGGAGCCGGACAAGAACATCCGGCCCCCGCACCTACGAGCGGGTCTTCGAGCTGCTGCTCCGCCTCAAGGCCAACTACCTCTGGCCCGCGATGCACCCGTACTCCGACTTCTTCAACAAGCACCGCGAGAACCCCGAACTGGCCGACCGCTACGGCATCGTGGTCGGCTCCAGCCACCCCGAGGCCATGCTCCGCAACGGCGTGCACGAGTGGGAGCCGTGGGCCGAGGACCACCGCAACCCCGACGGCACCCTGCCGCTCTACGACTACACGGTGAACCCGGCCGTCATCTCCGGCTACTGGCGGGCGCGGGCCCGGCAGAACGCGGCCTACGAGAGCAGCTGGACGATCGGCATGCGTGGCCTGCACGACTCCGCACTGGAGACGAAGTACGCCACCACGATCCCGGAGAAGGTCGCGGTGATGAACGGCATCATCACCGACCAGCGCCGCATCCTGGCCGAGGAGGTGGGCGAGGCGGCCGAGCCGCAGATCTTCATCCCGTACAAGGAGGTCCTGGAGCTGTACAACGCGGGCGTCCGGGTCCCCGACGACGTCACGCTGATCTGGCCGGACGACAACCACGGCAACATGCGCCAGCTCCCGGACGAGGCGGAGCGCCGCCGCTCCGGCGGCAACGGCATCTACTACCACCTCTCCTACTGGGGCCGCCCCCGGAGCTATCTGTGGCTGGACACCACGCAGTTGAGCAAGGTGTGGCAGGAGCTGCGCCGGGTCCACGACCACCAGGCCGACCGGATGTGGATCTTCAACGTCGGTGACATCAAGTCGATCGAGACGGGCCTGTCCTTCTGCCTGGACATGGCGTGGGACGTGGACCGCTGGGGGCCGGACGACGTCGAGGACTTTCTGGTGGAGTGGGCCGGGCGCCAGTTCGGCCGGCGCCACGGCTCGGAGATCGCCGCCATCCGCACGGAGTACTACCGCCTGGCGGCAGAGCGGCGCCCGGAGTTCATCGACAAGGCGATCTTCTCGACGGTGCAGCACGGCGACGAGGCGGGCCGCCGGCTGACCGCCTACGAGCAATTGCTGGACCGGGTGCGCAAGCTGGGCGCGAAACTGCCCGAGCCCTACCGCGACGCCTTCTACGAGCTGGTCGAATACCCGGTGCACGGCGCGTACTTGATGAACCTGAAGTACTACTGGGCGGACCGGAACGCACTCGCCGTCCGTCAGGGCCGCGGCGCGGGCACCAACCGCTTCGCGGATCTGGCCGAGGCCGCGCACACCGAGGAGCAGGCGATCACCCGCCGCTACAACGCGGAGATCGCGGGCGGCAAGTGGGACGGCATCGTCAACCCCTACCCTTCCCAGATCCCGAAGGCCCCGGGCCGTCCGGCCGTCACACGGGTGCCCCGCCAGGAGACCTCGGGCCTGGGGCTGGCCGCGGAGGGCAACGAAACGGGAGCGAGCCGGCCGCTCTCCTTCTCCTCCTACACCCGCGACCGCCGCTTCGTGGACGTCTTCAACACGGGCTTCCTCCCCCTGGAGTGGCAGGCCGAGCCGAGTCACCCCTGGATCCGGCTGAGCACGGCCGGCGGCGAACTCACGGACCAGACACGGGTATGGGTGGAGATCGACTGGCCGCGTGCACCGGAGGGCACACACCTGCCCACCCTGACCTTCACCGGCGCCGGCACGACCGCCGAGGTGCCGCTGCGGGTGGTCAACGACGGCGAACGGGCCCGGCAGCGCGCCCGCGGTTTCGTCGAGGCCCACGGCCATGTGTCCATCGACGCCGCGCACTTCGACCGCCGGGTGGCGCGCGGCGGGGCCCGGTGGCGGGTCGTACGCGGCCTGGGACGCCGTACGGCCGCCGTCGAGGCGGTCCCGACGACCGCACCACCGATCACCGAGGATCTGCCCACCCGGTCACCGGAGCTGCGCTACCGGGTGCGCTTCACCAGCACCGGCACCTTCCCGGTGACCGTCTTCCGGCTGCCCTCCCTCGACGAGCGGGGCAAGCGCCGGCTGGCGGTCGCCCTCGACGACCAGCCGCCGACGGTCCTGTCCGGCCAGGCGATCGCCACGGGCAACCGGGGTGACGCCTGGGCCCGCAACGTCGAGGAGGGCATCGAGAAGCTGACGGCCCGGGTGACCGTCGCGGAGCCAGGGGAGCATGTGCTGCGGGTGTTCATGGTGGACCCGGCGATGGCGGTGGACCAGATCGTCATCGACACGGGCGGCCTCCCGGTGAGCTTTCTCGCGCCCCCGGAGAGCTACCACCGTGTCTTCAATCCCGACCCGGCAAGCATGTCCATGCCAGCCGTACCAGGACTGCCGTGGGCTTGAGGAGCACTGCCGGGAACACAGATTTCCGCGTGCACAGAAAATCAATGAAAAGCTGATCCATGCAGCAACCGTGATTCGCTCGACGCCCCTCCATGCCTCCGTGCGCCCCTATAGAGAAAGGATTCAGCGAGCCGTCGGCAGATTCCACTGGGCAGGACATGATGCGAGCCCCGAACCGGTGCGCCCGCACCGAAATCCTGTGTGCCGAATGAGGCAGGTGGTATTCGATGAGCGGCTCCGTTCCCGGACCGGCCCGAGATTGGACAGTGGGCACTGCTCCAGGCATATTCCCATTCATCGGCCACGGTGTCGACCTGGTCCGTCGACCGCTGGCCTTTCTGAATTCCCTGTCCCAACACGGGGATCTGGTCGAGATACGCCTGGGTCCGCAGCGTGCCTGGATGGCGTGTCACCCCGACTTGGTCCACCAGGTGCTCAGGGACCCGCGCACGTTCGACAAGGGCGGCCCGCTCTACGACAGGTTACGGATGCTGCTGGGGGACGGCGTCGGCACCTGCCGCCATGAGGACCACCGGCGCCAGCGCAGGATGCTCCAGCCGGAGTTCCGCAAGGCCCGCGTCACCGACCAGGTGCGGCTGATGGGCGAGGAAGTGGAGTCCGTGTGCCGCGCGTGGCGGGCCGGGCAGGTGGTCGACGTCAGCGCGGCCATGATGGACCTGTCCACACGCGTGGTCAGCCGCGTCCTCTTCTCCGACTCGCTCGACACCGATACGGCCGCCGAGATGCGCAGGTGCCTGGCCACCGTCTTCCGCGGCATGTTCGTCCGGACGGTGATGCCGGTCGACGCGCTGTTCCGTGTTCCCACGCCGGCGAACCGGCGTTACCGGCATGCCTCCGACCGCCTGCGCGCGATCGTCGACGCGGCCATCGCCCGGCGCCGGCGAGGCACCCCCCACGACGACCGCGACGACCTGCTCGGGACCCTGCTGACGGCCACGCGGGCCGACGGGGGGACGGCGATCACCGATCAGGAAGTCCACGGCCAGGTGCTGACGCTGATGTTCGCCGGCGTCGAGAGCACCGCCCTGTGCCTCTCCTCCGCTTTTGAGCTCCTGGGGCGGCATCCCGAGGAGGAACGCCGCCTGCACTCCGAAGTCGACGCCGTGCTCGCTTCAGGGCGGCCGCCCGGCCCCGACGGCCTGCCGCGCCTCCTCCACACCCGGTGCGTCCTCACCGAGACCCTCCGCCACCGCCCGCCCGGCTGGCTCTTCACCCGCCTCACCACACAGGAGACGGAGCTCGCCGGGCACCGTCTGCCGCAGGGCGCCACCGTCATGTTCAGCCCCTACCTCCTGCACCACGACCCCGCCCTGTTCCCCGACCCCCATCGCTTCCTCCCCGACCGCTGGCTGCCCGAGGAGGCCGTCGCGGTCCCGCCCGGAGCGATGATTCCGTTCGGTGCGGGCAGCCGGAAGTGCATCGGAGAGACACTCGCACTGACGGAGGCCACCGTGGCCGTCGCGTTCATCGCCCGCCACTGGCGGCTGCGTCATCTGCCCGGCCGCACCGAACGGCTGCGTCCCGCCGCTTCGTTGGGGCCGAGGGAACTGGTGATGGTCAGCGAACCGCGTTCGAGGCAGCCAGAGAGCACACCGCCTCGGGCGGATTCCCGCGCACCCGGGACAACTGTCGTACCCGTCGTCCACGACTCCCGAACGGCAGGTGGCAACGATGTCCGCGACGCATGAGGAAATCACGCTCGCCGCGCAGGACGGAATTCCGGTTGTCGATCTGAGGGAACTGATCGACGCGAACCTCTACATGCCCTTCCCTTTCCAGCGCAATCCCCACGCCTGTGAAGCGGCGGCAGGCGTCGAGGAATGGCTGAGGACGTGGGGGCTGACCGATGACCCGGCCGTGGCGGCCATGATCTCCTGTACGCGCCCCGCCGAACTCGCGGCCTACAACAGCCCGACCATGGATTCCGGGCTACTCCAGATCATGGCCAACCAGATCGCCTACCAGTTCGTCTTCGACGACCGCGCGGAGGACGTCGGCCGGCACGCGCCGGGCCGTCTGCTGCCCATGCTGTGCGAGAGCATCGCGATCCTGCGGGACGGCCAACCGCCCACCACCCAGCTCGGGGCGGCCCTGGCCGACCTCCATCGACAGGTACGGGAGCGGTGCACACCCGCTCAGGCCGCACGATGGGCCTGGAACAGCCGTGAGTACGTGCACGGCCTGCTGTACGAATCGGTGGCCCAGACCCACCCCGTCCCGGTGGGAAGCGGGCTGTGCCGGTCCATCCGCTCCCTCATCGCGGGTGTCGAGCCGTTCTACCCGCTGTGCGAGGCCGCGCAGCCGTGTGAACTGACCCCCGAGGAGATCCACCACCCCGTCATGCGACGCCTGAGCCGGCTGTCGGCCGACGCGGCGGTGTGGATACCCGACCTCTTCTCCGCGGTGAAGGAACAGCGTGCGGGCGGGGTGATCAACCTGGCACTCGCCTATCAGCGGACACACCGGTGCTCCCTGCCGGTGGCCGTCACGCTCGCCACACAGCACATCAACAGCACGATCCGCGAGTTCGAGGATCTCTACGGTGAGCTCAGGCCGGAGTTGACCCCGTCCGGTGTCGGCTACGTGGAGGGCATGGCCGGCTGGATCCGCGGTTGCTACTTCTGGTCCCGGACCGTGCCACGGTACGCGGACACGATGGCGGCACCCTTGGTGCTCTGATCCGCTGCCCGACCGGTCCCCGCCACCGCAGGTCCCCGAGGGGGGGAGGAAACGCGACACTCTACCCGAAAGACTGAGCCCCGAACCGCTCCTGCCAGAAATTCACCCTCCCTGTCGACCTCCTGTTCCGACCCGGCCAAGAGGCGTGCACCAGGGCGTACGCTCGCCCCGTCCGGCGGGGAGCAACGACAGGAAGCGGTAGACCACATGGCCCATGGGCTGCGGCAACCGATCACCGAACACCGGCCTCTTCTCGAACGCGACGAGGAACTCCAGGCCACCGACCACGCGTTGGCGGCGCTCCGTGACACCGTCGACGGCGTTCCCCGGGTACCGCGTGGCGGGCTGCTCGCCTTCACCGGTGAGGCCGGGTTGGGCAAGACGACACTCATCGCGGCGGCGCGCGCCCGCGCCGCCGCCCTCGGATTCACGGTGTTCTCCGGCAAGGGCGGCGAGAACGAGCGGGGGATGGCGTTCCGCGTCGTCCGCCAGATCATGCAGCCCGTCCTGGCCAGGATGGGCGAGACGGAGCGCCGGGACTTCCTGGGCAGTTGGTACGACATCGTCGGCGCCGCCCTCGGTCTCGAGGCGACGGACACCGCCCGGATGCCGGACCCGACCGGGGTGCGGGACGGCCTCGACTGGGTCATGACGCGCCTGACGATGCTGAACTCGCCCGTCGTCCTGCTCCTGGACGACCTGCACTGGGCCGATGCCGAATCCCTCGACTGGCTCGCCTCCTTCGCACCCCGGGTCGCGGACCTCCCGCTGCTGATCGTCGTCGGCTACCGGCCCGACGAACTCCCGTCCGACGCGACCTCCTTCCGTACGCTCGTCGAACGCCACGAGCAGCGCCCGCACCTGCTGTCGCCGCTCGGTGAGGCCGGTGTGGCGCGGATCATCAGGGACGAGGTGGGTGAGGAAGCCGAGGACGAGTTCTGCGGCGAGTGCTGGACGGTCACCGGCGGAAGCCCCTTCGAGGCCGTCGAGCTGGCCATCAGGCTCCGTGAGCAGAAGGTGAGGGGCACCCAGGACGAGTTGCCCGTGATGCGGGACCTCGCCGCCGCGGTCAAGGGCCCCGGCCTGATCGAGCGCCTCAAACGGCTCGGCCCGGGCACCATCCGCTTCGCGTGGGCCGGCGCTGTCCTGGGCGGGCCCTTCTCACCGGAGGTCGCCGCCGACCTCGCGGTACTCGGCAGCGAGGAGGCCGTCGAGGCGGCCGAGAAGCTGCGCGCCCGGCGCATCCTCGCGGACGCCGACGAGCCCGCGGGCGGCCTGGAGTTCGTCCACCCGCAGATCGCCACGACGATCTACCGCGACATCCCTGCGGGCCTGCGGGTCGGCATGCACAACGCGGCCGCCCATGCCGCCCAGGCGGTGGGGGCCGATCCCACCGTCGCCGCCCGGCACCTGCTGGAGGTTCCCTGCGACGGCCGGCCCGAGGCGGTCGCATGCCTGCGCGCCGCCGGGCGTGAGTATCTGCGCGCCGGGGCTCCGGAGGCCGCCCGGCGCGTGCTGGCCCGGGCGTTGCGGGAACCGCCCCCGGCAAAGGACCGCGCCGCCCTTCTCCACGAGCTGGCCTGCTCCACTTTCCTGATCGAGCCCACGGCCACCGTCAGCCATCTCCGAGAGGCGCTGACGGAGCCGGGGATCGACCCCGACCTGCGCGCCTCCATCGTCTACCGGCTGACCCAGGCGCTGGCCCACACCGACCGGCTGACCGAGGCCGCGACCGTGGCCGCCGACGAGGCTCGGCGCGCCACCAATGCGCGCGTCAAACTGCGCATGCAGGCCGATCACTTCGTGTGGAGCGCGTTCCGCGCCGACGAGCCCGACTCGTCCGCCCGCTCGCGCCGACTGGCGCGGCTTGCGGACAAGCTGCCGGGCCGGGGCCTGGAGGAGCGCTACATCCTCGGTCTGCGGGCGTGGGACGCCCTCGTGCGCGGCGAGCCGCGGCGAACCGCCCTCGGATATGCCGAGGAGGCCCTGCGCGGCGGGATGAGCTGGACCGACGAGAACCGCGGCTTCGAGGTGCCCGCGGCGGTCGCCCTGCTGTTCATGTACTGCGACCAGCCCCGGCGGGCCGAGGAGCTCTTCGCCGAAGGCATGGCCGAGTGCGAGCACATGGGGTGGCGCGGCTCCCACCTGGCGCAGGGCCAGACACTCCTGGGCTACATCCGCTACCGCCGCGGCTGCCTGCCCGAGGCGGAGGAACTCGTCCGGGCCGGGCTGGCAACCGCCGAGCGCGTCGAAGGAGCGGTGCCCGCCCAGTGGTTCGCCATCGGCATTCTCATCCAGACCCTGCTGGCCCGCGGCCACGTCGTGGCGGCACGCCGGCTCGCCGACAGCTACCACTACGGCGACGTGGTCCCCAACGCCGTCATCTTCCCGGATCCGCGCACGGTGTACGCCGACCTGCTCCTGGCGGAGGGGCGACTGGCGCAGGCGGCGCGGCTGTTGTCCGCGGTCGGGGACTGGCTGGACGCGCGGGACTGGCACAACCCCGCGTGGTGCCCCTGGCAGCTCGGGCTGGCCTCGGCGCTCGCCCGTACCGCCCCTGACGAGGCGGTCCGCCATGCCCAGGACGCGGTCAAGCGGGCCCGGGACTTCGGTGCGGCGTCCGCGATCGGGCAGGCGCTGCACGTCCAGGCGGAGGTGACGGGCGGGCAGGCGGCACTCGATCTGCACACGCAGGCCGTCGACCATCTGGAGCGGTCGCCCGCCTCCTACGAACTGGCCCGTGCCCTGGTCGGCCACGGCGCCGCGCTGGCCCGCAGCGGCCGTCTGCACGACGCCGCCGACCGGCTCTACCAGGGCCTGGAGGGCGCGGTGCACTGCGGTGCCGAAGGTCTGGCCGCCCGGGCCAGGCGGGAGCTCTCCGCCGCGGGACTGCGCCCGCTGCCCCTGCGCTACGCGCAGACGGACATGCTGACGGCCCGGGAGCGCAGGGCAGCCGAGATGACGGCCCTGGGCAGCCCGGCATCGGTCGTCGCGAAGGAACTGCGGCTCACCGAGCAGGGCGTACGGCAGCTCCTGTCCTCCGTGTACCGAAAACTCGGCACGGACGCGTCCGGCCTCGCCGACGCCCTGGCGAACCGCTCCCGGCACGAGCGGTAGCGGCCGTCGGTCGGCTCACCGCTGCCTCGAGTTGTGCTGCGCCCGATGCCCCATCGACTCCCAGAACCTCCGCAGCTCCGTGATGTTCGTACGGCGCTGCCAGGAGGCCTTCGGGCGGAACGGGGAGCGGGACAGGAGGGTGGACTGGGCGCGGCAGAAGGCCTCGCCGAGTTCCGCCCGGTGGCCGTCGAGGCCCTTGGGCGGGTACGGGCACAGTTCGAAGGCGCAGTCGTCGCGGCAGTTGGAGCCCGCCTGGGAGGAGGCCGTGCGGACGGTGGTGCCGCCCGGGTCGAGCGGGGTGCGGTCCAGGGTGAGGCAGGGCGGCAGGTCGGGCCGGGCGGTGTGCTGGAGGCGCCGGATGCGGTCGGTGGGCCAGTCTCCCCGTTCGGCCAGGTTCAGGAGCAGCAGCACGTCGGCGAGGAGTTGCTGCGCGCTCGGGTGCAGGGCGCTCCAGCCCGTGGAGGGCGGGATCCACAGGTTGTGCTTGCGTGCCTCGCCCTGGGACGTCTGGGAGCCGACGTGCGCGGCGACGCCCGACTCGTCGATCCACAGGAACCGTTCGGGCTGCCGCGTCTCCAGGGCCCAGACGCAGAGTTTCCCGGCCGCGGTCACGAACGGGTGCTCCGGTTCGCCGTCCGGCCGGGCCAGCCACTGACGGACCTGCTGGGCGGGGTCGGACCCGTGACCGCGTGACGGGCGTCCGGCGGCGTTGCCGTCGGGCAGGTCCCACAGGGTCAGCGCGTGCAGCAGCGTGAGGCGCGTGAACCAGAACCGGGAGCGCTTGAGCATGTCCCACGCCTGCTCGCTCAGGTACTCGCGGGCCTCGGGCCGGGCGTGCGGATGGCGGTGCCGGCGGTTCGCCGCGTACTTGAAGCCCTGGGCCAGTGCCACCTCCACGTTGAGGTCGAGCCCGGCGGGCCCGTCGAGACCGTCCGCCGGGACGCCGACGCGTCGCACCCAGCTCTCCAGGAACGCATACGGGGTGTCCTGGTGCCGGTGGGTGGTGACCGAACCGACGAGCAGCGGGATCAGCCAGGCGCACAGGGTGTTGTCCCGCCACTGCCGTTCCTCGGCCTCGCGGTCCTCGCGTTCCCGTCTGCGCTCCAGGCGCCGCTCGTCCTCACGCTCCTTCAGTTCCCTCTTCATGCGCGCGACCTGGCCCTCGCCCTGCCGGCGCAGTCTGGTCTCCCGCTCCCCCACCAGCTCCGGCTGTTGCCCGCCCCACAGCTTCTCCCGCCAGTCGGGCTCCCGCTCGACCCGGAGGCCTTCGACCAGCTGCGGCCCGCGCAGCCTCGGCTGGAGCGCGGCGAAGGCGAGGTCGCCGCCGGCGCCGATCTCCTGCGCGATGGCCAGCCGCACCGGGTAGGAGGGTTCGAGTCGGGCGATCTCGAACATCTCCAGATAGGCGGGCCGGAGGGTCTGCCGCTGTGCGACGCCGCGCATGGCGTCGCCGAACCGGGCCACGAGCAGGGCCTTCGCGGTGCGCAGGGTGTGCGGGTCGCGGGCCCGCAGATCCGGCCAGGACGTGCACAGCCGCATGGCGATGAGGTGCTGCTCCGGCTGGGCGTCGACGCTGTCGATCTCCAGGGCCGCCGCGTACAGCTCCAGGGCCTTGCTGTGCAGGGTGCGGCCGAAGAGGGGCCGTACCTGATGCTTGTCGTCGTTGTCGGGGCCGGTGTTCCTGACCGTCTGTGCCTGGCAGGCGGCCTCCATCAGCAGGTCCCGGGCGGCGCTCACCGGGCACCACAGTGTCCCGTCGGAGCCCACCGCGCCCGGCTCCTCGTGGACGCACGCGCCGTCGGGCAGCCGGGAGTGCAGCACCATGGCGATCAGCAGTTCCCGGCCCGGTTCGCGCAGGGCCGCCGGGAAGTACGAGCCCTCCGTCGGCTGTGCCGGGACGTCCGGGTGGATCACCGCGTTCAGGAAGCGGGCCCCCAGCTGGGACTGGATCACGCTGTGCTGGAAGCGGACGCGGTCGCCGCCGAGCTCGACCAGCTCCATCCCGGCGCCCCAGTGTGCGGCGAGTCTGAGGTCGATGCCGCTGTCGCCGACCCTGCGGGCCAGCTCCCGGACGATCTCGGGGAAGCGGGAGCGGGCCGGGTCCTGCTCGTCGACGACGTCGGCGAACCGCACCTCGGAGGTGTCGAGGGCGAGTCCCACGCACGCCAGCGCGGACAGGTAGTGGACGACCGCGCGGCGCTCCTCCGGGGAGAGCGGCAGTTGCGGGCCGAAGCGGCCGCTGATCAGGGCGCTGAGCCAGGTCTCGAACAGGTGGAACCGCAGGGACGCCCGGTCGCCGCCCCGCGTCTCGACGGCCTCCTCCTCCCCTTGGCCGGCGAGGGCGCGCTCCAGCAGTCCCTGCTCGTGCAGTTCGGCGGCGATCTCCAGGTAGGTCGGGGCCTCGGCGATGCCGGCCCGCTCGACGATCCAGTCCAGCCGCTGCCGGTCCTCCCCTGCGCCGCCGGACGAGATGTAGGTGAGGGCGGCTTCCTCGCTCAGCGGCTCCAGCTCGGTCAGGGACGCCTCCATGCCGTGCAGCGAGTCGTGCGGCCGGGAGGTGATGATCAGCGGCAGGCCCTCCTCGTTGGCACGGCGGATGGCCAGCCGGATGATGGTGTCGCGTTCCTCCGTCAGGTGGTCGGCGGTCAGCGCCTCGTCCAGGCCGTCCGCGAGCACCACGATCCGCCCCTGCTGGCACAGGCGCCGCCACACCTTCTCCGCCTCGGCGCCGGAGCGGATGTGGCCCTGCACCTCCCGGCAGAAGCGCTCGAAGGCCAGCCCGCGGAAGTCGAGGTTCGTGTCGGCGGCGCGCAGCCGCAGCGGCACGGGCACGGCCCCGCGCTCCGCGAGCCGCTGCGTCAGCAGTACGACCAGCGCCGTCTTGCCCGTGCCGATGCCGCCGACGACGACGTGCGTACGGCGGAAGCGGCGGTCCCGCAGGTCCTCCATGAGGACGGAGCAGAGCTGGTCGCGGCCCACGACCCGGCCGAAGATGCCGCCCGCGGTCTCCACGAGTGCGTGGGGCTCCTGGCGCGCCTTCCGCAGGTAGGCCCGGCGCACATGGCTGAACCGGAAGAACAGGTAGGTGACGGTGGCCAGCGCGAGGGTGAGGAAGGGCATGAAGAGGGACTGGAGGACGGTGCAGCTGAAACCATCCTTGTCGCACTGTTTGTCCACCCATGCGGTGGGCGACCCGTAGTTCTTTTCCTGCGACAGGGTGATGACGGCCGTGACAACCAGGAACAGCAGGAGCAGCGCCCCGAGGAACGTCAGCACCAGCAGCGCCACGTACCCGCCGCTCTTGCGGACCCGCCAGGTCCGGGTCCGGTCGTAGCCCTGCCGCATGAGCCGGCGCCGGTGCAGCGCGCGGCGCAGGCCGAGCCCGTCACGGAGCATCCGCCCGAGCAGTCGCGACAGTCCTCCTGCTTCGAGTCGCGGGGCGGCAGGACCCTGGGAAGCACTCGCACCACCGTTCACCCTGTGAGGGTTCCGCGGCCGCGGGGTCCCGGGCGTCCGCGAGCGGCAGGTTCACCCGACGGAAGCCGCCGGGACCCGCCACCCGGCCGTACCCCGCCAGGCCGGGCCGCGCGGGATCCCGGTCGCAACTTTCGTCCCTGCCGGACCACTTGACGTCTGAACCGTTTCACTGCTTCCCTCGAAAGGCTGCTCATGGGAGCGCTCCCAACCACCCCCCACGTGAAAGGGAACCCCGTGCAGACCTCCCCCGCCCCTCCCTCGGACGGGCCCTGCCCGCTCTCCTCACCGCCGCGCTGCTCGCCTGCCTGCTGTCCCTTGCGGGCGGCTCTCCCGCGCGGGCCGCGGCGGGCGACGGCTCGGTGTCCGATCCCAACATCGCGTACGTCGGACGCTGGGACACCTCCTCCGGGACCGCGGCCGTGCCCAACTGGACCGGTGGCTACCTCCAGACCGGCTTCACCGGCACCACGGTGAAGGTCAGGGCCAGGAACGCGGTCAACTTCTACGCCAGCATCGACGGCGGCCCCGACGTCTTCCACGCCGGTGTGCGCGGCACGGTGAACCTCACGCCCCGGCCGCTTACCCCCGGCACCCACACCCTGCGCCTGTCCTACCGCTCCGGTGACACCGTCTTCCAGGGTCTGGTTCTGGACTCCGGTGCGCGGACCGTCGCCGCGGGCGCCCCGTCAGGGCTGGTGGAGTTCGTCGGCGACTCCATCACCGCCGGGGCCCTGACCGACCGGCTGGCGCTGGACTCGTACGCCTGGAAGACCGGGGAGCGGCTGGGGATGCGGCACACCCAGATCGCCCGGTCCGGGTACTGCCTGGTCGCGCAGTCGGGGTGCACCGGTCTGAGCGGGCAGTTCTTCAAGACGGCCAGTACCGGCGGCGCGGACTGGGACTTCTCCCGGTACCGGGCCGACGCGGTCGTCATCAACCTCGGCACCAACGACATCGGGCACGGCGTGTCCGGCGCCGCCTTCCAGTCGGCGTACACCGCGTTCCTGCGGGACGTGCGCGCGAAGTACCCCACGGCGCACCTCTTCGCGGTGCAGACGCTGAAGAAGCGCTACGTCACCGAGACCAGGGCCGCCGTCGGCGCCCGCAACAGCGCCGGTGACGCCCGTGTGCACTACGTCGACACCTCGGGCTGGCTCACCGACGGCGCCGACTACGAGGACGGCAACGGGCATCCGAACGAGGCGGGTCACACCAAGTTCGCCGAGCGCCTGGCCCCGGTCGTCCGCGCCCGGCTCGGCAGCGGCGCCACGGTGCGGGCGGCGGCTCCCGGGCAGCCCGGCGACCCGAACATCAAGTTCGTCGGCCGGTGGGACACCGCCGGCTCCGCCACCGCCTACACGCCGTACTGGGCGGGCGCCTACTACCGCGTCGGTTTCACCGGCCGGACGGTCAAGCTGAAGCAGCGGGGCACGATCGATCTGTGGGCGCGGATCGACAACGGGCCGGTGACGTTCTACGACGACGTCAAGGGGACGGTGAACCTGACCCCGTCGGCCCTCTCCTCCGGCAACCACACGCTCCAGGTCAACTACCAGGTGGTGGCCGGATCGTACAAGGGCGACGCCGTCTTCCAGGGGCTGGTCCTGGACAGCGGCGCGACGACCTTCGCCCCGCCGGCTCCGGCGAAGCTGGTCGAGTTCGTCGGCGACTCGATCACCGTGGGCACGACGTCCTCGCAGAACGCCCGTACCGCGTACGGCTGGCTGATCGGGGAGCGGCTCGGCGTCGAGCACACGCAGATCGCGCAGGGCGGGGCGTGTCTGGTGGCCGCGGCGGACGGCTGTGTGGGGCTCGAGCGGCAGTTCACCAAGCTCAACCCGAACGCCGCGACGCCCGACTGGAACTTCTCCCGCTACCGTGCCGACGCGGTCGTCATCAACCTCGGCACCAACGACGTGGGGCACGGGGTGAGTTCCGCGCAGTTCCAGTCGGCGTACAGCAGTCTGCTGCGCAAGGTCCGTGCCGCGTATCCGCAGGCGTGGATCTTCGCGCTGGAGACGTTCCGCGGACGGTACGTCCCGCAGACCGAGGCCGCTGTGAAGGCCGCCGTCGCCGGCGGTGACACGCGGGTCTCCTTCGTCGACACGACCGGCTGGCTGGGCTCGGGCGATCTGACGGACTCGGTGCATCCCAACGACCGGGGGCACCGGGTCATCGCCGACCGGCTGGCGCCGGTCATCGCCGCGAGGATCGGGGCGTAGCGGAGCCGGGGGCGGGCCTCACAACGGGCCGGGGCCCGCCCCTCCCTTGAGGCGTTCCAGGTCGGAGGGGCGGACCTGGATGACGATCAGTGCGATCGAGGGCGGCGACGGCGGTGAAGATCGCCGCCATGATGAAGGCGGCCGAGACGCCGGCGGTGAGGATCTCGTCGGACCAGGGTTTCGGCAGTTGCCCGGTGCGTTCGAAGCGCAGGCGCTCGGCAGGGGGCGCCTGCTGAAGGAAGAGCGGGATCTGCTTCTCGGCTTCGTTGGTGCTGGCCGTGCCGTACATGGTGACCAGGATGGACAGGCCGAGGGAGCCGCCGACCTGCTGCGTGGCGTTGAGCAGTCCGGAGGCGGCGCCGGTTTCCGGCGTGGGCACGTTGGACAGCGCCATGAGGGTCAGCGACACGAACTCCATGCCCATGCCGAGGCTGAAGACGAGCATCGGGCCGAGGACGCTGCCCGCGTACGTGGAGTGCACGTCGGTCAGGGTGAGCCAGGCCAGCCCGGCCGCGGCCAGGATCGCGCCGATCACCATGAACGGCTTGGGCCCGTAGACGGGCAGGAACCGCGAGGCCAGTCCGGCGCCGATGGCGATGACCGCGCTGACCGGCAGGAAGGCCAGTCCGGCTTCGAGCGGGCTGAACCCCAGCACGTTCTGCACGAAGAGCGTGAGGAAGAAGAACATGCCGAAGATCGCGGCGGCCAGGCACAGCATGATGCCGTACGTGCCCGCACGGTTGCGGTCGGCGAACATGTGCAGGGGCGTGATGGGCTGTCTGGAGCGCCGCTCGATCAGGATGAAGCCCGTCAGGACGACGGCCGCCGCACCGAACGAGGCGAGGGTGAGGGCGTCGCGCCAGCCCTCCTGCGCGGCCCTGATGAACCCGTAGACGAGCAGCACCATGCCCACGGTGGAGGTGAGCGCGCCGGTGACATCGAAGCGCCCGGGGTGGCGTTCGGACTCCCTGATCCAACGCGGGGTGGCGAGCACGATGAGCAGGCCGATGGGCACGTTGACGAACAGCACCCACCGCCAGTTCAGCCACTCCACCAGGATGCCGCCCGCGAGCAGGCCGATCGCGCCGCCGCCCGCCGATACCGCGGCGAACACGCCGAAGGCGCGGTTGCGTTCGGGCCCTTCGCGGAAGGTGGTGCTGATCAGGGAGAGGGCCGTCGGGGAGGCGATGGCGCCGCCGACGCCCTGGAGGGCACGTGCGCCGAGGAGTTGACCGGCGTTCTGGGCGAGCCCGCCGAGCAGGGAGGCGAGGACGAAGAGCAGGACACCGAAGATGAAGACGCGCCGCCGTCCCAGGATGTCGCCCGTCCTGCCGCCGAGCAGCAACAGGCCGCCGAAAGTGAGGGTGTAGGCGTTGACCACCCAGGCCAGGCTCGTGGTGGAGAAGTCCAGCGCGCTCTGGATGTGCGGCAGGGCGATGTTCACGATGGTGATGTCGAGGACCACCATCAGCTGGCACGAGGCGAGGACGAACAGTGCCATCGCGTTCCCACCACCACCGGATTCCCTGGTGGTGGTCGCCTGTGGTGTAGCCGGCTGCGGGCTGCTGCCTGCGGTGTCCACCGTTCGACGGTACGCCCGGCTTCCGGGCCTCACCACTCGATCAACCTCGGTGCCGCCGCACTGAAATTGCCATGGTGTGCGGTGATAATCCGTCCAGAGGCGGTCATCGGGCCGCGACGGCCGAGTGGGAGCGACAGTGATCCGCGTTCTTCTCGTCGAGAACACCCGCCTGGTGCGGGGAGCGTTCGCTGCTCTGCTGTCCCGTGAGGACGACATCGAGGTCGTCGCCGAGGCCGACGGCAACGGTGACGTGGTGGCGCGTGCCGTGGCGTGCCGGCCCGACGTGGCCGTGATCGACGTGGACTCCGGGGAGGGCGAGGAGGTCGCCGTCCGGGGCGAGCTGCGGGCGCGGCTGCCGGAGTGCCGGATGCTGCTGATGATGGCCTCGACGACGCCCGAGCGGCTGCGCCGCATGCTCGATCTGCACGCCGCGGGCGTCATCAGCACCAACGCGCCGCCGGACCGGCTGGTCCACGGGGTGCGCAAGCTGGTGCGGGGGCAGCGGTTCGTCGACCCCGAGTTCGCGCTGGCCGCGCTGGACGCGGGGGCGAACCCGCTGACCCCGCGCGAGGTGGAGGTGCTGCGGAGATCGCGGAGCGGCTGTGCCTGTCCGTGGCGACGGTCCGCAACCATCTGTCGGCGATCACCAGGAAGACGGGCGGCCGCAATCGGATCGATGCGATCCGGATCGCTGTGGAGTCGGGCTGGGTGTGAACCGGGCAGGTCATCGAGGTGAACCTGCCCGGCCCCCGCGGGCCCTCGCGCCCTGTCCCGGGATCCCTGCCCGGGACTTCTGTCCCGGGACCTCTGACGAGCATCGCAGAGCGGGAAGCCGTGCAACAGCACCGTTCGTCACGCGTGCGGCGTGAGACCGTCACCCCCGGACCGGGAGGAACAGTGATACGGCATGGGCGTTCCGCCCGGCCTCCCGGTCAGCGGCCGCCGCGGATCAGGCCGGTCAGATAGCGCCACAGCGAGGAGCGCTGCCGGGCGGACCGGTCCGGCAGGACCTCCTCGGCCACCTCCGGCGCGGGTCCGTCCGCCGGCGGCCGGACCGGCGCGGCGGAGAGTTCGTACCGCACGGGCAGCGAACGCAGGCCGCGCATGAACGGGGAGGAGCGCCAGGGCAGTTGGTCGGCGGGCAGGGCGAGACCGAGGTGGTCGAACCGCTCGAACAGGCGCCCCACACCGGCCGCCGCGACCGTCGAGGCGAGCTCCCGCGCCGGGCACTGGCGCGGTCCGGCTCCCCAGGACAGATGGGCCCGGGTGCTGATGGTGGTGCCGGAGGCGACGTGGTCGGCGAAGAGCGGGTCGGCGTGCGCGGCCGCCGAGGAGACCCACACCGGGTCGCCGGCCCGGATCGTGTAGTTGCCGAGCGGGGTGTCCTCGGCGGCGAAGCGCGGGACGAAGTTCACCAGAGGCGGCTTGCGCATGACGGACCGGTTCATGGCCTCCCGGACCATCCCGGCGGACAGGCTGGCGCGCACGCTGCCCTCGCCCGAGATGACCTCCACGACGGTGTTGGAGATGAGGATGCCGACGTGGTCGGAGGTCATGCCGAGCAGCATGAACAGCTCGCGGGCCAGGTGGTCGAGCGACAGGTCCGGGTGCGCGGCCAGCAGGTAGGAGGGGAAGTCGTCGCCCGGCTTCTCCAGCTTCGTCGCGGCCAGTTCCGCCAGCGTCGCGAGCAGGCGCTCCAGTGCGGCCTCCGCGTCCGGGCCGGCGTCGAGCACGCGCCACATGTCCATCAGCGCGTCGTCGCCCTGGGAGCCGGGGAAGCCGAGCAGATGGCTGGCCACCATCAGCGGCAGCGGCCGGGAGAACTGCGCGGACAGGTCCGCCACGCCCGTCTTCCCGCCCTGCCCGACCAGGGTGATCAGCTCGTCGGCGTAGGCGGTGACGGCGGCCTTGAGGCGCTTGGCCTGGGGGTGGCGCGGGTCCTGGAACGGCTTGAGGGCCACGTCCCAGGCCGTGCGCAGCGGAGGGTATCCGGAGCCGCCCTGGATCAGGATGTGGTTGACCTCCAGGGACGGGCCGAGCGGCCAGTCGGCCGGCACCCGGCCCTCGGAGCGGGCCCGCCAGTTCTCCAGCCCCTTCGGGAAGCCGTCGTTGTCCTGGAGGACCTGGAGCGACTCGCGGTAGCCGAGGACCAGCCAGGCGGGTACGCCGAGCAGATCGACCGGCGCGACCGGGCCGTGCTGCTGCCTCAGCCGTTCGTACACGAGCGCGGGGCGCGTCTCGTAGTCACGGGTCAGCAGCGGCTGGGGACTCAGGGCCTCCAGCCGCGTGTCGTCCAGGTCCACTGATCCGCCGTCACCCCACTGGGAGTCCATCGTCTTGCCACCCTCCGACACGCCCCGTACCGGCACACCATCAGCCGGTAACCGGAAACGGTGGGGACCCTACCCCAGAGGCAACCGGCGGGTAACGACGGGGGGTGGGATCACGCGGGGGGTGATCCGGCCCGGGCCGTGGATCAGGCGGCGGTGTAACCGAGTTGGCGCCGCATGTAGGGCGTCATCAGGGTCTTCGCCTTGGCCATGACGGTGGTGCGGCTGCCGAGGACGGCGGACTCGCCGCCCGGTACGGGCAGCACGGTCAGTCCGTCGGCCGGGCCGAACGGCACGATGAGCGGGGTGCGCTGGATCGGCCGGTAGAAGCGCGGCTCCTTGCGGTGCTTGCCCGAACTCTGCAGGTAGGCGCGGATGTTGTGGGCGGCGATGTCCGCCTGGGCGAGGGCGGCGGGGGTGATCTTGAGTTCCCTGACGTCGTTCACGTCGCCGACGGCGAACACGTCCAGTCTGCCCTCGACCCGGAGGGTCCGGTCGACCTTGACGTGTCCGTCCCTGTTCAGCCAGTCGCCGTGTCCGGCCAGGCGGAGCCAGAGCGTGTTGGGTGTGGTGCCCGTCGCCCAGAAGGACAGGTCGGCCTCGATGACGTTGCCGCGGCCGTCGCGGTAGGTGCCGAAGTCGTTCCCGGGGGACATGAACGAATCGAGCCGTACCTCGATGTCATGGGCCTCCAGCCACGCGAGGGCCTTGCGGCCCGGCCGCGCGCTGCCCGTGGAGTCGAGCAGGGCCGGTCCGGAGTGGGCGAGCGTGACGCGGGCGTCCGGCCGGGCGAGGCGGATCTCGGCGCTGAGTTCGACGCCGCCGGGGCCGCCGCCCACGACGAGGACGTGCTCGGCCGTGGCGACGTTGTGCTGGTGTTCGGCGAACGACTTGGCCGCTTCCTCGACCGTGGTGCCCAGGAAGCGGGC
>KE354071.1 GCA_000415505.1 Streptomyces afghaniensis 772
CTGCCTGGACGGCATCGGCGACGCCGAGGTGCTCGCCGCCGTGGCTGCCCTCGCCGGCGACCCGGCGGACCAGGGGAGATCAGACGGAACGAGGAGCGGCCGTATGAACATCCTGCTGTGGCACGTGCACGGCTCCTGGACGACCGCGTTCGTCCAGGGCCCGCACACCTACGTCGTCCCCGTCACCCCGGGCCGCGACCCGGACGGCCTCGGACGGGCCCGCACCTTCTCCTGGCCCCCTCGGTCCGCGAGGTCACCCCCGGGGAACTCCGCGACACGCCCGTCGACCTGGTCCTCCTGCAACGGCCGCACGAACCGGAGCTGGCCGAACGCTGGCTCGGCGGACGCCGCCCCGGCCGGGACGTGCCCGCGCTGTACCTGGAGCACAACGCGCCCGACGGCGACGTACCGGACACCCGGCATCCGTGCGCCGACCGCGCCGATCTGACGATCGTGCACGTCACGCACTTCAACCGGCTGTTCTGGGACTGCGGAACCACCCGGACCGAGGTCGTCGAACACGGCATCGTCGACCCGGGCCACCGCTACACCGGCCGGCTCGCGCGCGCCGCGGTCGTCGTCAACGAACCCGTGCGACGCGCCCGGTACACCGGCACGGACCTGCTGCCCACCCTGGCCGAGGCGGTACCGCTCGACGTGTTCGGCATGGGCACCGAGGGCCTGGCCGGCCGGCTCGCCCTGCCACCCGACCGGTGCCGCACCGCCGACCTGCCGCAGAGCGAGCTGCACACGGCGCTGGCCGAACGCCGCATGTACCTGCACCCGGTGCGCTGGACCTCGCTCGGCCTGTCCCTGCTGGAGGCGATGCACCTCGGCCTGCCCGTCCTGGCCCTCGCCACCACCGGCGCCGTCGAGGCCGTCCCGCCCGGCGCGGGCACCCTCTCCACCCGCCCCGACGTCCTGGCCCGCGTCGCCCGCCGCTACCTCCACGAACCCGAGGCCGCGGCCGCGGACAGAACCCGGGCCCGGCAGGCGGCCCTCGAACGCTATGGGCTCAAGCGCTTCCTGGCCGACTGGGAGCGCCTGATCACGGAGGTGTGCTCATGACCCCGTCCTCAGCCCCTTCCCCACCGGACCGCTCGACGGCGACCCCCTCGACCCGGGCGTCCTCGCGATCGCGCTCGTCTCGGAGCACGCGAGTCCGCTCGCCGCGCTCGGCGGGGTCGACGCCGGCGGGCAGAACGTCCACGTCGCCTGCCTCGCCGGGGCGCTCGCCGACCGCGGTCACCGCGTCACCGTCTACACCCGCCGGGACGCGCCCGACCTGCCCTGCCGGGTGGAGCTGCGCGACGGCGTCGAGGTGCACCACGTCCCCGCCGGACCGGCCGAGCCGCTCCCCAAGGACGAACTCCTGCCGTACATGGACGAGTTCGGCCGGTACCTGGAGCGCGGCTGGCGCACCCGGGCCCCCGACCTCGTGCACTCGCACTACTGGATGTCGGGCCTGGCCGCACTGCGCGCGACCCGCGCGCACGGGCTGCCCCTGCTGCACACGTACCACGCCCTCGGCACCGTGAAGCGACGGCACCAGCGCCTCGCCGACACCAGCCCGCCCGAGCGGATCCCCGGCGAGATCGAGATCGGGCTGGGCTGCGACCGCGTCGTCGCCACCTGCCGGGACGAGGCCGCCGAACTGACCCGCATGGGCATACCCCCGCACAAGATCGGCATCGTGCCGTGCGGCGTCGACCCGGACCGGTTCACCCCCAGGGGCCCGGCCGCACCGCGCGGCCCGTACCCGCACCGGCTGCTCCAGCTGGGCCGGCTCGTGCCGCGCAAGGGCGCCGCGGTGGCCGTCGCCGCGCTGGCCCGGCTGCCCGGCACCGAGCTCGTCATCGTCGGCGGGCCGCCCGCGGACCGGCTCGACGACGACCCGGAGGTGCGCCGGCTGCGCGGCATCGCCCGGGACGCCGGCGTCACCGACCGGGTCCGCTTCACCGGCGCCGTGCCCAGCGAGGACGTGCCGCCACTGCTGCGCTCCGCCGACGTCGTGGTGTGCCCCGCCGACTACGAGCCCTTCGGCATCGTCCCGCTGGAGGCCATGGCGTGCGGCGTGCCCGTCGTGGCCAGCGCGGTCGGCGGGCAGCTCGACACTGTCGCCGACCCGGGCACCGGGCGGCTGGTGCCGCCCCGCGACCCGGAGGCCCTGGCCCGCGCCGTCGCCGGCCTGCTCGCCGACCCGGCGGCCCGCGAGGCGTGCGGGGCGGCCGGGCGCCGCCGGGTCCTGAGCCGCTACGGCTGGGGCCGGGTCGCCGCGGCCACCGAGGCCGCCTACTGCGAGGTCCTCGACGCCGAGCCCGCCGCGACGGGCGCCGGCTGAACCGATCCGTCCCCGACCCGCCGCAACCGCCGACGCCCGAAGACCGAAGGAGGTGCGGGTCCGCCACCGTCCACCGGGCGGCGGCACGCCCGAACAGCATGAGCGAACACTCTGCACACCCCGCGCTCGATGCCGCCCGCCTGCACTGCCGGTCACTGGAAGAGGCACTCGGCCGGTTCCGCTCCCACAGCCTCGAACAGATCGCGGACTGGGGCGGCCGGCTCGCCGACGTCCTCACCGGCGGCGGCCGGCTGCTCGCCGCCGGCAACGGCGGCAGCGCCGCCCAGGCCCAGCACCTCACCGCCGAACTGGTCGGCCGCTACCGTCAGGAGCGCCGCGCCTACTCCGCGCTCGCCCTGCACGCCGAGACGTCCAGCGTGACCGCCATCGGCAACGACTACGGCTTCGACCACGTCTACGCCCGCCAGGTCACCGCCCACGGCCGCCCCGGCGACGTCCTGATGCTGCTGTCCACCTCCGGACGCAGCCCCAACCTCATCGCCGCGGCCGTGACCGCCCGGCAGGCCGGACTGCGCGTCTGGGCGCTCACCGGGCGCGGCCCGAACCCCCTCGCGGAAGCCGCCCACGAAGCCCTCTGCGTCGACGCCGGCAGCACCGCCAACGTCCAGGAGACCCACCTCGTCGCCGTCCACCTGCTCTGCGAGTGCTTCGACACGGCCGTGTCCACACCGCTCGCACGGCGCACGGTCCTCACCCACGGGAGCACCTCATGACCGGACCGGAACCGCTCGCGGTCGTCGGGGACGTCCTCCTCGACGAGGACATCGAAGGCGTCTCCACCCGGCTCTCCCCGGACGCCCCCACCCCCGTGGTCGACGTCACCGGCGACCGGCGGCACCCCGGAGGAGCCGGACTGGCCGCCGCCCTCGCCGCCCGCGGCGGCCGGGACGTGGTCCTGGTGACCGCGCTCGGCGACGACGACGCCAGCGAGGCCGTACGGCGTGACCTGCGCGGCCGGGTCCGGCTGCTGGAACTCCCGCTCAAGGGGACCCTGCCGGTCAAGACCCGGGTCCTCGCGGGCGGCCGGCCCGTCGTACGCATCGACCGGGGCGGCGGCATCCCCGGCGAACCCGACGGCGCGGTCCGGGAGGCCCTGGCGAACGCCCGCGCGATCCTGGTCGCCGACTACGGGCGCCACACCGCGGGCGCCCTGCGACCGCACCTCGAGGACGCCGCCCGCCGCACACCCCTGGTGTGGGACCCGCACCCCAAGGGCGACCCGCCCGTGCCCGGAGCCCGGCTCGTCACCCCCAACGCGGCGGAGGCACAAGCCCTGTACCCCGGCTCCGGAGGGACGTCACTGGGCGCGTACGCCGAGCGCGGGACGCGGCTCGCGGAACGGTGGCGCGCCGCCGGAGTCGCCGTCACCCTCGGTGACCGCGGGGTGCTGCTGGCGCGGCCCGGCTCCGGCACGCCGATGCTCGTCCCCGTGCCCTACCGGGCCGACGGCGACCCGTGCGGCGCGGGCGACTGCTTCGCCGCGACGACGGCGGCGGCCCTCGCCGACGGCCTGCTGCCCGAGGAGGCGCTGCAACGGGCGGTCGCCGAGGCCGCCGCGTTCGTCGCGGCCGGCGGCGCGGGCAACCCCGACCTGTGGCGACGNGCCGCCGCCGGGCCCCGCGGACGACGTAGCGACCGACGCGTTCGCCCTTGCGGAGAGCGTCCGGGCCCGGGGCGGCACCGTGGTCGCCACCGGCGGCTGCTTCGACCTGGTGCACGCCGGTCACGTCGGCCTGCTGGAGAGCGCCCGGCGGATCGGCGACTGCCTCATCGTGTGCCTGAACTCCGACGCGTCCGTCACCCGCCGCAAGGGCCCGGGCCGCCCGCTCAACCCGGCGGCGGACCGCGCCCGCGTCCTCGCCGCGCTGGGCAGCGTCGACGCCGTCGTGGTCTTCGAGGAGGACACCCCCGAGGCGGTACTGGCCCGGCTGCGCCCGGACGTCTGGGTCAAGGGCGGCGACTACTCCGTCCAGGACCTGCCCGAGGCGGAGGCGCTGCGCACCTGGGGCGGCCAGGCCGTCGTCCTGCCCTACCTCGACGGCCGCTCCACGACCCTGCTGACCCGCAGGGCGGCGAAGGCGGCCACGACGGCCCTGCGGCCGTCGGGCTCCTGAGGCCTTCGCTCAGGCCGCCGTGCTGAGCGCCGGCTGCCCGTGGACGTCGCCTTCCTCCGTCCGGATCACCACCGGCGTGGTGGCGCGGCGCTGCCGCAGCAGGTAGCCCGCGCCGATCGAGCCGGCGATGAGCAGGCCGCCGGTGACGAGGGCGCCACGGGCGCCGGCCAGTTCCATGAGGAGGCCGAGCGCAGGCGGGCCGCCCAGGCTCCACACCGTGCCGATGCTGCCCCACACGCCCAGCACACGACCCCGCAGATGGGCGGGCGGGTCGGTCTGGAGGACGGCCGTGCCGGCGGTGTCGGAGACGGACTCCACCACGGCCATCGGCAGCACGAGCACGATCAGCACCGCGAGCGACGGCGACAGCCCCGCCACCACCTGGAGCAGCGCCCCGGCCGCCGCCAGCGCCCCCACGAGTCGCACGGACGGCCGGCGCAGCCGGGCGCCGAGCAGCGCGCCGAGGATGCCGCCGACGGCGAGCACGGTCGACACCGTGCCGAACGAACCGGCGCCACCCGCGAGCGGCCCGGTGACGAGCACGGCCAGGGTGAGCCCGTAGTTGCGGCCGAACACCGCGCTGATCCCGGTCACCCCGGCGAGCGCCATCAGACGCGGCCGGCGCGCGAAGAAGGCCAGCCCCTCGCGCACGGACATGTCCGAGCCGGTGCGCATGGGGCCCGCGGCGGCCTCCCGCACCGCTCCGGGAGCCGGCCGCAGGAACGGAATGACCGAGGCAACGAACAGGAACGACACGCCGTTCGCGAAGTACGCCGCGGACGTGCCGAGGAATCCCACGGCCACACCGGCCATGGCCGCTCCCACGAGCCTGCCGGACTGGTGCACCAGCGCCCCGACCCCGATGGCCGAGGGGACGTCCTCCGCCGGGACGAGATCGTTGCCCAGCAGCGCGCACGCCGGGTTGTCGACGGTCGCCACGACACCCGTGAGGGCGGCCAGCACCATCAGGGAAGTCATGTCGAGCCTGTCCAGCGCCACGAGCACCGCCGTCGTGAAGGCGATCGCGCCGAGCAGCGCCTGGCTCACGGCCGCCGTCAGCTTGCGGGGCCACCGGTCGACGGCCGCGCCGCCGAGGACGCTCATCAGCAGGGCCGGCGCGGCCTGCACGGACATGGACAGCCCCGTCGCGGCGGCGGACCCGGTGATCTGGAGGACCAGCAGGTTCTGCACCGTGAGCTGCATCCACGTACCGGCGTTCGACACGAAGTTCGCGGCGGACCACCAGCGCATGCTGCGGTAGCGCAGCGACCGCCAGGGCGAGCGCGAGACGGGCTGGGCAGGGGAGGGCGACGAAGACACAGTGCGGTACTCGCAAGACGAGTCGGAGGACTCAGGAGGAGGGGGACGAGGGGAACGAGAGACACCGGCTGCGCTGCGCGGTGGCTCCCCTCGCCGGGTACGGCGCCGACCATCGTGGCAGAGGGAACCCCCGAGTCGGTTCCGTCCACACCTCGTCCACTTCGTTCACATCTCCCAACCGCCTCCCGCCTCCGGGCGCTTGAGGTGGCGAGTGTGGTTGATCACAGTTGTCGATCATGGGCCTCGCCCGGGCCGCATCGCGTGACGGCGGCCACACAGGACATCGAGAAGGGCCCATCGCCTCGGCGATGGGCCCTTCTCGATGTCCTGTCTACTCGGACTTGCCGCGCCCGGACAGCGCGTCGCGCAGCCGGTCGACCATCCCGGTGCCCGGAGCCAGGAGCTTGTTCGCCGGAGGCTTGTCGGGGGCGGCCGGGTGCGGCCGGGTGGGGGCGGTCTTCTTCGCCTTCCTGACCTTCTCGCCCAGCTCGTTGAGCGTGTCCATCGGACAGGCCTGCCGCAGTGCCGGGAAGAGGTTGCCCTCCTCGTCGGCGATGTGCGAGCGGATCTCGCTCATCAGCATGCCCATCAGCCGGTCGAAGTCGGCGTCGCCCGCGTCACAGCCCTCCAGGTCCTTCATGATCCGCTCGGCCGTGGCGTGGTCCTCGAGCTCCCGGTCGGCGAGCCTGTCCCCGTTGGCCACGTGCTCGCGTACGGCCGGATAGAGGTAGGCCTCCTCGGCCACCGAGTGCCGCACCAGCTCGATCGTGACCTGGTCCGCGTACATCTTGCGGTCCTTGTGTCCGGACGGCAGTCCCTCGATCTTGCCGAACATCTCTTCGACTTCGCGGTGATCGGTCACCAGCTCGTCGATGACGTTTCCTCCGTGTCCCATGTCCTTCACCTCCAGCCCTCGGGTCCCCAGGGCCCCAGGGGGCTAACGCGAGGTCGGATCGCCCCCCACGGATGCGTCAGGCCGGGAGCTTGGCCCGGACACGCCCGGCCGCCGCGGCCGGGCCGGCGGTGGCACGGACGGAGCGCCGCACCAGACCCGCGTCCCGCCGCAGGCCACGGGCGGCGTGGCTGCCGCGCCACACCACCGAGGGGCGGGCGCCGGTGTCGTCCGCGGCGATCAGCAGCCCGCCGAGCATGGACATGTTCTTGAAGAAGTGGATCCGCTGCTCGGCCCGCTCCGAAGGATCCTCCGCCTCCCAGAAGCGGTGTCCCGCCAGCGTCGTCGGCACCAGCGTGGCCGCGATGGCCAGCGCGGCCGGACGCGGCATGCGCCCGGTGGCCAGCATCAGCCCGGCCACGACCTGCACGGCGCCGTTCAGCCGTACGACCTGCTCGGTGCGGTCCGGCAGGGCCGAGACGCGTTCGGTGACCGGTTGTACGACAGGCTCGGCGGCCGGGGCGACGGCCTTCGGGTCGCGGACGGAGTTCAGGCCGCCCGTGAGGAACATCGAGGCCAGCATGGGACGGCCGAGCACGCGCAACAGACTCATGGCCCTCTCCTGGGTGTCGGTGGGTACAGCGCTCGCCGGGTTCCCCACCCGGGGCGGAAGCACTCACCCGGTTCGCGCCGCCCGGTGCCGCGCCCAGGCCTCCTCGCGCAGCCCCTCGGACAGCAGGACGTCCACGGCGGTGCACGCGAGGGCCTGAGTGGCGGCGACCAGCACCTCGCGGGCCCGGGGAGAGGCGGCGGCCTCGGCGAACTCCGGCGTGTGGTCGGAGCCGCCCTCGTCCATGATCGCGACGAACGGGTGGATGGCGGGCACCCGCGTACTGACGTTGCCGATGTCGGACGACCCCAGGTACACGCCGGGCACGGGCGGTGACAGGGGGATCCCGGCCCGGGACAGATGTGCGGCGAACCGCTCGGACAGCACCTCGCTGTCGCGGAAGTGCTCGTAGCGCACGGTGGCCCGCTCCACCTCGGCGGACGTGCCCGTGGCCCGGGCCACACCGCCGGCGCACTCCCGCAACTGCTCCGTGAGGTCCTCCAGCGCCTGCGTCGTGGCCGCGCGCAGACCGAACAGGCCCTCGGCGTACTCCGGGACGATGTTCGTGGCGACGCCGCCCTGGGTGACGATGCCCTGCACGTGCGAGCCCTCCGGCAGCCGCCGCCCCAGCACCGCCAGCACGTTGAACAGCTCCACCAGCGCCGCGAGCGCGTCGATGCCCTCCGTCGGATTGCCCGTGGGGTGCGCGGCCCGGCCGTGGAAGGCCACCCGGTACTGCACCTGCGCGGTCAGCGGCGCCCGTGCCCAGCTGTGCACCCCCGGATGGAACATCAGCGCCGCGTCGACGCCGTCGAACACCCCTGCCTCCACCTCCAGGGCCTTGCCGCCGCCGCCCTCCTCGGCGGGCGTGCCCACCGCCAGCACCGACCCGGCGGACTCGTCCGCCACGGCCTCCACCGCCAGCGCGGCTCCCAGCCCCGCCGCCGCGATGAGGTTGTGGCCGCACGCGTGGCCGAGGCCGGGCAGGGCGTCGTACTCCAGCAGCAGCGCGACGGCCGGCCGGCCCGTGCCCGAGCGCGCGGTGAACGCCGTCGGCATCCCCGCCACGCCCCGCTCCACGGTGAAACCGGCCCGTTCCAGCTCACCCGACAGCAGGGCCGCCGCCCGGTGCTCGGCGAAGGCGTACTCGGGCTCGGCGTGCAGCCGCGAGGCCACGCCCCACAACGCGTCGGCCCGCGCCGCCACCTCCTCACGAACGGCCTGGTGTACGTAGTCGAACGCGCGCTCCACAGGGGCCTCCCGGGCGTCGACTGCGATGAGTCCCCGACCGGGTTTCACCGCCCGGTCGGGCGACACCCGCTGTGGCTGTGGCTCCGGGGGGTCAGCGCCCGGGGCGGCATCACCTGCCGCGTTCTCGGCCGGTGTCGCGGCAGCACCGCGTTTCGACCCGTCCCCGAGTGCAACACGGTCGGTGTACCCGCCGGGCCACGACAGCGTGGACGCCGCGGCGGTGGCCGGGCGGGCCGGACCTGGGAGGAACCATGGACCACTCGCGCGTGCCGGTCCTGGAGGCGCTGGAGGACTTCCGGCGCCGCGGCGACATCGCCTACGGCCCGCCGGGCCACAAGCAGGGCAGGGGAGTGGACCCCCGGGTGGCCGAGATCGTCGGACTCGACGTGTTCCGTTCCGACGTGCTCTCCCTCAACGGCCTCGACGACCGCCGCCAGTCGCAGGGCGTCCTCAGCCGGGCCCAGGAGCTCATGGCGGACGCGGTCGGCGCCGAGCACGCGTTCTTCTCCACCTGCGGCAGCTCCCTGTCCGTGAAGACCGCCATGCTGGCCGTGGCCGGCCCGGGCGAGAAGCTGCTGCTGTCGCGCAACGCCCACAAGTCCGTCATCGCGGCCGTCGTCGTCAACGGCGTCGAGCCGATCTGGGTGCACCCGAAGTTCGACACCGAACGGCACGTGGCCCACCCGCCCGAGCCCGACGACGTCCGCCGTCGCCTGCGGGAACACCCGGACGCCAAGGGCATGCTGCTCATCACCCCGACCGACTGGGGCTCCTGCGCGGACATCGGGGGAGTGGCCAGGGTGTGCCACGAGTTCGGCGTGCCGGTCATCGTCGACGAGGCCTGGGGCGCCCATCTGCCGTTCCACCCCGCCCTGCCCGCCTGGGGCATGGATGCCGAGGCCGACCTGGTGGTGACCAGCGTGCACAAGATGGGCGGGGCCGTGGAACAGAGCTCCGTCTTCCACCTCCAGTACGACCGCGTCTCGCCCGAGGCCCTGAAACAGTGGGAGGACCTGCTCAGCACCACCAGCGCCTCCTCCCTCGTGTACGCCACACTCGACGGCTGGCGCCGCCAGATGGTCGAACAGGGACACGAGCTCCTGGAAACGGCCATCCGCCGCGCCGAACGCGTCCGGGCGGCGGTCGCCGACCTGCCGGGGCTGCGGCCCATGGGCCGGGAGGTCGTGGAGGAGGGGCTCGCCGCCGACCTCGATCCGCTCAAGCTCGTCATCGACGTACGGAAGCTCGGCATCAGCGGGATGCAGGCCGCGGAGTGGCTGCGCACCCACCGCCACGTGGACGTCGGCGGTTCGGACACCTGCCGTATCAGCGCCTCGATCACCCACGCGGACGACGACCGGACCGAGACGGTCCTGGTGGACGCCCTGGCCGCGCTCGTCGAGCGGGCGGACACCATCGAGCGGCGGCCGCCGGTCCACCTGCCCGAGCCCTCGGCGCTGGAGCTGGAGCAGGCGATGCTGCCCCGCGAGGCGTTCTTCGCCCCGGTCGAGCACGTGCCCGCCGAGCGGGCCGCGGGACGGATCGCCGCGGAGATGATCAGCCCCTACCCGCCGGGCGTGCCCGTGGTGGCACCCGGCGAGGTCGTCACCGACGAGGTCCTTGACTACCTGCGCAGCGGTGCCGATCACGGCGTCCTCATCCCTGACGCGGCGGACTCCTCCGTCCGCACCCTGCGGGTCGTCGCACGCGGCTGAGCCGCATCGGACGGTTCCGGCGTCAATCACCGGCAGCGCTGTAACTCATGTGCGAGATGTTGAATATGTTACGGAAAGAAACTGATGGGTAAGTTGGCATGATTTGTCCCCATCAGGTGCACTAGAGGAGAAAGCATCCGCTTCTCCAAGGAGATGGTGCAATGACTTCCACCGAGAAGTTCACCGAAGAACTGACGGGCATCCAGAGTGCCGACATCGAGGCGGCACTCGACCCGGCAGAAACCGACGGTATCTACCGCGACAGCCGTGAGTGCGCCGCACTCGCGCTGTTCAAGGGCGGATACGGTCTGCTCCTTTCGCCGCCCACCCCGCGCCCCAAGAAGGGTTGAGTGGATCGACTGGAGTGACCATGGAGCAGTCAGGCACTTCGTCCCTCTTGCAGGACGCGGTGCAGGAACTCGCTTCCGGCGTGGTCTCCGCTCTTCGGAGCGGAGACCACGCTCGTGCGGCCGCCCCCGCGGCCGCCGACGGGGGAGCGAAGGACCTCACCCTCGCGGCCGTACGGGTGCTGGGAGCCGACGCGTTGCTGCCGAGCACCCTTCTGCGCGTCCCGCCCCTGCCCGATGAACTCGCCCGGTTCCGGCAGGCCGTGGAGGCCTATCCGCCCGGCGCCGGCGCCGCCCCCACCGTCGCGTGGAGCCACTGGGCCATGCGGCGTACGCTGCGGCGGCTCGACCCGGGCCGTGCCGACGGCCCGGACGAGGAACCCGACGCCACCTGGCTGGAGGGCGCCACCTGGCCCGTCCTGACACACCAGCTCGCGGTGCTGGCCGCCCTCGCCCTGCCCGACGAGGACTGCGCGGTCGCCCGCGCGGCCGCGCAGCGTCCGGTCGACGTCGCCCGGGGTTTCGTGCGCGCGGTACGCCGCAGGGACTGGCGGCAGGCGGCCGGCGCCGGACGCTGGCTGACCCTCCTGGAGGGCGTACCCCGGACGCTGGGACTCGAGAACGGCCTGGACTTCGTGGAGCTGATGGGCGGCCAGGACCCGCTCGTGGCCCTGCAGGTGCGGGCGGCGCGGCTGACCCGGGCGGGAGCGTTCGTGTGAGCAGGGTACGGGGGACACGGCAGATCGCCGAGGACGCCCTGGCCTGGGTGTCCGCCCAACGCGCGCAGTTCGCACTGGGTGAGGACGCGCTGGCCCCGGACGGACAGGTGAACCGCAGCTGGAAGCCGCTCGGGGAACTGGCCCAGGTGTGTGCGACCGTGTCCCGGCACACCGCGCCCCCGGATCCCCTCCACGCGTGCGCGGCCGACCTGATGGCCTTCGCGTGGCAGCAGACCGGCCGGGGAGAGCTGTTCGTGCGCCTGCAACGGCTGGAGCCCTTCGCCACCTACCCGTTGGAGGTGTACGCCGCCATGGCCGCGGCGGGCCTGCGGCACCCCGGCTACGAGGCGGCCACCGCCACGGTGGCCCGCACCCGCAGCTGGCGGCTGACCGAGCAGGAGCCCACCCGGCGGCTCGGCGTCCTGAACGCCGAGTCCCGCAGCGGTATCCGGGAATCCGACGGCATGCCGCAGGCACTGCGGCGCACCTGGCTGGCCGGGCTGCCCGAGCCCTGGACCTTCGAGGCGTCCTCGGGCTACTCCCTCACCCATGTGGTCTTCCACCTGACCGACTGGGGACGCGCCGGCCCGGGGGCCTGCCGCCGGACCTGGCCGACTACCTCGCCGACTGGCTGCCGCCCTGGCTCGACACGTGTCTGGACGCCGGGATGTGGGATCTCGGCTGCGAGCTGCTGGCCGTGGCGGCGAGCCTGCCCCTGCTGCCCGACCGCGATCTCCTCGACGAAGCCTGGGCGCGGGTCGCGGCCGTACAGCACCCCTCAGGCGCGATCCCGGAGCAGGGAAGCGGCACGGGCCACGACAGCGGCCGGGACTTCCTCTCCCACTACCACCCCACCCTCATGGCCGCCTTCGCCGCGACCCTGACCATCGGGCGGCTCGACGACGGAGCCCGGGCGGGCACGCACCACCGGCCGGGCGGACAAGGAGTGCTGGGATGACCGACACCCGCCTGATCCACAACGTCGGAGCCGGCGCGCTGGAATGGCTGTGGGCCCATCGCGACGGATTCCAGCTGGAACCCGACGTCGACCCGGAGGTCGGCTTCCTGGAGCGCTTCAAACCCATCGGTGAACTCGCCATGATCTGCAAGGTGTTGTTCCGCGAGGGTGTCGCGGGATCGCGCCAGGCGCAGCTGGCCCGGCAACTCCTCGACCACGCCTGGCGCGAGACGCTGGACGGCGGCCGCATGCTGGTGCGGGGGCAGCTCACGGAGCCGCTGTCCCCCATCCCGTTCGAGGTCTACCTGCCCTTCAAGGAACTCGGCTACAGCCAGCCCGACATCGAGCGGGCGGCAGTCCTGAACCACCGGCTGGACAGCTGGGTGGCGTTCGAGGCGACCCCCACCCGGCGGCTCGGTCTGTCCGCGTTCCAGCGCCGGTTCGGTCTCACGCCCAGGCCGCCGGAAGCCGAACTGCGGGACACGACCTGGCTGGCCCGCACCCCCGAACCGTGGACCGTGGAAGGGCACATCGCCTACGACGTCACGCACAACGTCTTCCACCTGACCGACTGGGGGGAGAGGCCGGACGGCCTGCCGCCCGGCACCGCGGACTACCTCGCGACCTGGCTGCCGGTCTGGATCGACGACTGGCTGGACCTGGAACGCTGGGACCTGCTCGGCGAACTCCTGGTGGTCGACGCCTGCCTGCCCCGCCCCACCCTGGACGAACGGGCGTGGGAGGGCTTCGCCGCCGCACAACAGCCCGACGGGGCCATGCCCGCCCTGCGGACGATGCCCGAGGGCACCCCCGACGAGGTGTTCGACATCGTCTACCACCCGACCCTGGTCGCCGCCTACGCCTCCGTCCTGGCCACCTCCCGGTCCCTGTCCCTGCTGGCCCAGGCCTCATGACGACCCGTCGGCACACGCCTTGGCCCGGCGAACCCCTCGACGACGCCGGGGCTCGGGCTCCGCATGCCGGACCGGCGGAGGACGTGCCGCCCCTGTGGGACACGACGCCGGACGAGGGCCCGGCGCCCCCGGGCGGCACACCGAGGGGCCGGACCCCGGGACTGCGTGCCCGGTCGGCGGACGAGTCCCCGCCGCTTCGTGACACGGCGACGGACGAGCCGGCGACCCCCGCAACGGCGCCTGCGACCGCGATCCGCCATGCCACTGCCCGGCGCGCCCCTCGGTCGGCTGTATCCCCGGACGACGGCCCGCTCGCCGAGCGGCTCGCGGACGCCGTCGCCGCATCCGACGCCCCGGACGTAGTCTTCGCCCTCTCCCGGCACGGCCGCCGCACCGTACTGAGCGGCGGTACCGCCCCGGCCCCGCCGCTTCCCCGCGAGGACCTGCGCTACGAGACCGGCTCGGCCGCCAAGACGTTCACCGGCCTGCTGCTGGCCCGGCTGATCCACAGCGGCGAGTTGTCCGGCGGCGAACCGGCCGCCGCCTTGCTGGACAGGGGACGGCCGACGAGTGCGAACCCGGTGACGCTCGCCCACCTGATCACCCACACCTCCGGGCTGCCCGCCCTGCCGCCCGGCTTCTACCTCCGGGGCCTGCCCGCCTGGCACACCAACCCCTACGCCCGCTTCTCCGCGGCCCGGGTCGTCGATGCCTTCCTGCGCCACCGGCCCCGCCACCGCCCCGGCACCCGCTGGCGCTACTCCAACTACGGCGTCGCCGTGCTCGGACACGCACTGGCCGCCGCGACCGGCACACCGTGGGAGGACCTGCTCACCGGCCAGGTCCTGCGCCCGCTCGGCCTGAGGGGCACGACTCTGCGGGCGGACGACTCCGGCTTCGACGCCCCCGGACACGGCAAGGACGGCGGGTCACCCGTGCCCCCCTTCGACGCCGGGGGCTTCCAGGCGGCGGGTGCCGTGCGGGCCACGCCGCACGACCTGCTCACCTTCATCGAGGCTCACCTGGACCCCACCGGAGCACCATCGCAGCTGGCCGCCGCCCTGCGAGCGGTGTGCCGTCCCGTGCTCCGCCGGGGCATCGGGCACCGGCATGTCCACACCATCACCTGGTTCCGTCACCCGACCGACGGCGGTCCCATGTACTTCCACAGCGGTGCGACGCTCGGCCAGCAGGCGTTCCTGGGCTTCCGCCCGGACACCGGCACGGCCCTGGCCGCGCTGTGCACCCGCCGCTTCCGCGCCCACGACCCGTTCCTGGCCGCCGCGTACGCATTGCTGGCGGAGGACGAGTAGCGAGCGCTGTCCGGCGCCGACGGCACGTGCCGTGCCGTCGGCGGACAGTCCTGGCCCTGCGTCACACCCGCTGCCAGAGGGCCGGAGTGCGGGCGGGTGCCCACGCGCCCTGGGCCTGGTGGCTCTGCAGGCACCGGTAGCGCACACCGGCTTGGCTCACCGTGACACCGGCCTCATAGACCCGTCCGGCGGCCCACGCCTGCGTGACTTTGTCCTGCGGTGCCGCGGACTGGGCGGCGGCGGTCTTGAGCGTGAGGCCGAAGTCCCTGAGCAGGGGATTGATCGGCTGGTAGAAGGTGGTGCCCCCGCTCCTGCAGTCGCCCGTGCCGCCGGAGGTCACGCCCTGCGCCTGGACGCCCGCGACGAAGGGCCCGCCGGAGTCGCCCGGCTCGGCGCACACCGTCGTCCGGGTCAGCCCGTCCACCCTGCCCTCGGCGTAGCTGACACTGGTGTCGTGCTGCTCGATCTGGCCGCAGTGCCACCCGGTGGTGGAGCCGGAGCGGCAGACGGCGGCCCCGACGAGCGCCTGGACCGAGCCGGTGATCTGCACCTTCTGCTCGCCCTCGACCCGCACGTTCGCGGTGGTGGTCCACTGGTCGTTCACGGCCACCCACGACATGTCCTTGCCGGGGAACGTGGAAGCCTGGATCGTGCCCTGGTCCGCGTTGTTGTAACCGGTCGTCCTGGCGCCGCTCTTGCCGCAGTGGCCCGCCGAGGCGAAGCCCTGCTGCTGGCCCTTGGTGACGGAGAAGCCGACCGAGCAGCGGGCCGAGCCGTCGATGTAGAAGGCGTCGCCGCCCGTGATCTCCGCGAAGAGGCGCGGCCGGTTCGCCGTCACCTTGACGCCCACGCTCTTGCCGTCGAGGCCCGCGGCTTTGACGAATGCGGCGGCCGCGGCCTTGTTCGTGGCCTCCACCGCGACCCGGTTGGCCGGGACGTCGACGTACCACAGGGGCGTGTCACGCGTGCTGACGCGGCGCGCCGCCGCGTCCAGTTTCCGCTTGGCGGCCACGAGATCGCGAAGCGTCCTCTTCACGACGACCGCTTTGGCGCCCTGGGCTTTGATGGTGGCCACATCCGTCGCGTGGGTGGTCGCCACGATCAGCTCCTGCGACGTCGTGCCGCGCAGCCAGGCCCCCGCGAAACGGTTGCCCAGCGCGTTGCGCAACCGTCCCGCCCGGGTGCCCGCCTCCGCCTCGTTGACCAGCCGCCGGGACGCCTGGGCCGGGGTCAGCCCGAGGTCGCGCTGCAGAGCACGCAGTACCGACGCCGGTGCCCGGTCGGCGCCGACGGTCTGGGCGGCCGAGGGCAGAGGTCCCGCAGGGGGCGTCGGCTCGGCCGCCACGGCCGGGGGGATCCCGGTGGCGACGAGCGCGCCGAGCGCGGTCAGGGCCGCCCGGCGGCCGGTCACGGCATGTCTGTGGACCATTCGGTGTGTCTCCTTCGCTCACGGTGGAACTGTCGCAAGGCCATAGGCCTTGCCGGAACGGCCCGGAGTGATGTCCCGGGCCGCCGCGTTTCGCGCTTGGGCGCGGGGAAGGGGAGCCAACTGCAGTACTGCGGACGTCAGGCGGGTCACGCGGACTTCAGGCCGGGCGAACCCACCTCGGTGACGAAGGACGCGGCCGTCGAGACGGCGCCCCCGGGCGTCGTGATGGCCGAGACGGTCCGGAAGTCGGCCTGCGCGTTCTCGCGGCCCAGCGCGACCCGGACGTAGCCGCGCCGGCCGTCGAAGAACTTCATGTGAGGGTTGGCCTTCATGTACGTGTCCCACTCGGTGGGCTTCTGGGCGCCGTTCCCGCCGCTGGCGATGGAGGTGCAGGTGAGCTCCGTGCCCAGCGTCCTGGACGCCGGGTCGTCGAAGTCGTCCTTGATGTCGAAGGCGTACCCGACGTGGACGTCGCCGGTGAGGACCATCCAGTTGTCGACGCCCGCGGCCTTCGCGCCCGCCATGACGCGGTTGCGGGAGGCGCGGTAGCCGTCCCAGGCGTCCATGGAGACCCGGGCCGGCGCGGTCAGGTCGAACCTGCGCTGGGAGAAGCACACCTGCTGGGGCATCACATGCCACAGCGCGGCGGAGTTCCGCCAGCCGTCCAGCAGCCAGCGTTCCTGCGCGGCGCCGGTGAGGGTGCGGGCCGGGTCGTCCGACTCGGGACCCGGCGCGTGCGGTCGGTCGTTGTAGGCCTGGTCGGAGCGGTACTGGCGGGTGTCGAGGATGTCGAACTGGGCGAGCGAGCCCCAGGCCAGCCGGCGGTACAACCGGGCGTCGGGCCCCTGCGGCAGCTGCTCGGCACGCAGTGGCTGGTTCTCCCAGTACGCCCGGTAGGCGGCGGCACGCCGCACCAGGAACTGCTCAGCGGGACCGCCCTTCTCGTCGACGGCGCCCGCGTAGTTGTTCTCGGTCTCGTGGTCGTCCCAGGTGACGACGAACGGGTGCCGGGCGTGCGCGGCCTGCAGGTCCGGGTCGCTCTTGTAGAGCGCGTAGCGCAGCCGGTAGTCCGCAAGCGTGGTGGTCTCGCGGTTGAACACGTCGGGCAGCTTGCGGTCGGTGTAGCGGCGGTCCCCGCCGGCGGAGTCCACCGGGTACTCGTACAGGTAGTCGCCGAGGTGGAAGATTACGTCGACGTCCTCCTGCGCCAGATGACGGTGGGCTGTGTAGTAGCCGTCCTGGTAGGCCTGGCAGGCGACGGCGGCCAGGCGCAGGCTGTCCGTGTCACTGCCCTCGGCCGGTGCCGTCCGGGTGCGGCCGACGGGGCTGATCCAGGTGCCCACCCGGAACCGGTAGTAGTAGTGGCTGTCCGGCATCATGCCCTTGACGTCGACGTGCACGCTGTGGGCGTACTCGGGATGGGCCGTGGCGACACCCTGGTGCTGGACGATGACGAACCACTCGTCCAGGGCCACTTCCCACTCGACGGCGACCCGTTGCCGGCCCAGGCCGCCGTCCTCCGCGAACGGCTCGGGAGCGAGCCGGGTCCAGATCAGCACCGAGTCGGGCAGCGGGTCCCCGGATGCCACGCCGAGGGTGAACGGGTCGTTCGTGATCCGCGCCGCCTCGAGTTCGGGAGCGGCGGTGGCACCGCGGGCCGGCCGGTTGGTGGAGAAGGCGAGCATCGCGGCCGCCGCGGTGACGGTCAGGAAGCGACGGCGGGCGACGTGCGGTGCCGCGGTGCGCAGTACGGCGTCGTGCGGCGAGAAAGCATGCTCGGACGGTGTTCTTCGACGGCCCGTCAGCGCCATCTGTTGTCCTCTCGTACGGGGCGCGGAGCAAGCATGCTAAGCAGACAAAATGCCTGATAACGGAGCGACTTGCGGGGCGTTCACACCAGAGGCGGTACGAGAGCGGAACGGGACACGAGAACGCCGCCGGCGTCGGCCGGCGGCGGATGGGTGACTCGGCTGTCTAGTGGGCCGCGTGTGCGGCGGCCCCGGTGGTGGCGTGGTCGCGGACCGGCAGATGGTAGACGTGGAAGGCCCGCCCGATGACCGGCTGGGCGACGTTGCGCACCCGCACGCCGCCGCTCGTCATGCCGTGTTCCGTGCCGGCGTGTGCGTGCCCGTGCACCGCGAGGTCGGCACCGGCGGTGTCGATCGCCTCGGCCAGCAGATAGCTGCCCAGGAACGGATAGATCTCCAGCGGCTCGCCCGCCAGCGTGTCCGGGACGGGGGAGAAGTGCGTCAGGGCGATCCGCGCGTCACAGCCCTCCTCGCCCAGCTGCTCCAGGGAGATTCGCAGGCCGTCGGCGCACCGGCGCGAGTACCTGACGAACTCCTTCATGACCGGCTCGCCGAACTCCCCGGCGCAGCGGCCGACGAAGCCGCCGCCGAACCCCTTGGTACCGGCCACGCCGATCCGTGCCCCGCCGCTCGACACGACCGTTCCCTGTCCCTCCAGGACATGGGCGCCGGCGTCCCGGAGGATGGCCGTGACCTCGTCGGGCCGGTCGTCGTGATGGTCGTGGTTGCCCAGCACGGCGACCACCGGTACCCCGAGGTCCTGGATCTCCCGGGCCACCACCCGCGCCTCCTCGGGAGTGCCGTGCCGGGTCAGGTCCCCGGCCAGCAGCAGGAGGTCGGCGCACTCGGGCAGGGTCTCGAAGGCGGGACGGAGCAGGCCCTGATCGTCGGGCCCCAGATGGATGTCTCCGACGGCTGCGATGCGGATCATGCGAGTTCCTCCGCATGGTCGGGGGAGGACGTCTCGGTGACCACGAGGTCGCTGTGCACCGGGACCCCGGCGAGCTCCTCGTGGACGGTGCGCAGAATCTCCTCGCGGCAGGGCGCCGAGGGCACGGTGCCGGTGAGCAGCACCGTCTGGCCGCGGGCCTCCACCCGGACGCCCAGTTCACCGAGCTCACCGGAGGCGAGGCGGTCCTGGAGGTGGGCGATCCGGTAGTCCAGGTTCTGCGCCGGCTCCCCGCCGCCCGTGTGCTGTGGGCCGTGGGTACTCATGGATGTTCCTTCCGATCAGAGGCGATCAGATGACGTTCAGGCGCTCCAGGAGGAAGAAGAAGGCGGCGGGCATGGGCGCGTCCCCGCACTCGCGCCGCACGCGCTCCCAGTCGACCTTCTCGCGCAGGGCACGCGCGATGGGCAGGGCCGCGCCGAAGTCGCAGTGGTGTTCGGAGAACGCGGCGATCAGGCTCCACAGCAGGTCGGTCGGGGCAAGCACGGGCATGCGCACCGAGTCGACCGAGACCTCCTCCGCCCGCTCCAGCATGTCCGCGCCGACCGGCCGGTGCGCCAGCTCGAAGATGATGTCCACCGGCTGGCCGAAGCACGTGGCCTTGATCAGCCAGTCCTCCGGCGGGCTGTACACCGTCAGCCCGGCCTCGCGGAGCGTGGCCGCCACCGCGTCCGCGTCCTCGGGGCGGATGGCGAAGTCGACGTCGTGCTGGAGGTTCTTCTCGCCGCCGTGGGCGTAGGCGGCCACGCTCCCGGCCAGCGCGAACAGATGCCCCTTGCGCTTCAGCACGGCACCGACCTGCTTGGCCGCCTCCAGGATCGCCTGGTTGCGGTCCAGGGGCAGCTCCTGCGGCGGCTCGTCGGCCTGCGGGTCCTGTGGTGGCGCGGGCTCGGGTCCGTCCGGGGCCAGCCGGAAATCGGGGATTCCCGGTCGCCGGACGAGCGTCGCGTCATCACCGTTCTGCGTCATGACCACTCCATTCGCCGAACCGGGCACCCGCCGCCGCGCGGTGCCCGGACCCGTGACGGCCTGCGTGCCTGCACTGAGTACCCGGAGCCGTCACACCGACACGGGAGGTCTCCGACGGGCCCCGAGCCGAGGGCCACTTGCCGCTGACGCCGGCCGCGACGGAGGGCTGGTTGTGGTGGGGAGGGGTGCTGCGAGGGGGAGGCTGGCTGCGGCGGGGAGGGCGCTGTGACGGGGAGGGTTGGCTGCGGCGGGCAGGGCTGGCCGCGACGACCAGGGCTGGGCGACGACCAGGGCTGGCCGCGGCTAGTCGCGTCGGCCGATCCGAGCCGCGATAGCCCGAGCCGGGCCGGGCCGGGTCGAGCTGGGCCGGGTCGGGCTGGGCCGAGCCGGGCCGGGCCGGGCCAAGCCGGGCCGGGCCTTGCTGAGCCGGGCTGGCCGCTCCGAGCCGCGTCGGCGGCGCCGGCCGCTACGAGCCGCGCCCACCGCCAGACCGGCGCGCCCAGCCTCCCCGGCTCTGTCATCGCCCGGGCTCTGTCATCGCCCGGGCTCTGTCATCGCCCCGGCCTGTTACCGCCCCGGCCTGTTACCGCCCCGGCCTGTCACCGAGGTGGTCCACCACGGCGCCCCCACGGACGTGCCGCACAGTGCACCTCGTACGGCCCCGCGGCTTACGGCCCCCGCGGCCCGGCCGCCACGCCACCTCGCCCGCCTCGTCGGACGCCCCCCATGACATCCGTGCGGCCGCCCTGGTCCACGCCGGCACGCAGGGCCACGGCGGCCACCGCGGACGGGGCCGGTGCGGGGAGGACGTCCGCAGACCATGGTCGCCCGCGCCGGCACGCCGGACATATGCTGCGCGGCGAGCGGGCGACCACATCGACGGAACTGCCGGGCAGCCGGACCCTCCTCCGCGCTGCGGCCCGGGCGGACCACGTCCGGTGGCAGCCCTGGCCCGCCCTGGTGACGCTGGCATGGCACCGACGCCCCCTCCCCGCACGAAGGAGCCCCCGTGAACAGGCTGAACAAGCTGCCGTACGCCCTGCTCACCACCCTGGCCGGGATGGTGCTCGCCGCGCCCGCGCACGCCGCGGCCCGCCCGGCGGACGTCACCGCGAGCCAGTGCATCGCCGGTGGCGGCTCGATCGTCATCTCCGCCGTGGGCGAGGGATGGCAGTCGTACACCAAGCGCTGCATGGGCGGCGTCCACGACGGCGAGACCGTCCTGCGGGGCCTCGGCCGAGCCCTCGGCTGAGACCTCGGCCGAACTCGACAAGCACTCGCTCCAGCAAAGGCGGAATATGGGGCAGAGAGCTGGGAAACCGGTGGAAGCCGCTGGACAACGCGCTTGTGGAGGTCGTCATGAACCAGGACACAACACGTTCGCCCGATCTTCCGCAGCCGTTGCGGGCCGTCGCCTCGGGACTGAGGCATCTGCCGGGTGCGGAGCAGGTGGGCAAGGTGGCCGGAGACGCCCTGGACCGGATCGGCGCGGTGTCGCCGCGCGGGCGCCGGATGGCCGTCTACGCCGGTGCCGGGGTGCTCGGCGTGGCCGGAGTGGTGGAGTGGCCGGTGGCGCTGACCGGCGCGGCCGTCGCCTGGCTGACCCAGCCGAAGCCCGGACAGCGACCCGACGGCGCGTCGGCGAACGGCGGCACGCAGACCGCCGGGGCCCGAGAACGCCGCGCCGGCGTCCAGGTCAGGCCGGACGACGAGGGCACCTCCTCCTACGGCCCCGGCGACAAACTCGCCGCCTCGCACTACCGGCACGACCGGCCGGAACACCACGTTCACGAACAGCCCGCCAAGGTGGGCGACACCGTCACCGCCTCCGCACTGAAGCAGGTCGCCGAAGCCACCGCGCACCACGGCCCGCACGGTGAGGAGCCGGACCCGGAGCAGGCCCACCGGCACGGACACGACAGCCGGCCCACCGGCTGAGTCGGGACAGCAGGAGATGCTCACACGCTTCGACGTCGCCCCGCTCGTCGGGGCCATGGCCGGGGCGGCGGCAGGCGCCGCCCGCAGCACCGCCCAGGGCGTGACGTCCGCCTACGACACCACGCGGCGCGTCCGCAACGTCGCGCGCAACGCCCTGTCCGGCGGACAGCACTGGAAGGCGGGGCAGCGCGTCCACGTCGCCCTGCGGCGGTCCGACGGCGAGATCGGCGGCATCGCCCGCAAGGTCGCCGGGGAACTGCTCGACCACCCGGACGTCATCGCGGCGTACTGGGACGAGGGACTGTCCCGCCTGGTGATCACCGTGGCCGAGGACGCCGTCACCGACCGCGTCAGCGAGCGCGCCACCGCGCTCGCCGCCCGCCTCGGCCTGACCGAGGGCTCCGACCCGGAGGCCGAGGAGGCCACCCACCCCGGCGACCCCGGCGAGGTGCGCCTCACCGCGGCGGCGGTCCTGCTGGACGCCGCAGGCGCCGCCGGCGCGCTGGCCGGCCGGTCCCTGCGCCTGCCGCCCACCTCACGCATCGTCACCGCCACCGTCACACTGCTGCGGGAGAACCCCCGCTTCCGGGCCCTGCTCCGGCAGCGGTTCGGCACCCACGGCATGGAACTCGTCCTCGCAACCGCCAATGCCGCCGCACACGGCGTCGGCCAGACCCCGCTGGCGCTCGTGCTCGACGGTCTGCTGCGCAGCACCCAGCTGACCGAGGCGGTGGCCAGGGCCGCGGCCTTCGAGGCACTCCACGACGACATCTGCCACGAGCAGCGCACCAGCCTGCCCTGCCCCCCGGACACCCGGCCGCCGCTCAAGGTGACGCCCGCCCAGGAGTACGCCTCCCACGCCAGCACCGGCAGCCTCGCCGGCGCCGCCGCCACCCTCCTCGTCACACACTCCGCGAGGGAAGCGGCCGAAGCCGTCCTCGCCGGTTCCCCGAAGGCGGCCCGGTACGGACCGGCCGCCTTCAACGCCACCCTCGGCACCTTCCTCGCCCGGGCCGGGATCCTCGTGCGCAGCGCGGAGCGCCTGCGCCAGCTGGAGATCGCCGACGCCCTCGTCCTGCACGCCGACGCCCTGCGCAGCCGGCGGCAGGACGCCGAACGCGACTCCGACGGGCTGCCCGACGACCCGGTCCATCCCTTCGCGGAGGCCGTCCTCGACGCCGCCCGCCGGGCAGGACTGCACGTCGTGATCGCCGGCGGCTCCGACCTGAGGGACATCACCCGGCTCGCCGACGAGGTCGCCCCGGGCGCCAAGCCGTTCGGCGACGTCGTACGGGCCCTCCAGGACGACGGGCACGTCGTGGTGACCGTCGCCCGCCTGGACGGGTCCGGCGACGGGCACGTGGCGGCCGGACTGCCCGCCGGCGACGTGGCGATCGCCCTCACCGACGACCGCGCGGCCGTCGCCTGGGGCGTCGACGCGCTGGCCCCGGGCGGACTCGCCGACGTCTGGCGGCTGCTGACGGCGATCCCGGCGGCCCGGCGCGTCGGACGCCGCTCGCAGACCCTGGCCCGCGCGGGGGCGGCCCTCTCGGGGCTCCTGGTCGCGCGCGGCGGACAGCCCCCGGGCCGGAGGCTCCTGTGGCCCCTCACCCGGCACGCCCCCGTCAACATCGCCGCCGCGAACGCCCTGCTCGCGGGCTGGCTCGAAGCCACCCGCGTGGCCCGGGCCACCCCGCCTCCGCCCCGGTTGCACATCCCCTGGCACGCCCTGGAACCCCACGAGGCCCGTGACCGGCTGGGACGCCCCGACAGCGACGTCGAGCCCACCGGACTCGCCCTGCTCGCCGACCGCTCGCGGCAACACGCCGCTCGCGTCGGCCGCCACCCGGCCATGACCCCCGTCCGCTGGACCTGGCAGGCCGCCGGCGCCGTACGCCGCGAACTGGACGATCCGCTCACGCCCGTCCTGGCCACGGGCGCCGTCGCCTCGGCGCTGCTCGGCTCGCTCGTCGACGCGCTGCTGGTCGTCGGCGCCATGGACCTCAACGCCGTGACCGGCGGACTCCAGCGGCTGCGCGCCGAACAGGCGCTGGCCCGGCTGGCGGCCCGGCAGCAGCCCAAGGCCCGCAGGCGGGACGGCCGCAGGCGCACCGTCACCGTCGACGCCGCCCGGCTGCGCCCCGGCGACGAGATCACCCTCGGCGCCGGCGACGTCGTGCCCGCCGACGCCCGGCTGCTCGACGTCGACGGTCTCGAGGTCGACGAGTCGGCCCTCACCGGCGAGTCCCTGCCGGTCACCAAGGCCCTCGAGGCCACCCCCGGCCTGCCGGTGGCCCAGCGCACCTGCATGGTGTTCGAGGGCACCACCGTCGTGGCCGGGCGCGCCACCGCCCTCGTCGTCGACACCGGCGACCAGACCGAGGCCGGCCGCGCCGTCACGCTCGCCGCCCGCACCCCGCCGCCCGCAGGCGTCCAGGCCAGGCTCCAGGAACTGACCCGCAAGGCCCTGCCGGTGACCTTCACCGGTGGCGCGGCCGTGACCGGGCTGTCCCTGCTGCGCGGCAGCCCCGTACGACGTGCCGTCAGCGGCGGTGTCGCGGTCGCGGTCGCCGCCGTGCCGGAGGGACTCCCGCTCGTCGCGACGGTCGCGCAGATGGCCGCCGCCCGCCGGCTGTCCCGGCGCGGCGTCCTGGTCCGCACCCCGCGCACCCTGGAGGCGCTCGGCCGGGTCGACACCGTGTGCTTCGACAAGACCGGCACCCTCACCGAGAACAAGCTGCGCCTGGTCCGCGTCGCCACCGCCGACGGCACCGTCCTGCCGGTGGACACCGAACAGGCCCTGCCGCTCCTGCGCCTGGCCGCCCGCGCCTGTCCGCAGGAGGAGACGGGCCAGGGCCGCCGGGTCGCGCACGCCACCGACGAGGCCGTCCTGGACGTCGCCCCGCCCGACGAAGGCTGGACACCGACCGGCGAGCTGCCCTTCGAGACACGGCGGGGCTACGCCGCCGCGGTCGGCCGCGACGGCGACCCGGACTTCGGCGAACTCCTCGTCGTCAAGGGCGCCCCGGAGACGATCCTGCCCGCCTGCCGGGACCTCCCCGACGGCACGACCGACACCGCCCACGAACTGGCGGGACAGGGGCTGCGCGTCCTCGCCGTCGCCCGGCGCCCCTGCCGGGCCGGCGACGCCGACGCCGAACTCGACGCGCCGCTCGCAGACCTGGAGTTCAGCGGGTTCGTCGCCCTCGCCGACGTCCCGCGCGAGACCTCGCACGCGCTGCTGGCGTCACTGCGCCGCTCCGGCATCCTGCCCGTCATGCTCACCGGCGACCACCCGGAGACCGCCCGCGCCATCGCCCTGCAGCTGGGCTGGCCGGAGGAGACCGAGGCGGTGACCGGCGACGAACTCGTCGCCATGGAACGCCGCGAGCGCGTCCGGGTGCTGCGCGGCGCGGGCGTCGTCGCCCGGGTCGCACCCGAGCAGAAGCTGCATGTCGTGGAGGCCCTGCAACAGGCCGGGCGGGTCGTGGCGATGGCCGGCGACGGCGCCAACGACGCCGCCGCCATCCGCGCCGCCGACGTCGGAGTCGGCGTCGAGGCCCGCGGCTCCGCCGCCGCCCGCAACGCCGCCGACCTCGTGCTCACCTCCGGCGACCTGTCCGTCCTGGTGGACGCGGTGGCCGAGGGACGTGCCCTGTGGCGCAGCGTCGCCGACGCGGTGAGCATCCTCATCGGCGGCAACGCCGGCGAGGTCGGCTTCAGCGTCCTCGGCACCCTGCTGGCCGGCGCCTCGCCCCTGTCGACCCGTCAGCTGCTGCTGGTCAACCTGCTCACCGACATGTTCCCGGCCATGGCGGTGGCGGTCACGCCGAGCGACGACCCCTCGACGGCGGAGCACGCCGCGACCGGCCCGATGGGTCTCGACGTCCTCGGCGCGCCGCTGCTGCGCTCCATCCGGCGCCGGGGCGTCACCACCTGCCTCGGCGCGGTCACGGCGTACCTCATCGGCCGCCTCACCCCCGGCACCGAACGACGGTCCACCACCATGGCCCTGTGCGGTGTGGTCGGCGCCCAGCTCGTGCAGACCCTCTCCGGCCGGCGCCACAGCCCTCTGGTGTGGGTCACGGCCCTCGGCTCCGCCGCCGTGCTGGCCGCCCTCGTCCAGACGCCCGGCGTCAGCCACTTCTTCGGCTGCACCCCGCTGGGTCCGGTGGGCTGGGCCGGCGTGGCCCTGGCCATCGCCCTCTCGGCGCTGGCCCCGCGCCTGGAACGCCTCCAGGCGGTCCGCACCCTCTACGACGCCGCGGCACGACTCGCCCTGCGCCTCAACGACCTGACCCAGCAGCCCGGAACGGGCTGCAGAGCGGGACGGCCCGGCCGGCTGCGGCGTAGAAAGACAGAAGGTAGAAAGACAGAAGGCGGCCGCCACCACGATCAGTGGTGGCGGCCGCCGTTCTCGCTGATCACACCTCGCCGCGCCAGGCCCCGGTCTCCGTCCCACGGGCCTCCATGAACTGCTTGAACCGCCGCAGATCACCGGAGACCTGCCGCTTCACGAACCCGAGCTTGTCGCCCACGGTCTCGGCCACGCCGCTGGGGTCGAACTCCATCTGGAGCATGACCTTGGTCGTGTCGTCCTGGATCCGGTGGAAGGTGACCACACCGGCCTGCCGGGCCTCGCCGTTCACGGTGGTCCAGGCGACGCGCTCGTCGGGGATCTGCTCGGTGATCTCCGCGTCGAACTCCCGCTCCTGGCCGCCGACCTTGGTGACCCAGTGCGTCAGGGTGTCGGTGCGCTGCTCGATGCGCTCCACGCCGTCCATGAACCGGGGGAAGTCCTCGAACTGCGTCCACTGGTTGTACGCGGTGTGCACCGGGACGCGGACCTCGATGGATTCCTCTACCTGTGACAAGGGGGTACCTCTCTTTCTCGTACGGAGAACGACGGACGGGTACCAGTTCTCGCGCGAGGCACTCATGGTCGTCACGACTTGTAAGGTCGGGTGACGTGGCCACCTTGCTGATCGTCCATCACACGCCCTCGCCCAACTGCCAGGCGATGTTCGAAGCCGTCGTCTCCGGGGCGAGCGACCCCGAGATCGAGGGCGTCCGGGTCGTCCGCGTGCCGGCGCTGGCCGCCACCGCCTCCGACGTCCTCGCCGCCGACGGCTACCTCCTCGGCACCCCCGCGAACCTCGGCTACATGTCCGGCGCCCTCAAGCACTTCTTCGACCAGGTCTACTACCCCTGCCTCGACGCGACCCGTGGCCGGCCCTTCGGCTACTGGGTGCACGGCGGGAACGACGTCACCGGAGCCGTGCGGGGCGTCGAGTCGATCACGACGGGCCTCGGCTGGCGCCGCTCCGCCGAGGCCGTGACCGTGACCGGCGAGCCCGGCAAGGACGACATCGAGAGGTGCTGGGAACTGGGCGCCACAGTAGCCGCCGGACTCATGGGCTGAAGGGATCAGGTCCCTTCCATGCGGCGCCGGTCCTGTTCGTCCCACGCACGGGTGTCACGCGGCTGCGTGTACGGCTCCGCCTCGGGCGGATGACCACCGGCGATGGCCCGCTGCCGGACCGCCTCGGCGTCGAACTCCAGGCCCAGCAGGATCGCCAGGTTGGTGATCCACAGCCACACCAGGAAGACGATGACGCCGGCCATCGTGCCGTAGGTCTTGTTGTACGAGGCGAAGTTGGCCACGTAGACCGCGAAGCCGGCCGACGCGATCATCCAGATGAGCAGAGCCAGCAGACTGCCCGGCGTGATCCAGCGGAACCCCTTCACCTTGGCGTTCGGGGTCGCCCAGTACAGGATCGCGATCATGATCGTGACCAGCAGCACCAGGGCGGGCCATTTCGCGATCGACCACACCGTCAGCGCCGTGTCCCCGATCCCGAGCGCGGTTCCCGCCTGCCGGGCCAGCGCCCCCGTGAAGACCACGATCAGCGCGCTGATCACGGCCAGCACCATCAGCACGACCGTCACGGCACCCGCACGGGCAGCAGCTTCCACACCGGCCGGCCCTCGGGCATGTCGTAGACGGCGTTGGCGGAGCGGATGAAGCCCCACCGTAGCCGGACGCCGACCACACCGCGAGGACCAGACCGACGATCGCCATCAGCGAGCCGATTCCGGCGTTGCCCTGCAACTGCTCGACGGCCCGGGTGATGATGTCGCGCGCCGAGCCGGGGGCGAACTGCTGGACGTTCTCGAGCACCTTGTCGGTGGTCGACTTGCCGGTGATGCCCAGCAGCGACACCAGCACCAGCAGCGCCGGGAACAGCGCCAGCACACCGTAGTACGTGAGCGCGGCCGCCCGGTCGGTCAGCTCGTCGTCCTTGAACTCCCGCAGGCTCCCCTTCAGCACCGCGCCCCACGACTTCCGGGGGAGCTCACTCGGGCTGTCCGGCGCTGCCCGCTCCACCTCGGGCCCCGGCCCGGGCTCCTCGTCCGCCCTCGGAGCGGGCTTCTCTGCGGCCGGACCGGGCTCTTTCCTTGCCGGAGCGGGAGCGCGCGCAGGGGCGGCGTCCTGCGGCGGAGCCTCGGACTCGTGATGTTCTTTTCGTCCCGGAATATGCAGCTTCACCATGGGGCCGGGTAACCCCGAGCTGGGCAGTTAAGCCGCGCTCGGACCAACGGCGTCGGCCATTCGTGAGTCATTCACCCCCGCAGGGCGAGCCCCCGCCGCGAGCCGCTTCAGGGCGCGGCTGAACCAGGCCGCCCGGACCAGGGCGTTGAGGTCCTTGCCGTTGTGGGCGAGCGGTACGCGGAAACCGACCGGCGTGCCCCGGCGCACGAGGCGGTCACCGGCCGGATGCGCGGCCAGGGCGGCGTCGTTCTCCTCCTGCGGCAGCTGCAGCTGCACCCTGCCGTCCTTCGTCACCGAGGCGAAACCCCTGCCCCGCACGGTGAAGGCGACCATGCCGAAGTGCGTCCCCTCTTCCGCCTCCGGGAGGGCGACGCGGCCTTGCGCAACCGGGTCACGGTGGTCATGGCCGGAGTTTCGCACAGCATCGGCCGGTTTCAGGGGCCTTCGGAAGCTCCCCGAATCAGGTTGAGGGAGCGCTCCCAGCACGGGCACGATGCCGCCATGACCAAGCTCCCCGCCATCCGCCCGTACCGCCCCGAGGACCGTCCGGCCCTCGACGACATCTGCGTCCGCACCGCGCACAACGGCCAGGACAGCCGCCCCCACTACACGGACCCGGGCCATCTTCCCGGCCACCTTCGCGGCTCCGTACGTCCATCTGGAGCCGGACCTGGCCTTCGTGCTGGACGACGGCGGGGCGGGCGGTCGGCTACATCCTCGGCACGGCCGACACGCCGCGCTTCGCCGAGGCGTTCCGCGCCACCTGGCTGCCGCTGGTCGCCGACCGCTACCCGAAGCCGCCGCGGCCGCCCTGCACGCCGGACGAGGCGATGGCGGGACTGCTGCACGACCCCGAGCGGATGGTGCTGCCCGAACTCGTGGCCTACCCCGCCCACCTGCACATCGACCTGCTGCCCGAGTGGCAGGGGCGCGGCCACGGCCGCCGCCTGATGCGGACGTTCCTGGCGACCCTCCAGGACAAGGGAGTGCCGGCCGTCCACCTCGCCATGGCGACCGCCAACACCCGGGCCACGGGCCTTCTACGACCGCGTGGGCTTCCACGAGCTCGACGTCCCCGAGCCCGGCTCGGCCACTTACCTCGGCCGCACCACGAAGGAACTCGACGGCCCTGACAGCTGGGCTCTCAATGATCCGACTTCAACGGCTGCGGCCGTTGTGCGCGCAGATCCCCAGGGGCGCCGGACTCTGTCGGTAGGGAAGGGCCCTCGACCTCCCCAGGCTTCATGGCCTTCCCCAGCCGGCTCCGGACGTTTACCCGCCGCCCTGGTCTCATGCCGCATCGGTTCGGTGTCCGGTCATCGCCGCCGTCACCGCGTCGGCCACCGCGCGCAGCCATGTCGATGACCGGCCGGCTCGCCTGCCCCTCTTGTCCGCCGCGGGAGGCGGCGCGGAAAGGCCAAGTAGGCCGAAAGCCGTCACAGCCGCCGGCCGGTGAGTCCCCGCCCCGGATCGTCGGCCAGCGCGATGGTCGTGGTGATCCGTTTTCCCACGGGTTCGCGGTGGACCGCGAAACTCTGGCCGACCGCCATGACGATCTCCAGCCCGTGCTGGCCGATCCGCATCGGGTCGGGCGCGAGGATGGCCGGCGGCGTCGGGTTGCTGTCCCACACGGCCACCTCCACCGCGCCGCCGTTGACTTCCAGCGTCAGCAGGCACGGGCCGGGTGCGTACTTGCGGGCGTTGGTCACCAGCTCGCTGACCACGAGCTGCACCACTGCCCACTCGCGCGCCCGGACACCGGCCAGCCCGTGCACGGCCTGGACGTCGCTGAGGAAGCTGCGAGCCAGATCGCGGGCCACGGCGATGTCCTCGCTGCTCTCGAACGCCCCCGACACCGATACGACGGTCTCCACCAGAGACTGCTCGCCCTCACCGCCCGCCGTCTGCTCCATGCCGGCCACCCCCCTGGTACCCAAACGTGCTGCGACCGTTTACCCCCGAACCTTCGCATCAGGCGTGCGGGGGTGACGTCTCCGGGGGTCCTACCTGTTCCGGCGTCTACAGGCTGAGGCATGTGTCACAGCCGTGCTGCGCCTGTCGCGTCGGCGGGAAAACGAGTTGGCAACCCAAAAGGAGGCTGACGTGGCACGCGATCGGATCGGACTGGCTGAGGTGCTGGCAACGGCGGAGGACGCCGCACCGGTGGGCTCCCTCGATGCCGTGGCGCGCAACCTGCGCGACCGGTTCCGCGCGCGGCACGTGTCGTTCCTGTGCGTCGACGTCGTCGGCCAGCGCCTGCTGCGGGTCAGCGAGGAGGCGGCTACGCGACAGGAGCGCCGCGCCGAACAGGTTCCCTTCGACGACAGCATCTACGACGAGGTCCGTGCGCGCCCAGGAACTGGTGCAGGCTCCGGAGGGCGAGCACGGGCAGCGGGTGCTCGCCCCCGTCACCAACCGCGGCGACGCCGTCGGCGTCCTGGAACTGCTCCTTCCCCAGGTCACACAGGACGTGCTGGAGCAAGTGGAAGAGGCCGCGCACGCGCTGGCGTACATCATCGTCACCGACCGCCGGTTCACCGACCTCTACCACTGGGGCAACCGCACCACCTCGGTCAGCCTGGCCGCGGAGATCCAGCGCCAGCTGCTGCCCTCGGCCCCTTCGTGCGAGGCCGCCGAGTTCGCCCTCGCCGGCGCCCTCGTTCCGGCCGCCGACATCGCCGGGGACACCTACGACTACGCCGTCGACCCCGACACCCTGCACCTTTCCATCACCGACGCCATGGGCCACGACGTCGACGCCGCCCTCGACTGGCCGACCCTCCTGGTCAATGCCTCCCGCGGCGCCCGCCGCGCCGGGACCGGCCTCGCCGAACCAGGCCCGCCAGACCCACCAGGCCCTCCTCGACCACGGCAGACGGACCTTCGCCACCGGCCAGCTGCTGCGCATCGCCCTGGACGGGACCGGCGCCCAGCTCGTCAACGCGGGCACCCCTGGCCCCTACGACTGCGCGACGGCACGGTCGACGAACTGCGCCTCGCAGTGAACCTGCCCTTCGGCGTCGCCGAGCACAAGGGCCCCTACAAGGTGCAGAACCTCGACCTGCGCCCCGGTGACCGCCTCGTGCTCTACACCGACGGCATGCAAGAGCGCCAAGCGCAAAAAGTCGATCTCCCCGGCCTCATCCGTGACACCGCCGGCGAGCACCCGCGCGAGGTCGCGCGCAATCTGGCCACCACAGTCACCGACGCCTGTAACGGTCACCCGGAAGACGACGCCACCGTCCTGTGCCTGGACTGGCACGGCCCCCTTCCGCACCACTGAACGCCGGTCGGTAACGGCGGATCACGCCTTCGGCAGCCGCCACAACTGCGGGAACGCCAGCATGTCGTCGAAGAGGTTGAACGCCGGGTGCCCCAGGGTCACGGTGGCGGCCTCGCCGGTGAAGAGTGCGGAGCACTTCGCAGCCAGTCGCTCCATGGGCGGCACGTCGGATGCCAGCGGCTTGACCAGGCGATAACCGAGGGTCGAGTGGAACTGGTAGGTCTCGAAGTTCGATGCCCGGAGCTCCAGCAGGGCGTTCAGCTCCCGTCGGATCGTCCAGAGCCTGTTGAAGGTGGCATCGTCGGCCGGGGCGAGCTCCATCGTGAAGCCGGCGTCGAAGGGGCCGAACTCCTTGACCTCCATCGTGATCGGGCCCACCGGGGTCAGCGTCGACTTCTGGAGGCGCGCGAGGATCCGCTGGGACACTTCGGAGACGTCCGCGCAGTCAGCGAGCCACGCCGGGAGTTGCTTGTCGATGACGGTGTCCTGCGTCGTCGCATCGAACACCGTCATGTGCATGCTCTGGTGCGGCAGGCAGACGTACTGATCGGCGATGGAGGACCGCTTCATGATCCCCATCGCCTCGGTCTCGGCGTGGAAGAAGGCCGAGTCCTGGGGCACGGGGCAGACAAACGTGTTGCCACGGAAGCGCTGCGCGTTGCCGTCGAGGTCCCACTTCTTGCCGGGTCCGGCGGCCAGAGGCTCGCGCCGCTTTGGGCTCTGCGAGGCGGCAAACGCCGTGGCCGGGGCGATCGTGAGACCGGCACCAGCGCCGGCAGCGCCGATGAGGACGCCTCGACGGTTGGGGGCAGACATGTGACTCCTGAGGAGTTGGGACCCAGACAGGTGAAAAGTGCCGGAGCGACCTGACGGTCGGATGGACCCAGGGCCACACCCAGGTGTTTTCCCGAAGACCCGCGCAGGTGCGGACGCTGCGGCGTCGAACGCATCGAACGCGCCAGCGGGTGCGGAAGTGGCGGCAATCGAACGTTGCCACCCGCCGCCATCGGGCGCAGCCTGTGCTGTGCGGGAGCGCTCCCACGCGCTGCCGCACTCCCCACGAAGACACAGAGAAAGCACGACACCCCCACATCCGAAAGAAGGAGATCATGAATTGTCATGGTCATGATCGTAGAGTTCGCTCCCGCTTGACGCTCGCCCTGAGTGTCCTGGTCGCCGCGCTGCTCAGCCTCATCCCCTCGGAGCGGCACCGCCGTCGCCCACGGCTCGGTCGTCGACCCGGCCTCCCGCAACTACGGCTGCTGGCTGCGCTGGGGGAGCGACTTCCAGAATCCCGCGATGGCCCGACAGGACCCGATGTGCTGGCAGGCGTGGCAGGACAACCCCAACGCCATGTGGAACTGGAACGGCCTGTACCGCAACGGCTCGGGCGGCAACTTCCAAGCCGTGGTTCCCGACGGCCAACTGTGCAGCGGCGGACGCACCGAGGGCGGCCGGTACAACTCCCTGGACACGGTGGGCGCCTGGAAGACGACGGACATCGGCGCCAACTTCACGGTGAAGCTGTACGACCAGGCCAGCCACGGCGCCGACTACTTCCAGGTGTACGTCACCCGGCAGGGATTCGACCCCACCACCCAGCCGCTGACCTGGAGCGACCTCCGGCTCGTCGCGCGCACCGGCAAGTACGCGCCCAGCCAGAACTACGAGATCCCCGTGAGCACTTCGGGCCTGAGCGGCCGGCACGTCGTCTACACGATCTGGCAGGCGTCGCACATGGACCAGACCTACTTCCTGTGCAGCGATGTGAACTTCCGCTGACCTGCGGTTCCCCGCCGGCCCATGGGACCGGCGGGGTTCGGGTGTTTCGCGGCTTCATGAGAGTTCTCCGAAAATTTTCGACACGCGTGAACACGCCGGTGCTCCCGTACGTATGGGGCGAGGGGATTTTCATGCCCGGTACGCCACAAGCGCAGGAGAGCACCCTTGGGACGCAACACGCGAAGACGCCCTACCGGCCCACGACGCGCGACCTTCGCCGCATTCGCACTGATCCTCGGCGGAGGCGGCCTGATGGCCGCGAACGTCTACGCCTCCGCGACCGACGGCGGTTCGGGCGGTGACTCCGCCCAGACGCGGTCCGGTACGGGGGTCCGGACCGCGGGCTCGACGATCGACTGCCCGGACGTCGGCAGCAAACTGACGTCGGTCCCGGAGCAGGCCCGGGGGGAGGTCGACAAGGAACTGGCCCTCCTGGACGAGCAGATCGCCAAGGCCTACCAGCGCCTGAGCGAGTCCGCACAGCAGGTGCGGCAGGACTCCGGCTTCGCCGACAGCGCGATCATGAACCCGTTGAAGGACAAGCGGGCCGCGACCCTCGAGCGCATCGCGATCGCCATCGACCGGGTGGGGGACCGCCCCGAAGGGCTCGACGCCCTCGCCGCCTGCACGGTACGGGACTCCGGCAACCAGGCCCCCGCGCAGGGCGAAGACCAGGACGGCAACGGCGACCAACAGCCCGGCCAGGAGCAGGGGCAGGACGGCCAGGAGCAGGGTGACGGCCAAGGCCAGGGCGGTCAGGGCAGCAACGGCGGACAGGCGGGCAACGGCCCCGTCGCCGCCGACTTCGCGTCCATCACCGGCGTCCAGCCCAACGCCGGCACTCCCCGCCAGGGGTCGAAAGCCTCCCGGGGCTCCTTCGTCACCGACTGCGGCGTGAACGAGAACGGCCTGTTCAACTCCGACAACATCATCGCCGCCCCGGGCGTCACCAACGGCGCCCACCACTTCCACGACTACGTCGGAAACCAGGCCAACAACGCCTTCGCCAGCGACCAGGACCTCGCGAACGCCGAGACGAGCTGCGTCGACCCGGGCGACAAGTCCTCCTACTACTGGCCGGTGCTGCGCCTGCAGAACGGCTCCCAGGAGCAGGACGCCAACTCGCCCGGCGGCGGCATCGAGGGCAACGCCGGCGAGATCGTCACGCCGAAGCAGGTCACGCTGACCTTCGTGGGGAACCCGCGTGGCAAGGTCACCGCCATGCCGCGGCTGCTGCGCATCATCACCGGTGACGCCAAGTCGTTCGTCAACGGCCCGGCCAACGCCAACGCCTCCTGGAGCTGCACGGGCTTCGAGGACCGGCAGCTGAAGGACAAGTACCCGCTGTGCCCGCAGGGCAGCGACGTGGTGCGCACCTTCAAGTTCCAGAGCTGCTGGGACGGCCGCAACATCGACAGCGCCAACCACCGCACGCACGTGGCGTTCACGGACGCCGCCGGCAACTGCCCGTCCGGCTTCCGGCCCATCCCGCAGCTGGTCCAGCGCATCGTCTACGACGTCGACGCGCCGAGCCTCGAGGACGGCGGCCGTACGACACCGCTGTTCGCGGTGGACTCCTTCCCGGAGCAACTGCACAAGCCGGTCACGGACCACGGCGACTTCATCAACGTCTTCGACGAGGACTTGATGGGGGAGATGGCCGACTGCATCAACGACGGCCGCAAGTGCGGCGCCGGAGCAGGCGCCGAGCCCGGCGACAAGCCGGGCGAGGAGCCGCAGGAGCAGCCGACGAAGGCCCCCGAAGAGCCGACGAAGAGCCCCGAGGCCCCGCAGGAGCAGCCCACCCGCACTCCGGACGCCCCGCAGGACGGCAACACCGGCGGTAAGCCCGGCGACACGGGCGACGGCGGGAAGGGCGACGGCGGGAAGGGCGAGGCCGCCGAGCCGCCGGCGACGGACAAGCCGGCCCCCGAGCCGGAGCAGCCGCAGCAGCCGGAGCAGGACGGCTCGCCCACGGCCGCGCCGCGCACCGACGAACCGGAGGTGTTCGCGACGCCCACGCCCGAAGGCGGCACCGCGAACGCCGGTGAGCAGGGCGGCTCGAAGGACGACGCCGGCGAGGACACGGACGGCCTCGGCCGGTCCCAGGCCGTCGGAACG
>KE354072.1 GCA_000415505.1 Streptomyces afghaniensis 772
CGGCGATCTCGGGCCGGCGGGCCAGCAGTCCGGCCAGCCTGCCGGACTCCCGCGAACGGGTAGGAGTCGGGCAGCGGGTGGTGCAGCGCCACCGGCGGGTGGTGGAAGGCGAGCAGGGCCGGAAGGCCGCCGTCGAGTTCGTCGAGCGTCGTCTCGATCCAGTCGTACGTCTCCTCGGCCAGCTCCCCGTCGTCGCTGCCGGGGACGCTGGAGTCGCACATCAGCACGGCACCGTCGTCGAAGACCTGCACGCAGTTGACGGGTCCCTCCGCGCCCGGCAGGCCCAGCAGCGCCTTGCGGTAGGGCGCGCGGCTGTCGTGGTTGCCCGGGCAGGTCAGCACGGGGAACGGTGCGTCGCCGTCACGCAGCCCCAGGATGCGTGCGGCCTCCTCGTACTCCGGTTCCGTGCCGTGGTCCGCGATGTCCCCGGTCACCAGCAACGCGTCCACCTGGCCGGGCAGCTCCCGCAGTCGCTCGCACACCCGCTCGGCGCGCTCCGTCGCCCGCGCGCTCCCGTCCAGATGCAGATCGCTGATGTGTGCGAGTACGAGCACGGTCGTACGCCCCCCTGGATCGAACAATTAATGGATGCGGAGCATCTAAGCATTATTTCTAACGCATGAGCAATCCTCTGCCATTAGTGGCGATGCTCGGGCGAAGTGCGCAGACGGCTCGCGTCGCCCCCTCCGGCCGGGCAGGATGCTGCCCGTAGCCCCTTCGTCCGTCCCTGGGAGGCCCGGAATGTCCGGAAGCACGGCCGCGTCCTTCACCGCCGACGACTACCGGGCCCGTATGGAGCGCGCCGCGCGGACGGCCGCCGAGGCCGGTCTCGCGGGCCTGCTGGTGGCTCCGGGACCGGATCTGGTGTGGCTCACCGGCTACACGCCCCCGGCGGTCACCGAACGGCTCACCCTGCTGGTCCTCGCCGCCGGACAGGACCCCGTCCTCGTCGTCCCTGCGCTGGAGGCCCCGGACGCGCAGAAGGCGGCCGGCGCGCCCGCCCTGGCCCTGCGCGACTGGACCGACGGCAAGGACCCCTACGCCGCCACCGCCGCCCTGCTCGACGCCTCGGGCCGGTTCGGCATCAGTGACAACGCCTGGGCCCTGCACCTGCTGGCCTTGCAGCAGGCCCTGCCCGGCAGCTCCTACACGTCGCTCACCGAGGCCCTGCCGATGCTTCGCGCCGTCAAGGACACGGCGGAGCTGGAGCTCATGACGGCCGCGGGAGCCGCCGCCGACGCGACGTTCGAGGAGATCCGCGACGTCCCCTTCGCCGGCCGCCGGGAATCACAGGTGGCCGCCGACCTCGACCGGCTCCTGCGCCGGCACGGACACGAGCAGGTCGACTTCACCATCGTCGCCTCCGGCCCGAACGGCGCCAATCCGCACCACGAGGCGGGTGACCGCGTCATCGAACGCGGCGACATGGTCGTCCTCGACTTCGGCGGCCTGAAGGACGGCTACGGCTCCGACACCTCCCGCACGGTCCACGTCGGCGAACCCACCGACGAGGAGCGCCGCGTGCACGACATCGTGCGCGAGGCCCAGGAAGCGGGGTTCCGCGCCGTGCGGCCGGGCGCCGCCTGCCAGGACGTCGACCGCGCCGCCCGGGCGGTCATCGCCGGCGCCGGCTACGGCGAGTACTTCATCCACCGCACCGGACACGGCATCGGCGTCACCACCCACGAGCCGCCGTACATGATCGAGGGCGAGGAGCGGCCCCTCGTGCCGGGCATGTGCTTCTCCGTGGAACCCGGCATCTATCTGCCCGGCCGGTTCGGCGTGCGCATCGAGGACATCGTGACCGTCACCGAGGACGGCGCGCGGCGTCTGAACACCACCTCCCGCGAGCTGGTCATAGTGGAGTGACGGCACCGATGTCCACCACACGCCTCCCGAACGGCAACGGCGCGACCATGACCCAGGCACCGACACCCACCGCGGACACCGTCCGCCGGCTGGTCCGTTCCCTGCTCAAGGACGGCGACAAGGGCAGCACGGACGGCAAGGACGGCAAGGAGCCCAAGCAGGGCACGGGCTCCGCGGCCGGACCCGAGGTCCGGCCCGCCACCGAGGGCGCCGACCCGGCCACCTGGTGGGTCGGCACCCGCCACGTGCTGCGCCTCGCCCCCGAGCGCGAGGCCACCGTGCGCCAGCGCCGCGAACTGCGCCTGCGCGACCTCGTCCGCCCGCACGTCCCGGTGGCGGTGCCGGTCAGCGTGGCGCACGGCGAGTGGGCGCCCGGGCTGACCTACACGCTCGACACCAAGGTGCCGGGCGGCTCGGGCGAGGAGCACGACGTGTCCGCCGTCGGCGAGGCCGACCTCGCCGGACTGCTCTCGGGGCTGCGCGAGGTACCCGTCCGGCAGGCCGAGACCCTCGGCGTTCCGCGTGCCGCCCCGCGCTCCCTGGAGGCGCTGCGTCGGGCCGCCGTACGCGCCGCCGAACGCCTCGCCGACGCCGACGAGTTCGACGCCGCCAGGCTGAACCAGCTCACCGCGCCCGCCGCGGCGCAGCTCGCCGCCCAGTCGGGCTCGGCGGTCCTCACCCACCACGCCCTCACGGGCGCCATCTCGTGGTCAGCGCCGACGGACGGGTGCGCGGCGTTCTCGGCGTGGGCCGGCGCGGTTGCGGCGACCCGGCGAGGACATCGCGGGCCTCGCGCTCGCCGTCGGCTCACCCGCCGCCGTACGCGCCGCCACCCTCGCCGGCTACGGCGCCGCCCCTGCCTGCGCGGCCTGTGGCCGGCCCGCTGCGACACGGTCGTCCACCTCGCCGATGCCCTCACGAGCCGGACCCGGGCCGGCTCACCTCGCTGCGTACGCAGCTGCGCCGGGCCTGGGAGCCGATCCTGCTGGAACGCGTGACGGACCTGAGGGACAGCGACCCGGACGACGCCCTGTAGCGGGCGGAGCGGCGAGATCCCGTACGGCTATCCTCCGCCCATGAAGCGCACCGTCGCGGCCGTGTCCCTGCTGGCCGCCGCCCTCACCGGCTGCTCCAGCACCGCCGCACCTTCCACGTCGGGCGCCACGGCTTCCCCGGCACGGCAGTCGGCCCCGGCGGAACGCGTCACCAGGCTCCTGGTCACCCCGGCCGACCTCGGCACCGGCTACTCGGTACGGGAGTTCGACCCGGCCGAGGGGAAGTCCGTCTTCGCCAGGTCCGCGCAGGAGATCACCGGCGACGCGCCCTGCACGCCGCTGGCGGCCATGACGCACCAGTTGCCCCTCGGCACGCCGCAGGCCTTTCAGAGCCGTGTCGTCTCGGCCGAAGAGGCGCCCGGTACCCGGATCTACGTCACCCTCGCCACCTACGACCCGGCCAGGGCGGTGACGGCGATGGACACCCTCCTCGCCGATGCCGTGCAGGGCTGTTCTCTCGGCTTCACCGCCAAGGCGAACGGCACCAGCGAGCTGTACGACCCGTTCCAGCCCGAGGACACCCCCGCGGTCGGCGACGAGGCCCTCGCCTACCGCGGGGTCATCACGGTCCAGGGCGGCGCGTCGAGGCCGGTCCGCACCACCGTCGTACGCCACGCGGACTTCATCGCCGTCTACACCGCGGTGGGTGGCGCCTTCATCGCGCGACCGGACCTCCTGGCGCCCGTGATCGAGGCGCAGGACGCGAAGCTCGGCTGACCTCTCCTGACGGTCAGTCCTGGACGAGCACCACACCCGACTCCCCGGGCAGATGCACCACCCCGTCCGCCCCGGGCGTCTCCACCGGCTCCCACGCGGCCAGCACGCGTGCGTGCGGGACGCCGAGCGACAGCGCGGCCGGTTCCGGCGCCAGGTTCACCGCCACGAGGACGTCCCCGCGCCGGAAGGCGATCCAGCGGCGCTCCTCGTCGTAGGCGACCTTGGTGTCGGCGAGGTCGGGATCGGTCAGGTCGGGCTGCTCGTGGCGCAGGGCGAGGAGCTGCCGGTACCAGGCCAGCACGCGCGCGTGGGGCTCGCGTTCCGGCTCGGACCAGTCGAGGCAGGAGCGGTCCCGGGTCGCCGGGTCCTGCGGGTCGGGAACGTCCTCCTCCTTCCAGCCGTGCGCGGCGAACTCCCGCCGCCTGCCCCGCCGTACCGCGTCCGCCAGCTCCGGGTCGGTGTGGTCGGTGAAGAACTGCCAGGGTGTGCCCGCCGCCCACTCCTCGCCCATGAAGAGCATCGGCGTGAACGGGGCCGTCAGGGTCAGCGTGGCCGCACAGGCCAGCAGCCCGGGGGAGACCAGGGACGAAAGGCGGTCCCCCTGGGCGCGGTTGCCCACCTGGTCGTGGGTCTGGCTGTAGCCGAGCAGCCGGTGCCCGGCCACCCGCGTACGGTCCAGGGGACGCCCGTGGTGCCGCTCCCGGAAACTGGAGTACGTCCCGTCGTGGAAGTAGCCGCCCGTGAGGGTCTTGGCGAGCCCGGCGAGGGGAGCGCGCGCGAAGTCGGCGTAGTAGCCCTGCGACTCGCCGGTCAGCGTGGTGTGCAGGGCGTGGTGGAAGTCGTCGTTCCACTGCGCGTGCAGCCCGAGGCCGCCCTCGTCCCGGGAGGTGATCAGCCGCGGGTCGTTCAGATCCGTCTCGGCGACCAGGAACAGCGGCCGGTCCACCTCGGCGGCCAGGGCGTCCACGGCCGTCGACAGTTCCTCCAGGAAGTGGAGCGCGCGCGTGTCCACCAGCGCGTGCACCGCGTCCAGGCGCAGCCCGTCGATCCGGTAGTCGCGCAGCCACGCCAGCGCGCTGCCGATCAGGAACGCGCGCACCTCGTCCGAGCCGGGCGCGTCCAGGTTGACCGCGGCGCCCCAGGGCGTGTGATGCCGGTCCGTGAGATACGGCCCGAAGACGGGCAGGTAGTTGCCGGACGGCCCGAAGTGGTTGTGCACCACGTCGAGCACCACGCCCAGGCCGAGTTCGTGGGCCCGGTCGACGAAGCGTTTCAGCGCCTCGGGCCCGCCGTACGGCTCGTGCACGGCCCACAGCGAGACGCCCTCGTACCCCCAGCCGTGCGTGCCCGGGAAGGGGCACAGCGGCATCAGCTGCACGTGTGTGACGCCCAGTTCGGCGAGGTGACCGAGCCGCTCGGCGGCCGCGTCCAGGGTGCCCTCGCGGGTGTACGTCCCGACGTGCAGCTCGTACAGCACCGCGCCGGCAGCCGGCCGCCCCCGCACTGCGCGCGCCACGCGTACCGCTCGTGGTCGACGACCGCGCTCAGCCCGTCCGGACCGTCCGGCTGCCGGCGTGAGCACGGATCGGGCCGTACGGGACCGTCGTCCAGCGCGAAGCCGTACCGGGACCCGTCGCGCGCGTCCGCCTCGCCCCGCCACCATCCCGCCCGTTCCGGATCGCGCTCCAACGCGCGCGTGACGCCGTCGCACTGGAGCGTCACACGGCCTGCCTGCGGTGCCCACACCTCGAACTGCACGGACGGTTCCCCTTCGTCTGCTCACCGTGATGTAGCCCGTCCATGGTGCGTCAAACGCGATCAATCCGCTGGTGCATCCACCCATTTGCGGCGGGTCTCGGCGGATGCGGGCGCGTGGCGGGCCTTTTCCCGTTTTCTGGACAGCCCGGCCGCACTGCCCGACAATCACGAGCGTGACGTCGTCCTTCGAGTTCAACACGTACCCCGCGCGGCTCTCCGACGTGGAGCGCGACAGGGCGCTGAAGGTGCTCCGTGACGGCGTCGCCATGGGCCGCCTGTCCCATGACACGTTCATCCGCCGCATGGAACTGGCGCTCGCCGCGCGCCGCCCGGACGAGCTCGCCGTGCTCACCGCGGACCTGCCCACGGAGAGCCGGTTCTCCCGCCTGGTGTTCGGCACCGTCGAGGCGGTCTCCGGATTCACCGTACGGCTGCGCAGAGCCTGGCAGGCTGAGAAACTGCCCAAGCTGCTGCTGCCGCACCCGTCACACGGCCATCCCCTGCGCATAGGCCGCGACCCCGCCAGCGGACTGCGCCTCAACCACGAGACCGTCTCCCGCGTCCACGCCGAACTCCGCCACCAGGGCGGCATGTGGGTCCTGCGCGACCTCGGCTCCACCAACGGCACGACGGTGAACGGACGGCGCGTGGTCGGCGCGGCCGTCGTCCGCGAGGGCGACCAGGTGGGCTTCGGGCGGATGGCGTTCCGGCTGTCGGCCGGCTGACCGAGTGCCGCTCCGCCGCCGGCTGACCGGAAACCGAGCCACACCTTAGCTCTGGCCTTGGGTTTACCAGCTGTCGCTCCCCGGAGAGTGGCTCAAAACCCATTGCACCGCACGGTGTTGACGTACCCCTGAAGTCGTGACTGACTGTGCGTACGCCATGTACAGCTGGTGAAGCGACGGCACCGCATCGGGGAGGTGTGCCCTGCCGCCCCTCCTGCGCTACCCGACCGTCGACGAACTGGGCGCCCGGGCCGCCGCACTCGTCGCACGCCACCCGCGAGACGCCCGGCTGCGCAGGATCGGCACATCCCGCGCGGGCACGCCCCTGTCGCTGCTCTCCGTCGGCCACGGCAGCCGTCAGGCCCTCGTCGTCGCCGGCCCCCACGCCAACGAACCCGTGGGCGGCGCCACGGTGCTGCGCCTGGCCGAGCGGGCGCTGGCCGACCCGCGGCTCACCGAGGGCGCCGACGCGACCTGGAACCTGCTGCTGTGCCTCGACCCGGACGGGCTGCGCCGCAACGAGGGCTGGCTGACCGGCCCGTACGCACTCGGCCAGTACTTCCGGAACTTCTTCCGGCCCGGCTTCCTGGAGCAGCCCGAGTGGCTGCCCGACGGCGCGGCCGGCGCCACCCTGCCGGAGACCCGCGCCCTGCTCGACGTCCAGGACGAACTGCGGCCGTTCCTCCAGTGCTCCCTGCACGGTGTCGACGTCGGCGGCGGCTTCGTCGAGCTCACCGACGACCTGCCCGGCCTCGGCCGGCGCCTCGCCCACATCGCCGCCCGGCTCGGCATCCCCCGCGAACTCGGTGCCTACGACGCCCTGTACTGGCCCGGCCTCGGACCCGCCGTCTACCGGATTCCGCCGCCGCGCCGGGCCGGCCTGGCCGCGGCCATCACGGAGGCCGCCGTCGAGTCGACGTGGTTCCACCCGCACCGGCACGGCACCGTCACCGCCGTCGTCGAAGCGCCCATGTGGGGCGTGGCGGCCGTGACCGACGGCTCCCCGCCCGCCGACCGGGACGCGGTGCTGCGGGCCGTGAGCCGCACCCTGCGCCACGACACGGGGCTCCTGCGGCACCTCCTGGCCCGCATCCGGCCGCACCTGGCGGCTGATCCCGACGCGGCGCGCCTGCTCGCCCCGGTCGACGACTACATACTCGTCTGCCCCGGCCTCGCCGACGCCTGGGACCCCGACACCGGCGACGGCGCGGCCCGCCCCCTCCCGCCCCTGAGTACCGCCCACCTCGCCGCCCTGCGCATCTCCGGGCGGCGGCTGGCCCTGCGCACCGCAGGGCTCCTGCACCAGCTCGTGCGGGCCGCCGGACACGACCCGGCCGGGGCACTGCCGGAGCTGGACCGGCTGATCGACGAGTGGTGCGCCGACTACCGCGACGGCTGCGGGGCGCGCTGGATCCCGGTGGCGCGCCAGGCGGAGTACCAGGCGCGCGTCGTGCTCGCCGCCTTCGAACTGGCCAGGCGGAACACGAGCGCGCGCTCCCGCTCGGGCGAGCCGGGGTGGGAGTCAGGGGCGGCGGTACCGCTGCAGCGGGAGTGACACCGCGATGACGGCGCGGCCGGGGCCGGTGACTACGACGCACCCTCGCGCGCGTGCAGCGCCGCGGCGACCACGGTGCGGGACTGGTGCTCGACCTGGTGCTCCAACGGCACCCAGCGGGCGCGGAACCGTTCCGCGAAAGCGTCGCTCCAGGTCGCCACGAGTTCCTCCAGCTGCCCGGCCGCCCGGTCGTCGGTCCCGCTCAGTACCCGCCGCAGCATCGCCGCCGCCCGCAGAGGCACCCGGCGTGCGAACGCGTCCACGCTGCCGACGTACGCCCGGGTGCGGTCGGCGGGCGGGGTGTGCACCAGGTCGTCGGCCAGTCCCGGCACCAGCTCCAGCCCCCACGCGCGGCCCGCAGCAACGGCCCGTCCAGCTCCGCGAGCCGGGGCAGCGCGCCGTCGAGCACCCGCGTCACCTCCAGCGCGTCCCGTCGCAGCCGGCCCGCGAGCCGCCCGATCGCCGCCGCCGGGGCAGGATGCGGAGCCGGGTCGTCCACCAGGTCGCTCGCCCACATCGGCACCTCGACCACCGCGGTCAGGCCGCCGTACCGGTGGGCGTGGTACCAGGTGCTGTGCCGTGCGTCGTCCGGCAGGCTCGGGTACGCGGGCCCGGCCTCCGGCGGGGGCATGACGTGCACGCCCGGCCCGGAGGCGGGCCAGCCCGCGGCGTCCGAGGCGCCGGTCTCCACCGGGATGTGCAGCTCGGCCGCGGACTTGGCGAACGGCTCGGCCAGCCCGGGCACGTCCTTCGTCAACTGCACCCAGCTGCCGCCCAGGTCCGTGCCGTGCAAGGTCACCTGGAGGTAGGGGCGCAGCTCGTCGATGACGCCGGTCAGGGCCAGGGTCTCGGGCGGCAGCCGGTCGGGCGGCAGCACGGACGGCGCCCACTCCGGCTGCTCCGGGCCCGCGGGGCGGAAGAAGCCGAGGTGGTAGTCGAACAGGCTGCGCGGCGCCGGCGTCACGTGCAGGCTGGCCCCGTCGGGGTCCGCGCACAGCAGGAAGTGCCAGGAGATGCCGTCGCGTAACTCCCGCTGCTCCAGCACCCGTCGGGCGAGTGCGAGCAGAGTGCAGGAGCCGGTCGGCTCGTTGGCGTGGGCGCCGGCGACCACCAGCACGGCGCGGCGGGCGCGGCCCACCGACAGCAGGTGCAGAGGTCTGCCCGCACGCGAGGCACCCACCTGCCGCAGGGTGCACAGCCCGGGCCGACGAGAGGTCAACGCCCGGGCGGCTGAGACCTGTTCGGCCACCGTCGGGTAGCGCAGCTCCGGCAGGACACTCACCCCCGTCACATCCGCCCGAGTTCGCCATCGCAGTACCCCACGGCCATGGTGCGGTGTCAAGGGCACGACGGGGGAGGCTCCAGGGGGCGCCCGGAAGCATTGCCGGCCGGTGCGCGGCGGGCGCCCTGCACGGTGTGCCGCCACCGCCGCCGGGTGGCGTCACCGGCCCGGTGTCACTGCTGGTGCAACCCCCGTCCGGCCAGGGTCAGGAACGCCTCGCCGACCGCCTCCGACAGGGTCGGGTGCGGGTGGACGTGCCGGGCCACGTCGGACGGCTCCGCGTCCCAGCCGACGATCAGCTGGCTCTCGGCGATCATCTCCGACACGTGCGGGCCCACCAGGTGCACGCCCAGCACGCGTCCGCCGTCGGCCTCGGTGACGACCTTCACCATGCCGCCCTGCCCGTGCACCATGCCCTTCGCGACGGCCGTCAGCGGCATGCTGTTGGCCTCCACCTCGTGTCCGCGCGCGCGTGCCTCGGCCTCGCTCAGACCGACGGCCGCGGTCTGCGGCGACGAGTACGTGACCCGGGGCACGGCCGCGTAGTCCACGGGCGCGGACGGCACGCCCGCCAGTGTCTCGGCCGCCAACAGCCCTTCCGCGAACGACGCGTGGGCCAGTCCGAGCGACGGCGGCGGCAGCAGGTCGCCCACGACGTGGACGCCGGGCACGGCCGTCTCCAGCCGGTCCCAGTCGGCCGGTACGACGAAACCGCGCTCGTCCGTGCCGATGCCCGCGGCGGCCACGTCCAGGCCGTCGGTGACCGGGTCCCGCCCGACCGCCACGAGCAGCCGCTCGGCCTCGACCGTGAGGGTCTCGCCCCGGGCGGTACGCACGCGTGCGCGTACCCCGTCGTCGAGGACCTCCGCGTCCAGGAGCCGGGCACCGGCCCGCACGTCGATGCCGCGCTTCTTCAGGCCGCGGGTCAGATGCCGGCTCACGTCGGCGTCCTCCAGCGGCACGATCCGGTCGGCGGCCTCCACGAGGGTGACGTCGGCGCCCAGGGAGCGGTGGAACGAGGCGTACTCCACGCCGATCGCACCCCCTCCGAGCACCAGCACGGACGCCGGGAGCCCGGGCGCGAAGAGCGCGTCGTCACTTGTCACCACGCGCCGCCCGTCCGGTGCGAGCCCCGGGAGCGTGCGCGGCCGTGAGCCGGTCGCGAGCACGAGACCACGGCGCGCGGAGAGGTCGAACATGCCGGGTTCGCCGTCCACGCCGGCCACCTGAACGGAACGCGGCCCCGTCAGCCGCGCGCTGCCCCGCACCACTCGCACGCCCGCGTGCGCGAGATGCGCCTCCACCCCCCGGTGGTTGCGGGACACGATGTCGTCACGCGTGGCGACCAGAGCCGGCCAGTCCACGGTGTCCAGCGTCGCCTTCACGCCCCAGCGCTCGCGTGCCTCGGCGATGCCGTCGACGAGTTCGGCCGCGTGCAGCATCGCCTTGCTCGGGATGCAGCCGCGGTGCAGACACGTCCCGCCGACCTTGTCCCGTTCGACGAGCACGACGTCCAGACCGAGGGCCGCGGCGCGCAGGGCGGTGCTGTAACCGCCCGTGCCGCCGCCGATGACGATGACGTCCGGTGAGTTCATGCCCTCAGCCTCCGCCCGGCCCTTGTCATGAGTCCAAGGCAATGTTCTTGTGGAACCGATGCAGGGCGTTTATGGGAGGGGCGGCCGGTCGTGAGCCTGCGGCAGATGGAGTACTTCCTGACGGTCGTCGAGGAGGCGTCCTTCACCCGTGCGGCCGAGCTCCTGCACGTCTCGCAGCCCGCCCTCTCCCACCAGATCAAGGCCCTGGAACGGTCGGTCGGCGGCGCGCTGCTGGAGCGCATGCCGCGCGGCGTGCGCCTGACCCCGATGGGACGCGCGTTCCTGCCGCACGCCGAACTCGCCGTGCGCAGCGCCGCGCAGGCCCGCCGCGCGGCCCGCGCCGCCGCCGGTGCCGAGGGCGGCGAACTGCACGTCGCCGCCGTCCACTCCGTCGCGGTCGGTGTCCTCCCGGACGTCTTCGCCCGCTGGCGCGCCGCACACCCGCGCGTGCTGCTGCACCTTCACGAGTACGCGACGTCCGAGGCCCTGGAGGAACAGGTCGAGCGCGGCACCGCCGACCTGGCCGTCGGCCCGGCTCCCGCCGACTGGCCGGGCACCGTCGTGCCGGTCGGCGAGGAGGACATCGTCCTCGTGGTGCCCTTCGACGACCGTCACGCCGGCCGTACGACGGTGACGCTGGCCGAGCTCGCCGACCGCCCGTGGGTGCGCTGCGCCATGGAACCCGTCGTCCACGGCGAACGCTTCCTCGACTGGGCCTGCGGACGGGCCGGCTTCACCCCGCGCACCGCCGTGTTCACCGAGCACACGTCGACGGCGGTACGGATGGCCGCCGCCGGTGTCGGTGTCTGCGCCGCGCCCGCCCACCTCGTCCGCGACGCGGTCGGCGACGGCTGTGTCGTCCTCACCCCCGACCCGCCCTGGAAGCGCACGCTGACGGTCTTCTCCCGCCTGCCCCCGACCGGGGCGGCCGAGGCCTTCGTGACCCTGCTGCACTCGGCCTGGCCCCACCCACGCGTCCCCTCCGCCGCACCGCTGCGCGCCTACGACGACTGTCCTGAGGACGGCACGGCGGTGGCCTGACGACCAGCCGTCCCGCTTCACTCCCCGACCCGCTCCAGCAAGGCCACCGGCAGCCGCTCGAACAGCTCCTCCACGCGCGCGTGCCCCGTGAACGCCCGCCCCGGTTCCAGCACATCCGCCCAGCGCCCCGGCGGCAGCGGCAGGCGGGTGTCCTGCCAGCCGCCCGCCTGCGCGAGCCGGAGCGACAGGCGGGTCACGGCCGTCACGACCTCACCGGAGCGGGCGAACGACAGGCAGTGGGCCGCCGCCGGTCCCTGTGCCGGCAGCGCCATGTACGTCGCCGTGTCGCCGAAGGCGTCTGGCCGCCGGGCCCGCAGCCCCAGCGCCACCCGTGTCACCGCGCTCTTCTCCCCGGACGTCCCGCCGGACTCCTCGGGCGGGAAGCCCACCGCCCGCCGGTTGTCGGGGTCGACCAGCGCCCGGTACTCGGCCTCCGTGCCCTGGTAGACGTCCGGCACCCCCGGCATCGTCAGCTGGACGAGAGCCATGCCCAGCACGTTCGCCCGGATGTGCGGCCCGAGAGAGTCCCGGAACGCGGCGACCCGCTCACCCGGCGCCCCGCACGGCCCGGCCGCCACGAACCGCGCCACCGCCTCCTCGTACGGCGGCTCCTGCTCGGTCCAGCTGGTGTACAGGCCCGCCTCGCGCACGTGCTTCAGCAGCGCCCCCTGCACCCGCTCCAGGGCCCCCGACGCCGGACCCAGCCCGAACACCGTCTGCCAGGCCGCCCAGGCCAGCTGCGCGTCCGGCACACCCTCGCCGGTGCGGGTCACCTCGGCGAGGACGTCCGCCCAGCGGTCCGGGCACTCGGCGAGCACGTGCAGCGCCGCCCGGACGTCGGCACTGCGCTTGGTGTCGTGCGTCGAGGCGACCGTCCCGGTCACCGGCCAGTCGCGCTGCACGCGCGCGCAGTACGCGTGGAACTCCTCCGGCGACAGCGCCGGACCGCCCGGGTTCCCGCCCACCTCGGTCGCCGACAGCAGCGGCACGTACCGGTAGAACGCCGTGTCCTCCACGGACTTCGCCCGCAGCGCCGACGAGGTCTGCGCGAACCGCGTCCGGAACTCCAGCTGCGCGGGCCCGTCGCCGTACCGCCCCAGCACGAGGTCCCGTACGACGTCCACCGCGCCGGCCTCCTCGGGCACCACGAAGGCGAGCCGGGCCTCGGCGGCGGCCTCCTCGGTGACCACGGACGCCGCGTCGACGGACTCGTACGGCCGGTAGACCTCCATCCGCACCAGCAGTTCCTGGAGCGCCGTGCGCAGCGCCCAGGGCGCGCGGTCGCGCAGCGCCGGCTCCGGCGAGGTCGCGCACAGCCGGTCCGCCACCCGCACCAGCCGGTCGGTCTCGGTCGCCAGCTCGTGCGTGAGGACCTTGTACGCCGCCCGTCGCACCGTCGCCTCCCACTGCCCGCCCCGGTCCGTCTGCGGGGCCGCGAACCGCCGGTACTGCCCCAGCAGCTCCCCGAACCCGGCCGGATCCGTGAAGAGCCCGTCCACGTGCCGCAGGGCGTCGTAGCCGGTGGTGCCCGCGACGGGCCAGGAGGCCGGCAGCCGCTCACCGTCGGCCAGGATCTTCTCCACGACGGTCCAGCGGCCCCCCGTGCCTCGTGCAGCCGCCGGAGGTAGCCGTCGGGGTCGGCGAGCCCGTCGGGGTGGTCGACGCGCAGCCCGTCGATCACGCCCTCGTGGAGCAGCTGGAGGATCTTGTCGTGGGTGCCTCGAACACCGTCGGGTCCTCCGACCGCACCCCGATCAGCTCCGAGATGCTGAA
>KE354073.1 GCA_000415505.1 Streptomyces afghaniensis 772
CCGAAGACAGATCGTCTCACATTGAATTCGAGGCGGACGGAACGTACTTTTTCTATCCAAACAGGAGATAGTGACTACGCCGAGCAAGGAAACTTTGAAGTGCAACAGCAGCAAATCCAGTACGCGCCTGAAGAGGTACGCTCAGGAGATCAAGAGCAAACTCCACCCAATCCTTACATCGAGGCATGGAGCGTCGAAACCCGCAACGATGGGACAGACGAGCTCGTGACCGAAGGGGAAAGTGACAGCTGGACGTTTCTCGAAATGGATCTGAGTGCATGCAGTGAATCATAGGCCGTCCCACTTCACGCAACTCATGGCTATGGATCCAACATTGCCCGGTTGTGTGAAAATTCTTCATGGCGGCGGCTGGAAGAAGCGCTTCGCGCACTGAGAGGCAGCCCCAGCCCTCTGACCGACAAGGAAGACCGATTCGACAGCCATCACGGTCGTCTCGTTCGTCAGCTACTGGGGGTCAAGGGGTCGCAGGTTCAAATCCTGTCGTCCCGACGGTGCGAAAGGTCCCGCAGGCCGATGCCTGCGGGACCTTTTTTCGTTGTCTGGCCTTCTTGCCCCGCCGCACGCCCTTGACCTCAAGTGCGCTCCAAGCTGAAGACTCCCCTTCGTGCCCCGAGAGCCGGGGCGGCAAGGGAGGGAGCAACAGCCATGCGCTACCGCACGATCGGCACGGACCCGCGCACCCGCCGCGAGGTGAGCGTGCTCGCGCTCGGTGCGATGCTGTTCGGCTCGGTGACGGACGAGAAGACGTCCTTCGCCGTCCTCGACCGCTACGTCGAAGCCGGCGGGAACTTCATCGACACGTCCGACAACTACGCCTTCTGGGCCGACGGCGGCCAGGGCGGCCAGAGCGAGGAGCTCCTCGGCCGCTGGCGGCGCAGCCGCGGCATCGGAGACGAGATCGTCATCGCGACCAAGCTCGGCGCCCGCCCCCTGGCTCCCGGCACCAGCTACGTCGACAACCCCGAAGGCCTGTCGGCGAAGGTGATCCGGGAGTCCGCCGAGCGCAGCCGCGAGCGGCTCGGCGTGGCGAAGCTGGACCTGCTGTACGCCCACATCGAGGACCACAGGGTCCCCCTCCAGGAGACCGTCGAGGGGTTCGCCGGACTGGTCGCCGAGGGCACCGCAGGACTGCTCGGCGTCAGCAACCACGCGACCTGGCGGGTCGAGCGGGCCCGCGCCCTCGCCGCCGCGGCCGGACTGCCCGGCTACGAGGTGCTCCAGTACGCACACAGTCACCTGCGCCCCCGCACCGACGTACCCGAGGCCCTCTTCCCGGACGGCAGCCTCGGCCACGCCGGACCCGACCTGCTCGGCTACCTGAGGGCCGAGCCCGGCCTGACCCTGGTCGCCTACTCGCCCCTGCTGAAGGGCGCCTACACCCGCCCGGACCGGCTGCCCGCGGACTTCGACCACCCGGGCACCCCGGCCCGGCTGGCGGTGCTGCGGGACGTGGCCCAGGAAACCGGGGCGACCGTCAACCAGGTGGTGCTGGCCTGGCAGATCGGCGGAGAGCTGCCGATCGTGCCGCTGGCCGGGGTCTCCTCGGTGGCCCAGCTGGAGGAGAACCTCGCCGCGGTGGACCTGGAACTGACCGCCGAGCAGCGGGCCAGGCTGGACGCGGCGCACTGAACTCGTGGGACCGTGGAGGGAACCGGACATCCGGACCTCCGGAAGGAGCACCGGCCATGACCACCCACCCGGCCCACCCCGCCGCCCGGTCGATCAGGACCACCCCCGAAGGACTCATGTGGGAGCCCAGCGAGCGCTGGGTGCGCGGCCGCAAGGGCGACATCACCGTCGTCGACAGCCGGCACCCGGTCCTCGTCTGGGAACCCCACCTGCCCGTGCCGCAGTACGCCTTCCCGCACGACGACGTCCGCACCGACCTCCTCCGCCCGGCGCAGACCCCGCCCGCCGGCAAGCACACCGGTACCCGGATCTTCTACGACCTCGACGCCGACGGCGAGGTGCGCGCGAACGCGGCCTGGACGTTCCCCGCCGACGACCTGGCCGGCCACATCGCCTTCGAGTGGTTCCGGCGCACCGACACGGGCCTCGACCACTGGTACGAGGAAGAGGAAGAGATCTTCATCCACCCCCGTGACCCGCACAAACGCGTCGACGCGCTGCCCAGCAGCCGCCATGTCCGGGTCGAGATCGACGGGCAGGTGGTCGCGGACACCCATGCCCCCGTCCTGCTCTTCGAGACCTCCCTGCCGACCCGCTACTACTTCCCCCGCGAGGACGTCAGCCTGGACCTGTTCGACGCCACGGACCACAGCACCGGATGCCCTTACAAGGGCACCGCCGAGTACTGGTCCTGGCGCGGCGGGGGCGATGTGCCGCCCAACATCCTCTGGAGCTACCCCGACCCGCTGCCCGCCGTGGCGGCGATCCAGGGGCGCGTCGCCTTCTTCAACGAGGCCGTGGACATCACCCTGGACGGCGAGCGCCTGGATCGCCCGGACACGCCGTTCAGCCGGATGCTGCGGAAGGGGAGCCGCTCGTGAAGCCGTCGAGCAGGGCGTCGAGCCCGGCCGCGAGCCCCTCGGGGCCGCCCCGCTCCGCGAGCGCCGCCGCCGTCTCCCGCAGCGTCGGCAGCTCCCTTGCGGACAGGCGGTGCAGGCCGAGCCGGAAGGCGGGATCGGTCTCGTCCGGGTTGTCCACCACGGGGCGCAGCTCCACGGACACATAGCCGAGCAGCCACGCGGTGAAGGCCCGGAACACGGCGCAGGTGGTGGCCTCGTCGAACCCGGCCTGCCGCAGCAGCGCGAGCACCCGCTCGTGATCCCGCAGCACCGCGGCGGGCCGCCGGGCCAGCGGGACCGCCAGCAGCCGCGTGGCCAGCAGGGGCACCGCCTGCGGGTGCGCGAGACACACGTCGTAGGTCGCTCGCGCGACGCGGTGGAGTCCGGCCCGCCAGTCGGCGACCTCGTCCGCCACAGTGGCCAGCTTCTCCTCCAGCTCCAGGTACAGGGCCTCGACCAGCCCGTCGAGGAGGGCGTCCTTGCTCGCCGCGTACCGGTAGAGCGCCATGGCCTCCACACCGAGCTCGGCACCCAGGCGGCGCATGCTCAGGGCAGAGAGGCCCTCGCGGTCGACCAGTGCCAGAGCACTGACCAGTACCCGCTCCCGGCTCAGCCGGCCGTACCGGCCGCGGTCGCTGGCGCGCCGGGACGGGGCGGGCCCTTGCTCCTTCTTCATCGACTGGCCTCTCACGAAGCGGTCGGCTCGGGCCGTCGACCGGCCGCAGCCCTGTTGAGAGCAACAAATGCTCGTGAACAGGACAAATTTACGCCTTGAGGACACCGTCGGCGCCCTTTGGCCACCGAGGTCAAGAGAGGGGCGTTTCTCGTGGTCAGGAGTCCTGGGCGCAGCACTGTGTCCGGCGTAGGGTGGAAAGCGGCGAAGTGCACGACGGCGTAATCCGGATCATGAACGCACCCATTGAGGATTACGCCCTCATCAGCGATCTGGAGACGGCCGCCATGGTCGGCCGCGACGGGTCGGTCGACTGGCTCTGCCTGCCCCGCTTCGACTCCCCGGCCTGTCTGGCGGCCCTGCTGGGCACCGAGGAGAACGGACGCTGGCGCGTCGCCCCGGTGTCCGGCGGTCCCTGCACGCGCCGCTCCTACCGGACCGACACGCTGGTCCTGGACTCCGTGTGGGAGACCCCGACCGGCACGGTGCGGGTCACGGATCTGATGCGTCCCCGTACCGGAGTGCCGTGCATCGTCCGCCTCGTCGAGGGACTGTCCGGCACGGTCGACATGCGCAGCGAACTGCGGCTCCGGTTCCACCAGGGCCGCGTCGTGCCGTGGGTGCGGGAGGTCGGCCGCTGCTCCGTCGCGGTCGCCGGGCCGGACGCCGTCTGGCTCGGCGGCGACGGCCACGTGCGGGACCTGGGCGACCCGGACGCCACTGTCTGGGACTTCACCGTCATGGCGGGGCGCCGCCTGGCCCTGACCCTGGCATGGACCCCGTCCAGCCGGCCCGCGCCGCCCGTGCCCCTGTCCGTCCCGGCGGAGACCGCCCTGAAGGAGACCGTCGACTTCTGGCGCCGCTGGGCAGCGCAATGCCGCTACCAGGGGCCGTGGCGCGAGGCCGTGTTGCGCTCCCTCATCACCCTCAAAGCGCTCACCTACGCCCCCACGGGCGGCATCGTCGCCGCCCCCACCACCTCGCTGCCCGGACGCCTCGGGGGCGAGCGCAACTGGGACTATCGGTACTGCTGGCTGCGGGACTCCACCAGCGCCCTGTCCTGCCTGCTGCGCAGCGGATACCGGGACGAGGCCACCGCCTGGCTGGACTGGCTGGTGCGTGCCCTCGCCGGCGACCCCGCCGACCTCCAGTCCGTCTACGGCGTCAAGGGCCAGCGACTGCTGCCCGAGACAGAGGCGCCCTGGCTGCCCGGTTACGAGGGCTCCCGGCCCGTGCGGTTCGGCACCTCGGCGGTGGACACCTTCCAACTGGACGTGTACGGCGAGGTCATGGACACGCTGTGGCTGTCGCTGCGTGCCGGCATTCCCATGCCGGCCCATGTGTGGGACCTGGTCGAGGCGCTCATGGGATTCCTGCTCCGGCACTGGCGCGAACCGGACCAGGGGCTGTGGCAGACGGGCGGACCGCGGCGGCAGTTCACGCACTCCAAGGTCATGACATGGGTGGCCGCCGACCGCGCCGTGCGCATGGGTGAACTGCTCGGGCGCAACGGTTCCGCCGGCGAGTGGCGGGCCATGCGCGAGGAGGTGCACCGGCAGGTCTGCAGGGAGGGCTGGGACGCCGCCCAGCGGTCCTTCGTGCAGTCCTACGGCGAGCCCCGGCTGGACGCCTCGGCCCTGCTCATACCCCGGGTCGGTTTCCTGCCCGCCCGCGACGAGCGGGTGCGCGGCACCGTGCGGGCCCTGGGCCGGCTCGGGCATGGAGGCTTCGTACGCCGGTACGCTCCGGGCGGCGCCGGGTCCGGGCAGGCGGACGGCATCGACGGCGCCGAGGGCACGTTCGTCTCCTGCTCCCTCTGGTACGCCGACGCCCTCGCCGCGACAGGGCGTCGACAGGAAGCCCGCGAGGCCTTCGAACGGGTCCTCGCCATCCGCAACGACGTCGGTCTGCTGGCCGAGCAGTGGGACCCGGACACCGGCCGTCAACTGGGCAACGCGCCCAAGGCGTTCAGCCACATCGCGCTGGTGGAGACGGCGTTCGGCCTGTCACGGCTACAGCCACCGTCGCCAACCCGGGGCACTGCGCCTAGCCCTTCGTCTCCGGGCGCCGCGCGGACTCCACGTATCCGTCCGGGTTGAGCCGCTGGAAGCGCCAGGCGTCCCGGCACACGTCGGACAGGTCCCTCGTGGGGTGCCAGCCCCAGGCCCGTGTCACCGCCGTGGTGTCGGCGACCAGCTCGGCGACGTCCCCGGGGCGGCGGGGCGCGATGTCGTACGGCAGGGGTCTGCCGCACGCCCTGGAGAACGCGTCGACCACGTCGAGGACCGAACTGCCCGAGCCCCCTCCCAGGTTGTACACGTGCATGCCCGGTGCGCCGCCCAGGTGGTCGAGTGCCACGCGGTGCGCCTCGACGGCGTCCATGACGTGCAGGTAGTCCCGGACCCCGGTCCCGTCGGGGGTCGGGTAGTCGTCGCCGAACACGGGGAGCCGCTCGCGCCGGCCGACGGCCACCTGCGCGAGGTACGGCAGCAGGTTCTCGGGCGTGTGGCGCGGGTCCTCGCCGAGCAGACCGCTGGGATGGGCCCCGGCCGGCACGGGATAGCGCAGGCACAGCACGGTGTAGCCCGGATCGCGGCGGCAGATGTCGGCGAGGATCTGTTCGCAGATCCACTTCGAGGCCGCGTACGGCGTGCCGGGCCGGGCGGGCGTGGTCTCGTCGAGCGGGCCGCGCCCGGCGTCGCCGTAGACCCAGCAGGAGGACGGGTAGACCAGCCGGCGCACGCCGTGCTCCTGCATGGTCCGCAGCAGGGCGGTGGTGCCGCCGACGTTGGTGTCGTAGTACGCGACGGGCATCCGTGTCGACGCACCCCCGCCTTGTGCGCGGCAAAGTGCACGACGGCGTCCACGGAGTGTCGGTCGAAGACGGCCGAGAGGGCGTGCCGATCACGGATGTCCAGTTCGTAGACGGCGCCGACGAAGCGGCCGGCGATCCGTTCCACCCGGGCGAAGACCTGCGGAGTGCTGTTGGAGTAGTTGTCGACCACGATCACCTCGTAGCCGTGGTCGAGCAGTTCCACGCAGGTGTGGCTGCCGATGAAACCGGCGCCGCCCGTGACGAGGACGGTCGAGGGTGCCCAGAAGGATCCGGGCCCTCGAGCGGTCGGCGACTGGTTCCTGCGGGCCATGCCAGTGACTCCCGCGTCGGGTCGGTCGGGTCGGCAACCGTATGTTTACGGTGTATATGTACGACTTTGCACCCGAATTCGGGGTCCGGTCAAGGCCTGACCAGCAACTGGAAGTCGAAGGTGTAGCGCGACGCCCGGTAGATGTGCGTCCCGTACTCGACCGGGCGCCCGGTGTCGTCGTACGCCGTGCGCTGCATGGTGAGCAGCGCCGCGCCCTCCTCCTCGTCCAGACGGGCGCCCTCCTCCGCGGTGGCCGCGCGGGCGCTGACGCGCTGCCGGGCGCTGTGCAGGGTGATGCCGGCCGAGCGCATCATCCGGTACAGGCCCGTCGACTCCAGGCGGGCGTCGTCGAGGTCCAGGAGAGACGCCGGCAGGTAGTTGCACAGCAGGGCGACCGGCTGGCCGTGGGTGCAGCGCAGCCGGTCCAGGACGGTGACCTCGCTGCCCTCCGCGACGCCGAGGGCGGCGGCCACGTCGCAGGAGGCCGGGACGACCTCGTGGCGGACGACCTGCGTGGTGGGCCCCTGCCCGGCCTCCTCCAGGTCGTCGTAGAGGCTGCTCAGCTCCAGCGGGCGCTTGACCTGGCTGTGCACCACCTGCGTGCCCACCCCGCGCCGCCGGACCAGCAGCCCCTTGTCGACGAGGGACTGGATGGCCTGGCGGACGGTGGGACGGGACAGGCCGAGGCGCACCGAGAGGTCGACCTCGTTGCCCAGGAGGTTCCCCGGGGCGAGGACCCCGTGCTCGATCGCCGCCTCCAGCTGCTGCGCGAGCTGGTAGTACAGCGGCACGGGACTGGCCCGGTCCAGGGCGAAATCCAGCGAGCTGAGCGCAGGCGCGGCCGCGGTACGTGCCCGGTCACCGGTCTTCGCCATGGACGAACCCCCTTCCGTGGGTCAGGAGTTGCTCGGGAAACCGAGGTTGATGCCGCCGGCGTCCGCCGGGTCCGGCCAGCGCGTCGTGATGACCTTGCCCTGGGTGTAGAAGGCGATGCCGTCGTTGCCGTAGATGTGCAGGTCGCCGAAGAGCGAGTCCTTCCAGCCGCCGAAGGAGTGGTAGCCGACCGGGACCGGGATCGGCACGTTGACGCCGACCATGCCCGCCTTGACCTCCAGCTGGAAGCGGCGGGCCGCGCCGCCGTCCCGGGTGAAGATCGCGGTGCCGTTGCCCCAGCGGGAGTCGTTGATCAGCTTGATGGCCTCTTCGTACGTCTCCGCGCGGACCACGCACAGCACCGGGCCGAAGATCTCGTCGCGGTACGCGTCCGCCGTCAGCGGCACCCGGTCCAGCAGGGAGACGCCGAGGAAGAAGCCGTCCTTGTGGCCGTCGACCGAGAAGCCCGTGCCGTCGACGACGACCTCGGCGCCCTGCTCGGCCGCGCTCGCCACGTACGACGCCACCTTGTCGCGGTGCTCGCGGGTGATCAGCGGGCCCATCTCGGACGCCGGGTCGTTGCCGGGACCGATCTTCAGGTTCTTCGCCCGCTCCGCGATCTTGCCGACCAGATCGTCACCGGTGTCGCCCACCGCGACCACGACCGACACGGCCATGCAGCGCTCGCCCGCCGAGCCGTAGGCCGCGTTGATCGCCTGGTCGGCGGCGTGGTCCAGGTCGGCGTCGGGCAGGACCAGCATGTGGTTCTTGGCGCCGCCCAGGGCCTGCACCCGCTTGCCGTGCTCGACGGCCTTGAGCTGGATGTACTTGGCGATCGGGGTCGAGCCGACGAAGGAGACCGCCTCGATGTCCGGGTGCTCCAGGATGCGGTCCACGGCCGTCTTGTCGCCCTGCACGACGTTCAGGACGCCGTCCGGCAGCCCTGCTTCGGAGGCCAGCTCGGCCAGGCGGAAGGAGGCCGAGGGGTCCTTCTCCGACGGCTTCAGCACGAACGTGTTGCCGCACGCGATGGCCAGCGGGAACATCCACATCGGCACCATCGCCGGGAAGTTGAACGGCGTGATGCCCGCGACCACGCCCAGCGGCTGGCGGATCGAGGCGACGTCGACGCGGGTGGAGACCTGCGTGGACAGCTCGCCCTTGAGCTGGACGCTGATTCCGCACGCGAGTTCGACGATCTCCATGCCGCGCGCGACCTCGCCGAGCGCGTCGGAGTGCACCTTGCCGTGCTCGGCGGTGATCAGTTCGGCGATCTCGTCGCGGTGGGCGTCCAGCAGCTCCCGGTACTTGAACAGCACCGCCGTGCGCTTGGCGAGCGAGGACTCCCCCCAGGACTCGAAGGCGGCCTTGGCGGAGGCGACGGCGGCGTCCACCTCGTCGACGGCCGCGAACGCGACCTGCTTCTCCTGGGCGCCGGTGGCCGGGTTGTAGACGGGGCCGAAGCGGCCTGAGGTGCCTTCGACGGGCTTGCCGTCGATCCAGTGGCTGATGGTCTTCATGGGGTGCAAGGGCCTTTCGTGGAGCCTGATTTCACGGGGAGTTCGCGGCGGAGTTCGCGGGGACTTCGCGGGTGTTCAGAGGTGGCGACGGCGTCCGGCGACCTGGCGGTCGTAGCGCTCGCGGGCCTCGACGGCGGCCTCGCGGGAGGCTGTTTCGGCGACCGGCACGTCCCACCAGGCCTCGGCCGGGGGAGCGGTCGGGGCCGGGTCGGTCTCGACGTACACGCACGTCGGCCGGTCGGAGGCACGGGCCGCGGCCAGCGCCTCGCGCAGCTCGCGCACCGTCTTGGCGCGCAGGACCTCCATGCCGAGGCTGGCCGCGTTGGCGGCCAGGTCGACGGGCAGCGGGGCGCCGGTGAAGGTGCCGTCGGCGGCCCGGAACCGGTAGGCGGTGCCGAACCGCTCGCCGCCGGTCTCCTCCGACAGGCCGCCGATGGAGGCGTAGCCGTGGTTCTGGAGGAGGACGATGTTGAGCGGCAGGCCCTCCTGGACGGCCGTGACGATCTCCGTCGGCATCATCAGGTAGGTGCCGTCGCCGACCAGTGCCCACACCGGCGTACCCGGGGCGGCCTGCTGGACGCCGATGCCGGCCGGGATCTCGTAGCCCATGCAGGAGTAGCCGTACTCCAGGTGATACTGGCGCGGGCTGCGGGAGCGCCACAGCTTGTGCAGGTCGCCGGGGAGCGAGCCGGCCGCGTTGATCACCACGTCCTCGTCGCCCACGGCCGCGTCCAGCGCGCCGAGCACCTGCGTCTGGGTGGGGACCGCGCTTTCGTCGTCGGCGCGGTAGGCCGCCTCGACGACCTCGTCCCAGCGCTCCTTGCCGGCGCGGTACTCGGCCTCGTACGCCTCGCTCACCCGGTGGCCCGAGAGCTCCTCCAGCAGCCTTTCGAGACCGGACCTCGCGTCGCACACCAGCGTGTGCGCGGCCAGCTTGTGCGCGTCGAAGCCGGTGATGTTGAGGTTGAGGAACCGCACGTCCGGGCTCTGGAAGAGCGTGCCGGAGGCCGTGGTGAAGTCCGTGTAGCGGGTGCCGACGCCGATGACGAGGTCGGCGGTGCGGGCGAGGTCGTCGCTGACCGCCGTGCCGGTGTGGCCGATGCCGCCGAGGTCGGCGGGGTGGTCGTACCGCAGGGCACCCTTGCCGGCCTGGGTGGAGGCGACCGGGATGCCGGTGGCCTCCACGAACGCCTTCAGCGCCGCCTCGGCCTCGCTGTGGTGGACGCCGCCGCCCGCCACGATCAGGGGCCGCTCGGCCGACCGGATCGCCTCGACGGCCGCCGTCAGCTCCACCGGGTCCGGCGCGGGACGCCGTACGTACCAGACGCGCTCGGCGAAGAACTCCTCCGGCCAGTCGTACGCCTCCGCCTGCACGTCCTGCGGCAGGGCCAGGGTGACGGCGCCGGTCTCGGCCGGGTCGGCCAGCACCCGCATCGCCTGGAGCGCCGACGGGATCAGCGCCTCGGGGCGGGTGATCCGGTCGAAGTACCTCGACACCGGGCGCAGGGTGTCGTTGACCGACACGTCGGCCTCGACCGGGTGCTCCAGCTGCTGGAGCAGCGGGTCGGCGGAGTGCGTGGCGAAGTAGTCGCCGGGCAGGAGCAGCACCGGCAGCCGGTTGATCGTCGCCAGGGCGGCACCGGTGACCAGGTTGGTGGCGCCCGGGCCGATCGAGGTCGTCACCGCCTGCGCGGACAGGCGGTTGAGCTGCCGGGCGTAGCCGACCGCCGCGTGCACCATCGACTGCTCGTTGCGGCCCTGGTGGAACGGCATGACGTGCTCGCCCGCCTCCAGGAGGGCCTGGCCGACACCGGCCACGTTGCCGTGGCCGAAGATGCCCCAGGTCCCGGCGATCAGCCGGCGCCGCACGCCGTCCCGCTCGGTGTACTGGACGGACAGGAACCGCACCAGCGCCTGGGCGGTCGTCAGTCGGCGGGTGGTGGCGCTCATGCGGAGGTCTCCGGGGCGGTGTAGAGAGGGAGTCGGGGATCGACCGGCTGGTCCGGCCAGGTGTCGCGGACCCAGGCGTGGTCGGGGTGGTCGCAGATCAGCCAGGCGCGCTCGGCCTCCGGGCCCGCCATGACGTTGAGGTAGTACATGTGGTGGCCGGGCGTGGCCATCGACGGCCCGTGCCAGCCGTCCGGGATCAGGACGACGTCACCGTCGCGGACCTCCGCCAGCACGTCGGTGTCCCGGCCCGGGCCGGACGGGGAGACGCGCTGGTAGCCGAGGCCGGGGATGCCGTCGTGGCCCGCGAACTCGAAGTAGTAGATCTCCTCCAGCACGGACTCCTCGCCCGGCCGGTGCTCGTCGTGCTTGTGCGGCGGGAACGACGACCAGTTGCCGCCAGGGGTGATCACCTCGACCGCGATGAGCTTGTCGCACTCGAAGACCCCGGCCGCGCCGAAGTTGTTGACCTGCCGGGAGCAGTTGCCGGTGCCCCGCAGTTCCACGGGCACCTCGGAGGCGGGGCCGTAGCGGGCGGGCAGCCGGCGGGTGCAGCGCGCGCCGGTCAGCGCGAAGCGGCCACCGGCGGCGGACGTCACGGTCGCCCGGGCGTCGCGCGGTACGTACGCGAAGTCGCTGACGCCGCTGAAGACGTCCTTGCGGCCCTGGAGCTCGAAGGTGTCCTGGCCGAAGTCGTCCGCCGCGGCGACCGTGCAGCCGCCGCTCAGCGGGACGACGATCCACTCGCTGTCGCCGGCCTCGAAGGAGTGCGTGCCGCCCGGCGGCAGCTCCAGGATCCGCAGGCTGGAGTGTCCCCAGCCGGCCTTCTCGGGCGTGACGTCGACGATGTAGGGGCCACCGAGGGCCTTACCCGCGGGGAGGTGATACGTCATCGTGTGCCTTTCGGGTCACAACAGGCCGACAGAGCGACTCACAACAGACCGACGGCCGTGTCCACTGCCTCTTCCACGCTGCCCCCGGCCGGGTAGAGCAGCGAGCGCCCGACGACCATGCCCTGCACGGTGGGCAGGCGCAGGGCCTTACGCCAGCGTTCGTACGCGCCCTCCTGGTCGCCGCCGACCTCGCCGCCGAGCAGCACGACCGGGAGCGTGGAGGTCTCCAGGACCTCGGCCATGTCGTCCGGGTCGTCGGTGACGGGCAGCTTCAGCCAGGTGTAGGCGGAGGTGCCGCCCAGCCCCGAGGAGATCGCGATGGACCGGGTGACGGCCTCGGCGGACAGGTCGTTGCGCACCTTGCCGTCGACCCGCCGGGAGATGAACGGCTCGACGAACAGGGGGAGCTGCCGGGCCGCCATGGCGTCGATCGCCCGCGCGGTGGTCTCCAGGGTGGTGAGCGAACCAGGGTCGTCGTAGTCGATGCGCACCAGGAGCTTGCCTGCGTCGAAGCGGAGCCGGGCGATGTCCTCGGCGCGGTGGCCGGTGAAACGGTCGTCCATCTCGAACGTCGCGCCGGCGAGGCCGCCGCGGTTCATCGAGCCCATGACGACCTTGTTCTCCAGCACCCCGAGCAGGAGCAGGTCCTCCAGGATGTCGGCGGTGGCGAGCACCCCGTCGACCCCGGGCCTCGACAGCGCGACGCAGAGCCGTTCCAGCAGATCGGCGCGGTTGGCCATGGCCAGGCGCCGGTCGCCGACCCCGAGGGCGCCGCGCGCCGGGTGGTCGGCGGCCACGATCATCAGCCGGCCGCTGTCGCCGATCAGCGGGCGGCGCACCCGGCGGGCCGCCGCCTCGGCGACGGCCTCGGGATTGCGGGCCCGGACCGTGGTGAGGTCGGGGATGCCGATGTTCAATGCAGGCTCCGTTCAGTGACTCGTGCTCGGCGACGACACCGTGGCGAGGAGGTTCTCGACCTCGGACTCGGCGGGCATCGCGGAGGAGCAGGCGAGGCGTGAGGCGACGAGGGCGCCGGCGGCGTTGGCGTGGCGCATGGTCCGCTCCAGGTCCCAGCCGGCGAGCAGGCCGTGGCAGAGCGAGCCGCCGAAGGCGTCTCCCGCGCCCAGGCCGTTGACGACCTCGACCGGCACCGGCGGCACCTCGGCCCGGGTGCCGTCCCGGTGCACGGCCAGCACGCCCTTGGGACCCTGCTTGACGACGGCCAGCTCCACGCCCGCCTCCAGCAGCGCGTCCGCGCAGGCCTGCGGCTCGCGCACGCCGGTGGCGATCTCGCACTCGTCGAGGTTGCCGACCGCGACCGTGGCGTGGCGCAGGGCCTCGCGGTAGTACGGGCGGGCCTCCTCGGGGTCGGCCCAGAACATCGGCCGCCAGTCGAGGTCGAAGACGGTGATGCCCGCCTTGTCGCGGGCCTTGAGGGCGGCGAGCGTGGCGGAGCGGCTCGGCTCCTCGCTCAGGCCGGTCCCGGTGATCCAGAAGATCCGGGCCCCGCGGATCGCGAAGAAGTCCAGCTCGTCGGTGTGGATCTCCAGGTCGGGAGCCTTGGGGCGGCGGTAGAAGTACAGCGGGAAGTCGTCCGGCGGGAAGATCTCGCAGAAGGTGACCGGCGTCGGGTAGGCGTCGACCGGGGTGACCCAGCGGTCGTCGACGCCGAAGGACGTCAGCTCCTCGTGCAGATAGGTGCCGAAGGGGTCGTTGCCGGTCCGGGTGATCACGGCCGTACGGCGTCCGAGGCGCGCCGCGGCGACCGCCACATTGGCCGCCGAACCTCCCAGAAATTTCCCGAACGTCTCCACCTGGGGCAGCGGGACGCCGGTCTGGAGGGGATAGAGGTCGACCCCGATGCGGCCCATCGTGATCAAGTCGAAATACTGGGCTGGCTCGGCCATGCGCGACCTCCTCGGGAAGCTGGGGATGCGGGTCCGGGGGCCTCCTGACACCGTGGGGCGTGGGTGACCTGGGACCTGCCGCCCTACAGGTGTAGGCGGCGGGGGACGCCCTGTCAATAGTTTGACTTACATTCGGACCTGCTTGT
>KE354074.1 GCA_000415505.1 Streptomyces afghaniensis 772
CGTCGGCGAACTGGTCCCGCTCGCCCTCCGCGCACCGGACCGCGGCGGCGTCCTGGCCGTCGCCGGCATCCACCTCACCGACACTCCTCCCCCACGCATCCGTATCCGCTGTCCCGGGCCGTGGCGGCGCTCGCGGATCTCAAGGCCGGGCGGTTCGACGGGGCGGCGGTGCCGGTGAACGACTCGTCGTGACGTGTCTTCCCCTCGGGGTCCGGCTGTGCTTGCCTGGTGAGCCGTTTCACCGGCCGGGGGCGGGAGTTGCCTGATGCGCAGACCGTGGATCGTGGGTGTGCTGGTGGCGGGGTTGCTGCTCGGCGCGTGCGGTGATCCGTCGTCCGGGCCCGGGACTCCCCCGCCGTCCGCCCCGGACGTGTCCGCGACCACGCATCAGCGGGCCCCCGCGTCCCCCAGCGCCCGGGCCCCCGTGCAGGCGCCCACCGTGCTGTACCTCGGCGACTCGCTCGCCATGGAGAACCACAAGGTCCTCGGCCAGGAACTGCGCCGGGACC
>KE354075.1 GCA_000415505.1 Streptomyces afghaniensis 772
CCCATCCGGCCAGGTCAGCGGCCGAAGCTCGCCAGTTTCGCCCTCAGCTGGAGCACCGACTTGGTGTGGATCTGGCTGACCCGGCTCTCGGTCACGCCCAGCACGTTCCCGATCTCGGCAAGGGTGAGCCCCTCGTAGTAGTACAGCGTGACCACGGTCTTCTCGCGCTCGGGCAGCGTGTTGATCGCCCGCGCGAGGAACCGGCGGAGCTCCCGGTCCTCGGCGACCTCCACGGGGTTGTCGGCGGCGGTGTCCTCCAGCGTGTCCATGACGCTCAGGCCGTCGCCGCCCTCGCCCCCGCCGTGCAGCAGCTCCTCCAGAGCCACCACGTTGGCCAGCGACAACTGGCTGAACACCGCGTGGAGTTCCTCCACCGCGATGCCCATCTCGGAGGCCACCTCGCCCTCGGTCGGCGTCCGCCGCAGCCGGGCCTCCAGCGTGGCGTACGCGCGCTCCACGTTGCGCGCCTTCTGCCGCACGGACCGGGGGATCCAGTCCAGGGCCCGCAGCTCGTCGATCATCGCGCCCCGGATCCGGGTGATCGCGTACGTCTCGAACTTGATCTCGCGGTCGATGTCGAACTTCTCGATCGCGTCGATCAGTCCGAACACCCCGGAGGAGACGAAGTCCGCCTGCTCGACGTTGGACGGCAGGCCCACGCTGACCCGGCCGGCGACGTACTTCACGAGCGGCGAGTAGTGCAGGATCAGCTGCTCCCGCAGCCGCTCGTCCCCCGTCGCCTTGTACGACCGCCACAGCTCGTCGAGCGTCGAGGGAGCGGGCGGCCGCACGCTGCCACCGTCACGGGCGGCTGGGGGGATCGCCGCCCGGTCGGACCCGGAGGTGTGCTGGGGCATTCGTCGCCTTGTGCCGTTCTGCTGCGGAGTGGTGCTGCTGGGGTGGGCTGTCTGTCTGATGTCGAGTTGCCTGTCCGTGTCGGGATCCTCGTGAGCGTAGCGTGACTGGGGTGTCGCGGTGCGCGAAGGACGGAGGCCAGGACGGACGCAGATACGTTCCGGAGGGCGTCCCACCGGGTCGGCGAGCGGGCTCGGTGTGATCACCGGAGAGCCCCAACTGGGGGAATTTCCAAGGCGTGTCGGGGTTCCCCCGGACGGCCGAACCGGCGCGGTCAGCATGGCTCCGGACCGCCGCGGACCGACACCATCGCCTGGCGTGTCAACTTCCAGCCGTCGCCGTGTCGTTCGACGTAACCGAGTGCCCGGAGTTCGTACAGTCTCGCGATCGCGTCGTCCTGTGCGGTCTGCGCGCGGCGCGCGATCTCGTCCGGCCGGGCCGCCCGGCCGCCCGGCAGGGCGGCGAGCACCTGCCGGGCGGCCGGTGCCAGCAGGTCCCGGGGCAGGACGGGGCCGCGCCGGTCGGGGGCCAGCTGTCCGATGTCGCCGACCAGCTCGACGACGTCCGCGGCGTCGGTGACCAGGGCGGCCTCGCCGCGCAGCAGCTCGTGCACCCCGGCGGACAGCCCGCTGGTGGCCGGGCCCGGTACGCCCATGGTGTACCGGCCGAGGCGCTGTGCCGCCCGTGCCGTGACCAGGGAGCCGCTGCGGTGGGCGGCCTCGACGACCACGGTGCCGCGGGTGAGTGCCGCGATCACCCGGTTGCGCAGGATGAACCGGCTGGGTGTCGGGTGATCGCCGGGCGGCAACTCGCCGATGACCAGTCCCTGGTCGGCGATTCTGCCGATCAGCTGGGTGTGTCCGCGCGGGTAGGGGCGGTCGACGCCACAGGCGAGGACGGCGACGGTGGCGCCGCCCGCGCCGAGGGCACCGCGGTGGGCGGCGCCGTCGACTCCGTAGGCGCCGCCGGACACCACGACCCAGCCCTGCTCGGCGAGGCCGGCGGCGAGGGTGGCCGCCATGTGCGCCCCGTACTCGGTGCAGGCGCGGGCGCCGACGACGGCCACCGACCTCAGCGCCCACATCCGCAGACTGGCCCGCCCCCGCACCCACAGCCCCAGCGGCCGGGCATCCCCGAGATCATCGAGCTGCCCCGGCCACTCCGCGTCCCCGGGGCGGACGAACCGCACCCCGGCCTCCCGGGCGACGGCGAGGTCCGCACGCGGCCGGGCCACCTCGGCTCTGGCCAGCAGGCCCTTCCACCGCTTCCCGCTCACCCCGGCCAGGGGCCGTCCACCCTCCGCCAGCCGCCGGGCCACCTCCCGCACCCCGTACTCCCGCACCCACCGCCCACCGATCTCGTCACCGGGCTCGATGACACGGGTGAGGAAGACCCGGGCGAACAGCTCCTCGTCCGGTTCGTCGGCGGCGCTCATGTCAGCGCTCCGATGGCCATGGGGACGCCCCTCGGGACACCGGTGCGCAGCTGGAGCGCGAGGGCGATGTCGGTCGCGTCGGGCCGGTCGTGGCCGACGAGATCGGCGATGGTCCAGGCCACGCGCAGGACGCGGTCGAGGCCGCGGGCGGTCAGGACGCCCCGCTCCAGGTTCCGCTCGGCCTCGTCCATCGCCCCGGACGCGGCGTACCAGCGGCTGCGCAGCTCGCGGCCGGGTACCTCGCTGTTCGTGCGCCACGGAGTGCCGGCGAGGCGCTCCGTGGCCCGCTCCCGGGCCGCCCGTACCCGGTCGGCGACCGTCGCGGTGGACTCGCCCCGCGCGCCGGAGGAGGTCAGCTCGGTGCGGGTGACGCGGTCGACCTCCACGCGCAGGTCGACCCGGTCGAGCAGCGGGCCGGAGAGCCTGGCCTGGTAGCGGCGGACCGCCGAGGGCGGGCACTCGCACAGGTCGTCCCGCTGCGAGAACCGGCCGCAGGGGCAGGGGTTGGCCGCGAGCACCATCAGGAACTTCGCCGGAAAGCGCACCACTCCCGCACTGCGCGCGATGACGACATGCCCCGCCTCCAGCGGCTGGCGCAGGGCGTCCAGGGCCTGGCTGTTGAACTCGGGGGTCTCGTCCAGGAAGAGGACTCCCCGGTGGGACAGCGACACCGCGCCGGGCCGCGCGATGCCCGGGCCGCCGCCGACGAGGGCCTGCATGGTGGCCGAGTGGTGCGGGGCGCAGTACGGGGCGACGTCGATCAGGGGCTTGCCCGGGGGCAGCAGGCCCGCCACCGAGTGGACAGCGGTGACCTCCAGTGACTCCTGCCGGCCGAGCCGGGGCAGGATGGCGGGCAGCCGCTCCGCGAGCATCGTCTTGCCTGCGCCGGGAGGCCCTTCCAGGAACAGGTGGTGTCCGCCCGCAGCGGCCACCTCCACCGCTGTGCGGGCGGAGATCTGCCCGACGACGTCCGCCAGGTCGTGGCCGGGCTCGTGCTGGGCCGCGCCGACGCTGTGCATGCCCGTGGCGGCGCCCGTGCCCGGCATGCGCAGGCCGGCCAGGAGCGGATCCGGGCGGCCCTGCTCGTCCGGATCCTCGTCGGGCACGGGTTCGTCGGCCAGGATGGCGATCAGCTGGCGCAGGCTCCGGACGCCCAGGACGGACACCCCGGGCACGAGGGACGCTTCGGCGGCGGCACACTCCGGCACCACCACCTGCTCGTATCCCGCATCCGCCGCCGCCAGCACCGCGGGCAACACCCCCCGCACCGGCCGTACCCGCCCGTCCAGCCCCAGTTCGCCGATCATCACGATGTCGGCGAGGACACGGGGGTCGATGCGCTCCGCCGCGCCGAGGACCGCTGCCGCGACGGCCAGGTCGAAGCCGCTGCCGGACTTGGGGACGGAGGCCGGGCTCAGGCCGACCGTGAGTTTCTTCTGGGGCCAGGCCGCGCCCGAGTTGACGACCGCGGCACGCACCCGGTCCCGGCTCTCCGTCAGGCTCTTGTCGGGCAGTCCCACCAGCGTGAACGCCGCGACGCCCGGTTCCAGGTCGGCCTGGACCTCGACGACCACGCCCTCGACGCCCACCAGCGCCACCGAACACGTACGGGCGAATCCCATCAGGCCACCCCCCGCACGTGCTCGACCACGGCCGCGCCGCGGGCCGGCAGCAGCACCCCGACCACGTCGATGCGGACCCCGCCGGGCGGTGCGCCCCCGTGTGTCTGGATCCACCGCTCGGCGAGGTCCCGCAGCCGCTCCGCCTTCTGTGGGGTCACGGCGGCCATCGGATGCTCGAAGGGGCCCTCCCTGCGGGTCTTCACCTCGCAGACGACCAGGACGTCCCCGTCCCTGGCCACGATGTCGATCTCACCGGCCCGGCCCGAGCGCCAGTTGCGCTCCAGGACCGTCAGTCCGGTCTCCGCCAGCCGCCGGGCCGCCAGAGTCTCTCCGTACCTGCCCATCGCACTGCGTGCGTTCATGTCGGCACCACCTCCGGCGCCAACGATCACGCAGCCGTCCCCACGAAGTGGATCTTGGTGGACAGCTCAGCGGCTGTGGAAAACTCCGTCACCCTTCCAGGTGCAGGTCACCCAACATCACCCGCTCGGCAGTTCGAGATCGCTCTTGTTCAGCTCCTCGATGTTCACGTCCTTGAACGTGAGGACCCGGACCTGCTTCACGAACCGCGCCGGCCGGTACATGTCCCACACCCAGGCGTCCGCCATGGACACCTCGAAGAACACCTCACCCTGGACCGAGTGCACCTGCATCTCGTAGTCGTTGGTCAGGTAGAAGCGCCGCTCGGTCTCGATCACGTATTTGAACAGACCGACGACATCGCGGTACTCCCGGTAGAGCTTCAGCTCCATCTCGGTCTCGTACTTCTCGAGGTCCTCGGCGCTCATGGCATGTTCCCCTTCAGCCGTGCGATCCCACCATTGTGCGCCAGTCCCGTGCGCCCCTAGACGATTTCCGGGTCAAGGATCACGGGCCTGGCCGGGGGACCTTCGTCGAGCAGCGTGCGCAGCAGCCCGGCGAGTCTGGTCGGATACACCGTCTCATGTGCCCGGCAAAGTTCCGGACACGTCCACCAGCGCGCTCCGGCGACACTGCGCCTCTCCAGCTCGGTCAGCCCCGCGGCCTCGACCGCCGTTCGGTCCGTCCGAGCCAGGTAGTACCACTCGTCCTGGTCCCAGCGGCGGCCCGCGAACGGGAACGAGCACATCCGCCGCCACAGCACCGGGCCCAGCTCGACCTCGGTGATGCCCGTCTCCTCGGCGAGTTCCCGCAGGGCGGCCTCTTCACGGGTCTCCTCGCCCTCCACACCGCCGCCGGGCGTGAACCACCAGTCGTCGGCCGGATCGTCCGGCTCGTGCCCGTGCAGCAGCAGGATGCGGTCCTGCGGGTCGAGCAGCACGACCCGGGCTACCTTGCGCAGCCCGCCCTCGTAGCTGTCCTGGCCCGCCCCCACGGCCTCAGCGGACATCTGCGGGCTCCGCACTCGCCTGCCGGGCCCGGGACGCGCCCGTGCGCTTGGCGACGGGACCGTAGGCACCCCCGCCCAGGACGAGCACGGCACCGGCGATCACCAGGGCGGTGATCGTCCGCAGCGGACCCGGCGAGGACAGGGTGCCGAGCGCCTCGAAGCCGGTGGGCCGCTCCAGCATGCCCTTCATGGGCCAGACGACCGAGTCGACGCGGGCGTCCACGGCGGAGCGTGCCACCGTGCCGCTGGCGGCGTCGGTCAGGTGGGCGGTGGAGTCCACGGAGTTGCCACGCTCGTCACCGAGCAGGAAGAGACGGCCCTTGGGGACGGTCACGGTCGGGAAGTTGCTCATCTCCGCCGGTGTGCCCTTGGGCAGGTACGTCTCGTCGATCTCCTTGCCGTTGACCTTCAGCTTGCCGTCCTGGCAGCAGGAGACCGTGTCGCCGCCGACGGCGACCACGCGCTTGACCATCGGGGCGTTGGCCCAGGTGGCGTCCTTGAAGACGACGACGTCACCGCGGCGCACCTCGCCACCGTCGACGCGCTGCGCCAGGATCCGGTCGCCCGCGTCGATCGTCGGGGTCATCGAGCTGGTGGGCACCGTGTACGGCCGGTAGACCACCGCTCCCCAGGCGAAACCCCCGAGGAACAGCACAAGGCCCAGTGCGACGGCCAGCCCGGACAACCGCTGTCCGGTCCGGCTGCCCACCGGGCCCGAGCCTGTGCCACCGCTGCGCGGGGCCGTGTGCGTCATGCTCTCGCCACCCATGGGTCCGCACCCTACCCGGGGGTACCGACCGGGGTCAGCCCACCGTCGGGATCACTGCTTCCTGCGGCGCCACAGCACCACCGGCACCACACCCAGCAGCGCCAGCCCCTGCGGCGCCACCGCCGGGCCGACCGCGCCCAGACCGGACTGGTCGAAGGTGTCCGGCACCGGCAGGTTGTCCCAGCGGTTGATCGGCCAGGCGATGACGATGGCCCGGCCGACGACGTCCTTCACCGGGACCATGCCGTGGTGCTCGTCGGACTGGTTGTAGCGGGAGTCCCGGGAGTTCTGCCGGTGGTCGCCCATGACCCAGATGTAGCCCTTGGGAACCTTTACCTTGAATTGACCGCCCTGGTCGTCGACGCTGCACGGCGTGTTGCCCGCGTAGACGTACGACCGCTCGTCCAGCGCCTTGCCGTTGACCGTCAGCGGGCCCGTGCCCTTGCACTCGACCGTGTCGCCGCCGACACCGACGACCCGCTTGATGAGGTCCTTCTCCTCCGCGGACGGCATGAGGCCGATCCAGCTGAGGAACGTCTGCAGGGCGTTCGGGTCCGCCGTCGGCTCGCCCGCCAGCCAGTTGTCCGGGTCGTGGAAGACGACGACCTCGCCGCGCTCGGGCTCGGAGCCGAACCAGGGGGTCAGCTTGTCGACCAGGACACGGTCGCCCTGCTGGAGGGTGTTCTGCATCGAGTCGGAGGGGATGGAGAACGCCTGCACCAGGAAGGTCTTGATCAGCAACGCGAGCACCAGCGCGATGCCGATCAGGATGGGCAGCTCCTTCCAGAAGGAGCGTTGCTTCTTCGGCGTCCTGGCCGTGCCTCCCGGCCCCTCGCCCTCGGCTGTGCTGTGCTCGCCTGTCACCCTGTCGTCCTCGGCTGCCCCGGAGTCATTCCCGGAGGTCACGGCGCTGTCCGCGGCCGGGACGGCGGATTGCGCGGGGCGTCCGCGGTGCTCCTCGCCGTCGTGTCCGGACCGTGCGCCAACCGCCACATCCCCCACGCCAACTCCTCACTCTGTGCCGCCGCCTGCCCCACACACGACGCAGGCCCACCACTCCCATAACGAGCGGGAGTTCCGCAGGGGTCGGGAGCTGGATCGTTCCGTTCGAATCGTCGGAAGCAACCCTATGCGACAGTTCGGCAGCGGCGGTCGACCCGGGGGCCGAGTCGGACACGGAGGCGTAGGTGTTCGGTTCCTCCAGGGTGCTCCAGTGCCCGAAGGGCCAGGCGATGACCATGGCGCGGCCGACGACCTCCTCCTCGGAGACCGTGCCGCCGTAGTCGGTGTCCTGGTGGGCGCGGGAGTCCGCGGAGTTGTTCCGGTGGTCGCCCATCACCCACAGCCGGCCCGGGGGGACGGTGATGTCGAACGGCGTGTCGGACGGGGCGTTGCCGGGGTAGAGGTAGTCCTCGTTCAGCGGGATGCCGTTGACGGTCACGCGCCCTTGGGTGTCGCAGCACTTGACGCGGTCTCCGCCGACGCCGACGACCCGCTTGATGAGGTCCTTCTCGTTGTCGGACGGCAGCAGGCCGATGAAGGTGAGCCCTTCTTTGACCTGCTTGATGACGATGGGGTCGTCCTTCGGAAGGCTGGTCTGCTCGTCCTGGAGCCAGCCGCCGGGGTCCTTGAAGACGACGACGTCCCCGCGCTGCGGCTTGGAGCCGAACCACGGGGTGAGCTTGTCGACCAGGACGCGGTCGCCGATCTGGATCGTCTGCTCCATGGAGCCGGACGGGATGACGAAGGCCTGGACGAGGAACGTCTTCAGTACGAGCGCTATCAGGACGGCGACGCCGACGAGGAGCGGTATCTCCTTGACGGCACCGCGCCTGCGGCGCCGCTTGACCTTCTTCTGGAGCTTGCGCCGCTCGGCGCGCGTACGGCCGCCGGACGGGCCGGCGGCGCGCCGGGCGCCGGTGGGCAGCAGGTTTTCGGCGGGGCCGGCGGGGACGCCGCGCGGTTTTCCGCGGTTACCCATGGGCGCCCGCCCTTCCGGCGGCGGCAGCGGGCACGCGCGCGTAGGCGTCGGGGCGGTGCAGACGGGTGGCGTGCCCGAAGGGCCAGACGATCCAGTCGGCGCGGCCGATCACCTCGTCGACCGGGATCATGCCGCCGCCGGGCGAGCCGAGGTGGTCGCGGGAGTCGCTGGAGTCGCCGCGGTGGTCGCCGAGGAGGAACAGGGTGCCGGCGGGCACGACGACGTCGAAGGGCACGGTGGAGGGGCTGTCGCCGGGGTAGAGGAAGCCCGACTCGTCGACCGGCCGGCCGTTCACCTGGATCCTCCCCTCCTCGTCGCAGCAGACCACGTGGTCTCCCCCCACGCCGACAACGCGTTTGATGTAGTCCGCGTGCCCGAAGTACCCGGTCCCGTCGAACACGACGATGTCTCCCCGCTGCGGCTCGGCTCCGAAACGGTACGCCAACTTATTTACGAGAACCCGGTCCCCGATCCTCAATCCCTGTTCCATGGATCCGCTGGGGATCTGGAACGGCCGCAGCACGAACGTGCTGAGCAGCAGCAGGAAGAGCAGGCAGGCCAGCAGCGTCAGAGTGATCCGGCCGCCCGGGACCCACTCGGTGACACGCGACAACGCGAAACGCGACCGTTCCTCCGGCCGTCCGGGCTCCGAGGCGTCCTCGGAGTCGGTAGGGCGGGAGGAGCGGTCGCGCTCCGTCGGCTGAGCTTCGGTGTCCATCGGAGCCAGATGCTATCCGGCCCCGATGTGAACTCCTCAGAGCGCTCAGTTCTCGCGCTTCTCCTTGATCTTCGCGGCCTTGCCGCGCAGCTCGCGCAGGTAGTACAGCTTGGCGCGGCGGACGTCACCCTTGGTGACGAGCTCGATCTTCTCCACGATCGGGGTGTGCACCGGGAAGGTGCGCTCGACGCCGACGGAGAAGGAGACCTTGCGGACCGTGAAGGTCTCGCGGACGCCGGCACCCTGGCGGCGGATCACCACACCCTTGAACTGCTGCACACGGGAGCGGTTGCCCTCGATGACGCGGACGTGCACGTTGACCGTGTCGCCCGGGCGGAAGGCGGGGACGTCGCTGCGCAGCGACGCGGAGTCGACGGTGTCGAGCAGGTGAGACATTTCGTCTGCTTTCCTCGCTGATGCCACAGGTCATCAACGGAAACTAGGTGTTCTGGATCAGGGCTGTGCGGGTCGGAGCGGGCGTCGTCTCCCCCTGTGGCAGGGGCGCGCGCCGGACGGACGCACAACAGCTGGCTATTCTTCCACGCCGTCGGTCCTGCGCCAAAATCGGCCGTACGGCTCCCCCTCGGGGTCCGGTTCCCAGCCCAGGATGGACAGCATCTCGCGGTCCTTCTTGTCGAAGGCCTTGGGGTCGCACCGCTCGATGAGGTCGGGCCGGTGGGCCGTCGTGCGCTTCAGGGCCTCGTCGCGCCGCCAGCGGGCGATCTTCCCGTGGTGGCCGCTGAGGAGCACGTCGGGGATGTCCCGGCCGCGCCACTCGGGTGGCTTGGTGTAGACGGGGCCTTCCAGCAGGCTCGCCATGGCGCCGGGCGCGAAGGAGTCGTCCCGGTGGGACTCGGCGTTGCCCAGGACGCCGGGCAGCAGCCGCGCCACGGCCTCCGTGACGACGAGGACGGCCGCCTCGCCGCCGGCCAGGACGTAGTCGCCGATGGACACCTCGTACACCGGCATCCGCGTCGCGTACTCGTCGACGACGCGCCGGTCGATGCCCTCGTAGCGGGCCGGCGTGAAGATCAGCCAGGGCCGCTCGGAGAGGTGGACGGCGAGTTCCTGGGTGAAGGGGCGGCCGCTGGGCGTGGGCACGATGAGGGCGGGCGCGTGGGAGCCGGTCTCGTAGCCGTCGGCCAGGACGGAGTCCAGCGCCTCTCCCCAGGGCTCGGTCTTCATGACCATGCCGGGGCCGCCGCCGTAGGGCGTGTCGTCGACGGTGTTGTGGCGGTCGTAGGTCCAGGAACGCAGGTCGTGGACGTGCACGTTCAGCTGTCCACGCGCGCGTGCCTTGCCGACGAGGGAGACGTTCAGCGGTTCCAGGTATTCGGGGAAGATCGTGACGACGTCGAGGCGCATTACGACTCGGCCCCGCCGGTCTCTTCCGCGCCCGCGGTCTCTTCCCGGCTGGACGCGATCTCCGCGCGGTCGTCGATCAGGCCCGGCGGCGGGGTGATGACGGCCTTCTGCTCCTCCAGGTCGATCTCGGTGACGATCTCCTCGACGAAGGGGATCATCACCTCGCTGCCGTCGGGGCGCTCCACGATGAACAGGTCCTGGGTGGGCAGGTGCGAAATCTCCGTGATCCGGCCGACCTCCGTGCCGTCCGCGGTGACCACGTCGAGGTCGATGAGCTGGTGGTCGTAGTACTCGTCCTCGCCCTCGGGCAGTTCCTCCGGGTCGATCTCGGCGATCAGGAGGGTGTTGCGCAGGGCTTCGGCGCCGGTGCGGTCGCTGACGCCCTCGAAGCGCAGCAGGAGACGGCCGCTGTGGACGCGGCCCGTCTCGATGGTGAGGGGTCCCGCGGCGGCGGGATCGGTGGCGAGTACGGCGCCGGGGGCGAGCCTCAGCTCAGGCTCGTCGGTCCGTACCTCGACGGTGACCTCGCCCTTGATGCCATGGGCGCGGCCGATCCGTGCGACTACCAACTGCACGTGTCCAGTCTCCTGTCATACGACTGCGGGCCGGGGACGGCCCTCAGGCCATCCCCGGCCCGAGCCGGTTGCATTGAAGCGTCAGCGGACGTGGTCCACGTCGACGAGGTCGACGCGGACACCGCGACCGCCGATGGCGCCCACGACGGTACGCAGGGCGCGTGCGGTGCGGCCGTTGCGGCCGATCACCTTGCCGAGGTCGTCCGGGTGGACCCGGACCTCGAGCACTCGCCCGCGGCGCAGGTTGCGCGAGGCGACCTGCACATCGTCAGGGTTGTCGACGATGCCCTTCACGAGGTGCTCGAGAGCCTCCTCGAGCATGCTCAGGCCTCGGTCGAAGCGGACTCGGCGGCGGCCTCGTCCTTCTTCTCAGCCTTCTTCTTCTGGGTGATCGCCTCACCCTTGCCCTCGTCGTCACCGCCGAGAGCCTCGAACGACGGGCGCGCGGCCTTCTCGGGCTGCGTCAGCAGCGGAGCCGGGGCGGGCTCGCCCTTGAACTTCTGCCAGTCGCCGGTCTTCTTGAGGATGGCCATCACGGGCTCGGTCGGCTGGGCGCCGACACCGAGCCAGTACGCCACACGCTCGGCGTCGACCTCGATCACCGACGGGTTGTACGTCGGGTGGTACTTGCCGATCTCCTCGATCGCACGACCGTCACGACGGGTACGGGAGTCGGCGACGACGATGCGGTAGTGAGGCGAACGGATCTTGCCCAGACGCTTCAGCTTGATCTTGACTGCCACGGGAGTGGGTTCTCCTGGTTTTGACGTGGTTGGGCACGGCGAGGAAAGCCGCGTGGGGTTGCGGTACCCGAGTGCCCGATGGACGCGTCAGCCGGAGGCGAGAGGGTTCCTGTGCGGCTGTCGAGTACAGCTAGCCATTGTGCCACACCCCGCCGGGCGGCTTTGACCGCGGGGTTCGCCACGGCGCGGGCAGGCTGAGGGGGCACCCGGCGTGGAGGTGAAGTACGTCGGGTGCCCTGCCCGGCAGTGGCGGGTGCTGTCCCGACCGGCAGCCACGAGATGCCGGTGGGACGTCAGCCGGCCACCGCTCCCACCACGTCCGGGATCCGGAACGGCTTGCCGCAGCCGCCGCAGACGATCGGCGCCTGGGCGAGGACCGACGGCACGACGCGTACGTTGCGGCCGCAGTCGCAGACCGCCTTGACGCGGACGCCGCCGCCGGAGGAGCCGTGCCGGGCGGCCGGGCCCCGGAAGGTGCGGGAGGTGTCGGAGGAGGTCGCGGCCGTGTGGGCCTTCAGGGCGCGCTGGAGGCGCTCCATCGTCGGGCGGTAGCGGCGCTTCGCCTCGGGGGTGAGCGTGACCAGGGAGAAACCGCTGCTGGGGTGCGGTTCCTCGGGGTGGTCCAGGCCCAGCTCCTCGGCGATCGCGAGGAATCTGCGGTTGTGGTAGCGGCCGGCACGGGAGGTGTCGCGGACGCCGCGGGCGGCGGCGATGCCATGGACTGCCTCATGGAGCAGTCGCTCGAAGGAGAGCTCGTGACCGCACGCGGACGACGACTCCCCGATCAGGGACTCTGGCGCGGCAAGGTCGGGCAACTCGGGGTGGTACCGCTGAATGTCGGCCCACGCCTGTGCCAGCTCTGCGGCGAGAACAGGTGGTGTCTGTGTCGTGCTCACGTAATGACAACGAGCCGGGGTGCCCCAGTGTTCCGATTCCGGGGCATCCCAAATAATTTGCACGTACCCGTCAGTTGCCTCTGATGCGTCCCGACGAGGGCGGGTGCGCTGATCTGTGGAGAAGCTTCACAGCTCACCACAAGGTGGTGCGTAGCCCCGCGTACGCCCCGGCGCGTACACGATGTCCGCGCGCCGGGGAAGCAGGGGTCCGCGGTTACGCAAGAGGCGTTTCGGCCGCCTTGCGCCCCACTCGGTGAGCGCCTGCGCCTGCTCAGTAAGCGCGTGCGACGACCGCGACGTTACCGGGTGCGTCGTCGGCGTCCGGCACCGACCCGTCCTCGGCGACCAGACACCGTACGGTCACCGCGTGATCGGCCAGCTTGGCTTCGCCCTCCTCGCCGAGCACCGCCCACGGGATGCGCGCCCAGCCGCCGGCGCCCGTGACCTCGACGGCCTCGTCGATCGTCGAGACCTCGGCGGTACGGGACTCCCGGCGCTCCCGGGACTGCTCCAGCAGCAGGGCCTGGTCCTCTTCGAGGACCTGCGGCAGCAGCGACACCAGGGCGTCCAGGGAGACCGGCTCCTTGCCGCCGGGGATGCGGCGGGCCAGCATCGCGGTGCCGCTCTCCAGGTCGCGGGGGCCGATCTCGATCCGGACCGGCACCCCCTTGAGCTCCCAGTCGACGGCGCGGCGGCCGAAGGGGATGTCGGTGCGGTCGTCCACGTGGACGCGGATCCCGGCCGCCTTCAGCCGGTCGCCGAGCTCGCGGACCTTGGCCAGAACCGCCTCATCGCCCTTGATCGCCAGCACCACCGCCTGGATCTGCGCCAGCCTCGGCGGGACGCGCAGGCCGTTGTCGTCGCCGTGCATCATCACCAGGGCGCCGATCATGCGGGTGGTGGAACCCCAGGAGGTCTGCCAGACCAGCTCCTGCTTGCCGTCCTTGGACAGGTACTGCGTGCTGAAGGCCTTGGCGAAGTTCTGGCCCAGTTCGTGGCTGGTGGCCATCTGGAGGGCCTTGCCGTCGCCCATCATGCCTTCGAGCGTGAGGGTGTTGACGGCGCCGGCGAACCGCTCCTTGACGGTCTTGCGGCCGGGGACGACGTCCATCGCGAGGACGTTCACCATGAAGTCCTCGTAGACCTTCCGGTGAATGTGCGCGGCGAAGTCGCGCGCCTCCTCGTACGTGGCGTGCGCGGTGTGGCCCTCCTGCCAGAGGAACTCGGTGGTGCGCAGGAACAGGCGGGGCCGCAGCTCCCAGCGCACGACATTCGCCCACTGGTTGATGAGCAGCGGCAGGTCGCGGTAGCTCTGGACCCACTTCGAGAAGTAGTCGTTGATGATCATCTCGGAGGTGGGCCGGACCACGGCGGGCTCTTCGAGTTCCTTGCCGCCGCCGTGCGTGACCACGGCCAGCTCGGGCGCGAAGCCCTCGACGTGGTCCGCCTCGCGCGTGAGGTACGACTGCGGGATCAGGAGCGGGAAGTACGCGTTCTGAGTGCCCGTCTCCTTGATGCGGGCGTCCATCTCGCCCTGCATCCGCTCCCACAGCCCGTATCCGTACGGTCGGATGACCATGGTGCCGCGCACCGGACCGTTGTCGGCGAGCTCCGCCTTGGTGATCAAGTCCTGGTACCAGCGCGGGAAATCGTCCGCCTGGGGGGTGAGAACGGGTGCCTTGGCCATGGCGAGATCGTACGGCCCCACGTTGCCGGAATGTGAAATCTCGCCATAGGCACATGACAACTCATATGCCGTGCCGCTTTCCACTGGACGACAGGTCGAGGGGGGAGTTTCCTGGCATACGGGGGTAGTGCGAGCGCACTGTCACGGGGGCCATGGAATCGGGCAAGAGGCAACTCTCGGCGGATTGGGGCGCTTACTTATGACACCTACGCTCGTGCGGCAGCACCTGCCTCACGCGGGGGCCGCACCCCGCGTGGACCTGCGTGCACGCGCGCGTGACTGGTCCGAAATCCAGGAGCGGATGCTCGTACCGCTCTACGAGGCCGTCTACGAGCGACTGGACGTGGGTCCCACGACGCGGCTGCTCGGCCTCGGCTGCGGTTCCGGACTCGCCCTGCTGATGGCCGCCGCCCGGGGAGCGGCGGTCACCGGTGTCGACGCTTCCCCCGAAAGAATGACCCTCGCACGGGAGCGACTGCTGCCCGAGGCCGGGGCCACACGCGCGCGGGCGGGCAACCGGCTGGTCGACGGCTCACCGAGGGACACCGCGGAGCCGGGCGCTCCCGCGTACACCCTGGTGACGGCCTTCGAGCCGATCGGGTGCCTGGCGGGCGACTCGGAGGGGCTGGGCGGGCTGCTCGCGGAGGCGACGCCGCTGGCGGGGCGCGGAGCGGCCGTGGTGCTGGCCGGCTGGGGTCCGCCGGAGCGGTGCGCCACGACGTCCGTGCTGCGGGTCGCCACCAAGCTGGCGGAGCCGCTGCGCAGCACGGGCAGCTGGCGCCCCGCCCTCCGTGACGACCTGGAGGACGTCGCCCAGCGGGCCGGTCTCAGGCCGGACGGGTCCGGGCGGGTGGCGTGCCCCTTCGGATACGCCGATGTGGACAGCGCGGTGCGCGGGCTCAAGTCGACCGGGCTGTTCGACGCGGCGATAACGGCGACGGACCAGGTGCAGGTGGACAAGGAGCTGACCGAGGCGCTGCATCCGCACCAGCGGCCGGACGGGACGGTGTGGATGCCGAATGTGTTCCGGTATCTGATCGCTCGGATTCCATAGCGAACAGATCTTGAGTGCAGGTGTGAATGGTGTGAAGAAAGCACCATGGCGTGCTTTTGGTTTCACCAAGTGGATCATGAACGCTTAATGTGATCCACCGCTCGGGGGACCTACACATCTGCATACAGGAGCTGTTGTGCCGCACCGCAAGACCGCGCTGCGTCTCGTCGCGCCCGTCGCCGTCCTCGCTCTGGCGCTCACCGCCTGCGGTGGCGGCGGCGACAAGGCCGACGCGAAGAGCCCGGACACCGAGAAGGCCAAGGTCTTCCCTTCGCCGGAGCCGGCCTCCGGCGGTGAACTGGAGACCGGCGAGAGCGCCACGGGCAAGGTCGCGGAGGACCCGGGCGAGGTCACCTACGAGGTCGTGGCGCAGAAGGTCGACGTGGGCACCGAGGCGGAGGCGGCCAAGGCCGTCTCGGAGCCGGACAAGGTCAAGGGCAAGGTGCTGGCCGTCGCCCACGTGAAGTACACGCACAAGAGCGGGCCCGCCCTCACCGACGGCTCCGACGTGCACGACGGCACCACGGTCTTCGCCGACGGGCAGCGCGGCAGCGTCCTCATCGGGGCGTCCGAGGACGCGACGGGCTGCGAGGACCCGTACGACGTCGAGAGCTGGAAGCAGGGCGAGAGCCACGTCTTCTGCGAGACGTACGTGATCCCGGCGAACGCCAAGAGCGCCGAGGTGCACTGGTCCGAGGAGGACGGCGAGCCCTACATCTGGACGTTCCCGAACGCCTGACCGACAGGTCATCGACAGACCACCGAGGCGCCCCTTTCGAAATGGGGCACCCTCGGTGTCGTACGGTACGGGCCGTCAGCCCATGAACTTCTTGAACTCGTCGGGGAGTTCGAAGTCCTTGGCGCCCTGCTGCGGCA
>KE354076.1 GCA_000415505.1 Streptomyces afghaniensis 772
AGGCCGGCCGGTGGCCGCCGAGCTGCTGTACATCCCGCGGTCCTCGGTGCCCGACCTGACCGGCATCGACGCACCGTCCGGGTCGGCACGCGCGCGTGCGGTGCTGCGTGAGCTGCAGCGGCTGGAGCTGGACCGGCAGGAGAACGCGGTGGAGCTCGGCTCCGCCGGGGCCGACGACGCGAGGGAGCTGGACCGGCTGCCGGGAGCGCCCGTGCTGGTGGTGACGACGCGGTTCGTGGTTGCGGGGCGTGTGGCGGCGTTGTCCGTCGCGACGTATCGCGCTGACACGTGTCGGTTGACCTTCGGGGACGCGGGGGGCGTGGAGATCCACGCCGGGCCGCAGCGGCAGGCGTCCTGATCCTTGCGCCGTAGGGGGGTGGTGCGTGGGGGCTGCGGGTGCGTTGTGGCTGGTCGCGCCCACGCGGCGGAGCCGCATATCGACACAGCCCCGCGCCCCCAGAAGGGCGTTGTCGTTCAGCGGCGTTCGACCGTGAACAGTTGTTCCTCCACATGGTCCAGGGCGAGACGCAGGGCGCCTGTCGCCACTGCCGCGTCTCCCAGGCGGGAGAGGGTTACCTGCGGGGGACGCAGGCAGTAGCGGGCCAGTTCGTGGCGCAGGGGGTCCAGGACGCCGTCCAGGCCCGCTGCCCAGCCGCCGATGACGACCAGTTCCGGGTCGAGGGCGAGGACCAGCGCCGCCACGTCGTGGACCAGACGCTGGAGGAAGCGGTCGACGGCCGCGCGGGCCCGCTGGTCGCCCTCGCGGGCCTGTGCGAAGACCCCGGCGACGGCTTGTTCGTCGAGCGGGTGCAGCGGTTCGTCCGTGGTGGACAGCAGCGTCTCCGGCGTCACCTCCCGGCCGAGGAGATGCAGCGCGCCGATCTCGCCGGCCGCCCCGCCGTAGCCCCGGTGCAGCCGCCCCCCGATCAGTGAACCGGCGCCGGGGCTGAGCCCCGCCAGCACGAACACCACGTCGTCCGACTCGACGGCCGCGCCCTTCCAGTGCTCGGCGACGGCCGCCGCGTTGGCGTCGTTCTCGACCAGGACCGGGCACTTGAACGACCGGCTCAGCCGCTCGCCCAGCCGCAGCCCCGTCCACCCGGGCAGCGCGGTGCTCAGCCGTACCGTGCCGTCCGCCTCGACGATCCCGGGCGTGGCCACGCCCACGGCCCGCAGCGAGCCGCGTGCGACACCGGCCCGGCGCAGCAGTTCGGCGACGGCGCCGCGCAGCCGCTCCAACCGCTCGTCGGCCCCGGCCGTCTCGGGCACGTCCTTGGCCTGGGAGCCGATCACCCGGCCGTCCAGGTCGGCCAGCAGCACGGCCACCCGGTGCGCGCCGATCTCCAGCCCCAGCAGATGCCCCGCCTCCGCCCGGAACCGGAACCGCCGCGCCGGCCGCCCCTGCCGCCGGGCGGCACCCTCCTCGGCCGCCTTCTCGACGACGAGACCGGCCTCGATGAGCCCTTCGACGACGCCCTCGACGGTCGGCCGGGACAGCCCCGTCACCCGGGTGATCTCGGTCAGCGTCGCGCAGTCCGTGGCACGCAGCGCGTGCAGCACCACCGCGGAGTTGATCCTGCGCAGCAGCGAGGGATCCCTGCCGGTCAGCCGCCCCACCGTCCGTCCTCCCAGCTCGTGCGCGTGTTGGCCGGATCGTACTCGGCGCGGCGGACCCCGGCGAGGGGCACGCACCGGCCCTCGCCGATCAGCCCGGCGCCACGAACCCGGACTCGTACGCCGCGATCACCGCCTGCGTACGGTCCCTCGCTCCCAACTTCGCCAGCACGGCGCTCACATGCGACTTCACCGTCTCGGTGCCCACCACCAGCCGGGCGGCGATCTCCGCGTTCGACAGGCCCCGCGCCATCAGCCGCAGCACTTCGCCCTCCCGCTCGGTCAGCTGGGCCCGCTCCATCGCCGCCCGCGCGGCCCGGTTGCCGCCGCCCTCGCCGTACTCGGCGGCCAGCTGCCGTACCGAGGCCGGGAACAGCAGCGACTCGCCCTCGGCGATCAGCCGCACCGCGTGCACGATCTCGGCCGGCCGGGCCCGCTTCAGCAGGAACCCGTCGGCACCGGCCCGCAGCGCCTCGTACACGTACTCGTCGTTCTCGAACGTCGTCACGACGAGGATCCGCGGCGGTTCGTCGACCGTCCGCAGCAGCGCCCGGGTGGCCTCGATACCGTCCAGCAGCGGCATCCGTACGTCCATGGCGACCACGTCGGGCCGCAGCTGCCGCACGAGCGGGATCACCGCCGCCCCGTCCGCTGCCTCCCCGACCACCTCGATGTCGGGCTGTGCCTCCAGCACGGCCCGCAGGCCGGCGCGCACGAGGGGTTCGTCGTCGACGAGGAGAACGGTGACCGGCATCGGACCAGCGTAGATCAACTCAACGGCAGCTCGACATGAACCTGCCAGTCACCTTCGTCGGGGCCGGTCCGGGCCAGCCCGCCGAGCAGGGCGGCGCGCTCGCGTATGCCACGCAGGCCGCTGCCGCGTCCCGGGCCGGGTACGGGCTGCGTCAGCGGGTTGCGGATCGCCAGGACGAGCGTGTCGTCGGCGACGTGCACGCGGACGCGGACCGGGACCGCCCCGGCGTGCCGCAGCGCGTTGGTCAGCGACTCCTGCAGGATCCGGTAGCCCTCCCGGGACACCGGCCCGGGCACGGTGTCCACCGGGCCGGTCACCTCGGCGTCGACCTTCGCCCCGGAGGACCGCGCGGACTCCAGCAGCCGGTCCGCGTCCACCAGGGTGGGTCTGCTGCTCACGGGCTTCCGCGACTCGCGCAGGACGCCCAGCACCCGCTCCAGGTCCTCCAGGGCGGCCCGGCCGGTCTCCTCGATGGCGACCAGCGCGCGGTCCGTGAACTCCGGGTCACCGGACGCCCGTGCGGCCCCCGCCTGCACCACGGCGACCGTGAGCGCGTGCCCGATGGAGTCGTGCAACTCGCGGGCGATGCGCGTGCGTTCCAGGAGCTGTTCGGTGCGCTCCTCCAGTGCCGCGAGACGCTCCGCGGGTGACGGGCCGAGCAGGCGCAGGGCGATGCGGGTGATGAGGTGCCCCGAACCGACGACGACCGCGGCCCCGAGGATCAGGGGCAGGGGCGCGAGCAGGGCGTGCCACGGGTCGGGGCCTTCGACGGGGAGCCAGGCGCCGCCGACACGCTGGTCACTGATCGTGGTCGACACCAGGTCCATCGTGAGGAGGAGAAGCTGGACGCAGAGATGGGACGCCAGGACGCCGAGGAACAGCCGCGCCCCCAGCCACACCACCACCCGGCCACGGTCGCTCCAGGTGGCCGAGGGGGTGCTCATGATCTCCTGGGTCTCGCCGCCGTCCCGATGGCCGGTCAGCAGCAGCCGGGCCTGGAACCCCTCCACGACCCGCATGGCGGGGACCAGGCCCGCGATGCCGAGCAGCACGGTCGCCGTGCCCACGGTCCACCAGGCCTCGTCGATGAACAGCCACAGGGACGGCCACACGATGGCCATGGACAGATGCAGCAACCGCGTGTACGTCACCGCCCGCGTCAACGGGCGCAGCATGCGGACCATTGCGCCATCGTGCCAGCCGCCACTGACAACGAGCCTCCCCCGCACGGGGGAGACGATCTCCACCACAGGGGGAGGCCCGCCGCCCGGACCATCGGCCACGCTGCTGCCATGACCAGCATCGAAGTCCAGGACCTCACCAAGGAGTTCGGCACCGCACGAGCCGTGGACGGCCTCACCTTCCGTGTTCTGCCCGGCCGCGTCACCGGCTTCCTCGGCCCCAACGGCGCCGGCAAGTCCACCACCATGCGACTGGTACTCGGCCTCGACCGGCCGACCGCCGGTTCCGCCACGATCGGCGGCCGCGCCTACTCCACCCTGCGCGAACCCCTGCGCCACGTCGGCGCCCTGCTCGACGCGCAGGCCGCGCACGGCTCCCGTACCGCCCGCGACCACCTCCGTGTCCTGGCGGCGAGCAACCGCATCCCGGACCGCCGGGTGGACGAGGTGCTGGAAGAGACGGGCCTGGCTTCGGTGGCCCGGCGCCGGGTGCGGACGTACTCCCTGGGCATGCGCCAGCGCCTCGGCATCGCCGCCGCCCTGCTGGGTGATCCCGAGGTGGTCATGCTGGACGAGCCGTCCAACGGACTCGACCCCGAGGGCATCGTGTGGATCCGGCAGTTGCTGCGCCGGCTCGCGGAGGAGGGCCGCACGGTCCTGGTTTCCAGCCATCTGATGAACGAGACCGCGTCCTTCGCGGACCACCTCGTCGTCCTCGGCCGGGGCCGGCTGCTCGCCGACACGCCGATGCGGGACTTCATCCACGCGCGCGTGCAGCCTCGCGTACGCATTCGTACGACCGACCCCGTGGCCCTCAAGAGGGCTCTCGCTCCGCACGGCCACGAGGCCGTGGAGCACGTGGACGGTCACTGGACCGTGCATCACGCACGCGTGGACGACATCGGCCGCATCACCTCGGCCGCGGGTGTGCCGGTGCTCGAACTCGCCGCGGAGGAGGGCACCTTGGAGCAGGCGTACTTCGACCTCACGTCGGCCGAGACCGAGTTCACCGCACAGCAGCCGCAGGAGGCATGACCATGGAACTCACCCCTGTCCTCCGCTCCGAGTGGCTGAAGATCCGTACGCTCCGCTCGCTTCCCGGAGCGCTCCTGGCCCTGTTCGCCGCGACCACGGCGTTCTCCGCGATCGCCGGTGTCTCCGGGACGTCGGACCCTGACTTCGACCCGCTGTTCACGGCCCTGTCCGGGGTCGTGGCGGGGCAGATCGCGGCCGTCTCCTTCGGGGCCATGGCCGTGTCGTCGGAGTTCCAGTCGGGCGCGCTCCGGCTCTCGCTGGCCGCGGTGCCGCGGCGCGGCCGGTGGTTCGCGGCCAAGGCGGCCGTCATCGCCGTACCGGCGCTGCTGGTAGGGCTGGTGACCGCCCTCGTGGCCCTCCTCGTGGCCCGGGCCGGGCTCGGCCCGGCGGCCGACGGGCTCGGCACCGGCGAGCAGGTGCGCGGCGTCGTGGGCTGCGGTGTCTACCTCATGCTGATGGCCCTGTTCGCCGCCGGACTCGCCGCCCTGCTGCGCAGCGGCGTGGCCACGCTGTCCCTGCTGATCCCGTTCATCCTCGTCGTGTCGTTCGTGATCGGCGACGCGACGGGCACGGTCGCCGACTTCCTGCCCGACAAGGCGGGACAGCTGGTCCTGAGGGAGACCTACGACGGCACCCTCGGGCCGTGGTCGGGGCTCGGGGTGACCGCGCTGTGGACGGCGGGCGCACTGCTGGCGGGGGCGTGGAGCCTGCGCCGCCGGGACGCCTGACCGCAACAACGGCGGGAACAGGTTGACGCCCCGCCAAGTGTCAGTGGGGCCGGGTTTACTGGACCCATGAACATCGCACAGCACATCGCCCTCATCGACGAGCTGTGCTACCGCCCCTTTCCGGCGGAGCACGGCCCGTCGGACGTCGGCGTCTCCGGACCCGGCCGGCACACCGCGGTGTTAGAGGCCGCGCCCGACGACGACCCGGCGCTCCACGCGGTGACGATCGACCAGTACGAGAAGGACCGGGACGCCGTCTACGAGCTTCTCGCCTCACGCTGGGGCGACACGCCCCCCTACAACCTGCAGACCGTCCTGCTGCGCACCGAGCGCGAGGAGATACCCCGGCCGTGGGCCGAGTTGAGCGCCTGCGCGAGCGTCGCGTACGTGTGGGAGGTGGAGGGCACCGGCCGCTGGGTCGCCGTGGCGGTCACCGACCGCGACACGTCGCACGAGGTGCGGCTGCTGGCCCTGGTCACGGAGACGGACCCGCCGTGAGCGATCAGCTCTCGGCAGCTTCCCGCAGCCGCGCGAACTCCTCGGCCATCGTCTCGGCCGTCCAGTGCGCGTTCAGCCCGCTCGGATTGGGCAGCACCCACACCCGCGTGTCCCCGACCATCCGGGACTGCGGGCCGACCCGGGCCTTCCGGTCGTCGAACGCGGCGCGGTACGCGGTCACTCCGACCACGGCCAGCCAGCGCGGCCGCAGCCGCCCCACTTTCAGCGCCAGCAGCCGCCCGCCCTCCCGGTACTCCTCGGCGCTCAGCTCGTCGGCCCGAGCGGTCGGCCGCGCCACGACATTGGTGATGCCGAGCCCGTACGACAGCAACTCCTGCTGTTCGGAGGGCTTCAGCAGCCGCGGCGTGAACCCGGAGCGGTGCAGCACCGGCCAGAAGCGGTTGCCGGGGCGGGCGAAGTGATGGCCCGTCGCGGCCGTCATCAGCCCGGGATTTATGCCGCAGAACAGCACCCGCAGACCGTCCGCGACCACGTCCGGCACGACACGGTCGCGGGCGGCCTGAAGCTCCTCGGGCGTGAAACGGGGCATCGGGTGCGACGCGTCAGAGGATCGCGCCGGGCGTGTAGCCCGCGGCCTGGGGGTGCTGCTTCACGATCTCCTCGACCCGGGCGACGACGGCGGCGACCTGGTCGCCCGCGGCACCCGTGAAGGACAGCTTGTCGGCCATCAGCGCGTCCAGCTCGGCGCGGTCGAGCGGAATGCGCGCGTCGGCGGCCAGCTTGTCGAGCAGTTCGTTGCGCGCGGCGCCCTGCTCGCGCATCGCGAGCGCGGAGGCCACGGCGTTCTCCTTGATCGCCTCGTGCGCGAGCTCCCGGCCCACGCCCGCGCGCACGGCACCCATCAGCACCTTGGTGGTCGCGAGGAACGGCAGGTAGCGGTCCAGCTCACGCGCCACGACCGCCGGGAACGCGCCGAACTCGTCGAGCACCGTGAGGAACGTCTCCAGCAGACCGTCCAGCGCGAAGAACGCGTCCGGCAGCGCGACCCGGCGCACCACCGAGCAGGACACATCGCCCTCGTTCCACTGGTCGCCCGCGAGCTCGCCGGTCATCGAGGCGTAGCCGCGCAGGATCACCATCAGGCCGTTGACGCGCTCGCAGGAGCGGGTGTTCATCTTGTGCGGCATCGCCGAGGAGCCGACCTGGCCCGGCTTGAAGCCCTCGGTGACCAGCTCGTGCCCGGCCATCAGCCGGATCGTCTTCGCCAGCGACGACGGCGCCGCCGCCAGCTGCACCAGCGTCGTCACGACCTCGTAGTCCAGCGAGCGCGGGTAGACCTGGCCGACCGAGGTGAACGCCTGCGAGAAGCCCAGGTGCGTGGCGATCCGCTGCTCCAGCTCCGCGAGCTTCGCGGCGTCCCCGCCCAGCAGGTCCAGCATGTCCTGAGCGGTGCCGACCGGGCCCTTGATGCCGCGCAGCGGGTAGCGGCCCAGCAGCTCCTCGATGCGGCCGTAGGCGACGAGCAGCTCGTCGGTGGCGGTCGCGAAGCGCTTGCCGAGGGTGGTCGCCTGCGCGGCGACGTTGTGCGAGCGGCCGGCCATGACCAGCTCGCCGTACTCGCCGGCCAGCTTGCCCAGGCGGGCCAGGACGGCCACCGTGCGGTCGCGCATCAGTTCCAGCGAGAGCCGGATCTGGAGCTGCTCGACGTTCTCGGTGAGGTCGCGGGAGGTCATGCCCTTGTGCACGTGCTCGTGCCCGGCGAGGGCGTTGAACTCCTCGATCCGCGCCTTCACGTCGTGCCGCGTGACCTTCTCGCGCTCGGCGATGGAGGCCAGGTCGACGGTGTCGAGGACACGCTCGTAGTCGGCGAGCGCCGCGTCCGGCACCTCGATCCCGAGGTCCTTCTGGGCCCGCAGCACGGCGAGCCAGAGCTGCCGCTCCAGCTTCACCTTCTGCTCGGGCGACCAGAGCGTGGCGAGCTCGGCGGAGGCGTAGCGTCCGGCGAGGACGTTCGGGATGCGGGGCTTGGCGGGAGCGGAAGTCACGTGGACGGATTCTACTGGCGGTTCCTGCAGGCCGACGCCGCGGGTACCTTCGTGGGAACCTACTAGAGGTGCTCGCACAGGCAGAGGAGAAGCCCCGGCTCGGGCTCCTCGCCGGGGCTTCCTGGTGATCTGTTCCCTACAGGCTGTCGAGGATCTTCGTCCGTCGATCCCGGTATTCCGCGTCCGTGATCGCTCCAGCTGCCCGCAACTGGTCCAGCGTCGTCAGGCGCGAAGCGATGTCGGTCGCGGGGGAGGTCGCTGAGGACGCGGGCGGCATCGGAGCGACCGGGGCACCACTGGCCGAGATCTTCATGCGCAGGTGGTCGGCCAGCGCCTTCCCCTGATCCTTCGGCACCTGCTTGATCTCGGCCTTGTTGCCCGACGCGAACACCGTCAGCGTTCCCATCAGCATGCCGCCCGACCACTGCACGGAGCTGATCCGGCTGTACGGGAAATCCTCCACCTTCTGGGACATCACCCCATGGAAGTAGAAGACCAAACGCTGATTCGTCATCGCCAGCAGACCGTTGCCCTTGCCGTACACCCCCGTGGCGAGCATCTCCACTGTCTCGCCCTCCCACAGCACCTCGGGAAGCCTCTGGATCTCCCGCTTCGCGCCGAAGGAACTGGACAGCTTCTCGGCCGCCGCATCAATGTCCGGCCGCACGTTGAACGCCACCATGGCGGTCCCCCCTTCAGGATGGTGCCCGGATCGTACCGAGGTGCGGCCGGCCACGAGCACCGTCGACGTCAAGGCCCACACCGGCACAGGAAAAGGTCGGGTCAGTCAGTTCCCCTGGTCGTCGGCGGAGCGGCTCGCGGGAACCGCCTAAGCCCGGTGCTCGTACGGCAGCAGCTCGGGCCGCTTCGGCGGCAGGCCGTCGCCCGAGGAGCGGCCCGTCAGGCGGCGGCCTATCCAGGGCAGCAGGTGCTGCCGGGCGAACCGCAGGTCCGCCGCGCGGCGCATGACCCAGTCGGGCGGCAGGGTCGTGGGCATCGGGGTGCGCCACTCGGTGTCCTCGGGCTCGTAGCCGAGCGCCTGCCACACCCCTTCGGCGACCCGGCGGTGGCCTTCGCCCGTCAGGTGCAGCCGGTCCACGTCCCACAGCCGCGGGTCGGCGAGCGAGGGGGCGCCGTACAGGTCGACGACGATCGCGCCGTGCCGTGCTGCGAGCTCGTCGACGCAGACGAACAGCTCCTCCATGCGCGGCCGGAACCGCTCCAGGACGGGACCCCGGCGGCCCGGGCTGCGCATCAGCACGAGCTGCTTGCACGACGGGGCCAGCCGCTCCACGGCCTCCTCCAGGAGCCCCCGCACCCGGCCCATGTCGCACTTCGGCCGCAGCGTGTCGTTGAGCCCGCCGACCAGGGTGACGACGTCGGCCTCCATGGCCGCGGCCACGTCCACCTGCTCGTCGACGATCTGCCGGATCAGCTTGCCGCGCACCGCGAGGTTGGCGTAGCGGAAGCCGGGCGTGCGGGCCGCCATCCGCGCGGCGAGGAGATCGGCCCAGCCCCGGTACGTGCCGTCGGGCAACAGGTCCGACATGCCCTCGGTGAAGGAGTCGCCGACCGCGACGAGGCTGCTGTAGGTGGGGTTCGTGTCCATGGCGGCGGAAATAGTATCCCGTGCACATACCCAGCAGTCGGTCACCCACCCGGGAGCATCGGCGACCGGGCCCTCACGCCCGCTGGCCGAACAGCTCCCGCAGGACGTCCTCCATCGTCACGAGCCCGGCCAGCCGGCCGTCCGCCCCGAGGACGGCCGCGAGGTGCGTACGGCTGCCCCGCATCGCCGTGAGCACGTCGTCCAGCGGCGTGTGCTCCCGCACGCGCGCGATGGGCCGCATGTCCCGCAGCCGGAACGGCACATCGCGCCCGGCGGCGTCCAGCGCGTCCTTCACATGCAGGTAGCCGACGATCCGCCGCCCCTCGTCCACCACCGGGAAGCGGGAGAACCCGGACTCCGCCGACAGCCCCTCCAGCTCGTCCGGAGTGACGCCCACGCGCGCGTACACCACGCGTTCCAGCGGCAGCACCACGTCGCGCACCGGGCGGCGGCCCAGTTCCAGCGCGTCGTGCAGCCGCTCCTGGGCGCGGTCGTCGATGAGGCCGGCCTCGCTGGAGTCCTTCACGATCTGCGCTATCTCGGCGTCCGAGTAGGAGGCGGCGACCTCCTCCCGCGCCTCCACGCGCAGCAGCTTCAGCAGGGCGTTGGCGAAGGCGTTCACCGTGAAGATCACCGGGCGCAGCGCCCGGGACAGCGTCACCAGGGGCGGGCCGAGCGTCAGCGCGCTGCGCACCGGCTCGGCGAGCGCGATGTTCTTCGGCACCATCTCGCCGAGCAGCATGTGCAGATACGTGGCCAGGGCCAGCGCGATCACGAAGGACACCGCGTGTCCCGCGCCCTCGGCCACGCCCACCGCGTGGAACACCGGCTCCAGCAGGTGCGCGATCGCCGGCTCGGCCACCACACCCAGCACCAGCGTGCACAGCGTGATGCCGAGCTGTGCGGCAGCCATCAGCGCGGACACGTGCTCCAGGCCCCACAGCACGCTCTTGGCGCGCCGGTCGCCCCGGTCGGCGTAGGGCTCGATCTGGCTGCGGCGCACCGAGATCAGTGCGAACTCGGCGCCGACGAAGAAGGCGTTGACGACGAGCGTCGCCAGACCGATCAGCAGCTGGACGGCGGTCACAGCTCCGCTCCCTTCTCGTCGGGCTTCTCGTCGTCGAGAGGCGCGCGCAGCCGGACGCGGGCGGCCCGGCGGCCGGTGGCGTCCAGGACCTCCATCCGCCAGCCGGCGACCTCGAGGGTGTCACCGGCGGCCGGTATCCGGCCGAGCACCGTCGCCACCAGCCCGGCGAGCGTCTCGTACGGCCCCTCCGGGGCGCGCAGCCCGACGCGTTCGAGGTGGTCCACGCGCGCGGAGCCGTCGGCCGAGTACAGGGGGCGGCCGGCCTCGTCCGTGCCGGCCGGCGCGAGGTCGGGCAGCTCGTGCGGGTCGTGCTCGTCGCGCACCTCGCCGACGACCTCCTCGACGATGTCCTCCAGGGTGGCCACGCCCGCCGTGCCGCCGTACTCGTCGATCACGACGGCCATCGTGCGCTTGCCGGAGAGCCGGTCCAGGAGCCGGTCGACGGTGAGGGTCTCCGGGACCAGCAGCGGCTCGCGCATCAGCTCGGAGACGAAGATCCGGGTCCGGCGCTCCGCCGGGACCGCCAGCACGTCCTTGACGTGCGCCGTCCCGACGACCGAGTCGAGCGTGTCGCGGTAGACGGGGAACCGGGACAGGCCGGTCGCCCGGGTCGCGTTCGCCACGTCCTCCAGGGTCGCCCGCACCTCCAGGGCGACGACCTGCACCCGGGGTGTCATCACGTTCTCCGCGGTCAGGTCGGCGAGGTTCAGCGTCCGTACGAACAGCTCGGCGGTGTCGGCCTCCAGGACGCCTTCCTTGGCGGAGTGCCGGGCGAGCGCCGCCAGCTCCTGCGGCCCGCGCGCCGACGCCAGCTCCTCGGCGGGCTCCACACCGATCCGGCGCACGACCCGGTTCGCCGTGTTGTTGAGGTGCCTGATGAAGGGCCGGAACGCGGCGCTGAACCAGCGCTGGGCGTTGCCCACGGTCTTGGCGACCGCCAGGGGCGACGAGATCGCCCAGTTCTTGGGCACCAGCTCGCCGACGACCATGAGGAACACCGTGGACAGAGCCGTGCCCAGCACCAGCGCCAGGCTGTGCGACGCCGAGCGTGAGACGCCGGCGTCCTCCAGCGGCCCGGCGATCAGCGCGGCGATCGACGGCTCGGCGAGCATGCCGACGACCAGGTTCGTGACCGTGATGCCGAGCTGCGCCCCGGAAAGCTGGAACGTCAGGTTCCGTACGGCCTTCAGGGCGCCCTGCGCGCCCCGCTCGCCGCGCGCCACCGCCTGCTCCAACTCGGCGCGCTCGACCGTGGTGAGGGAGAACTCGGCCGCCACGAAGGCACCGCAGGCGAGCGAGAGCAGGATCGCCGCCAGGAGGAGGAGCACTTCGGTCATCGGTTCACCCCCGTTCCATGGTTCTCCAGGACGGGGCGGAACGCGCGGTGTCGCGCACTGGGAGGCTCGCCCATGGGCGGACGCTCACAACCTTTCATGCAGAACCGAGTGGCCATCCCAGGGTAAAGGATCAGCAAAGTCCTGCGGCCGGAGTGCTCAGCGGGAGTCGGCGGGCACGGGAGCGAGCCGGTAGCCGCCCTCGTGGGCGATGACGCGGCCGGCGGTGGGCGGTGCGAAGTGGGTGCCCAGGAGGAGGGTGTCCGTGCCGGCGAGCGCGCCGAGCAGTTCGCGGCGTGAGGCCTCCGACCGTCCGGGGTCGATGTCGACGCAGGCGCCGATACCGGGGTGGGCGAGCTGGACGGGGTGGTGGACACAGTCGCCGGTGATCAGTGCCGTCCGTCCGCGGCTGGTCAGTTCGACGGCGACATGGCCGGGGGTGTGCCCTGGGGTCGGGATCAGGCGCAGTCCCGGGACGACTTCGAGGCCCTCGGCGGGGACGTCGGGGAGGTCGAGCAGCCCCGCCTCCTCCACCGGGATCACGGAGTCGCGGAACATCTGGCGGCGCGCCTCGTCCATGTCGTACCCGGCCCAGAACTCCCGCTCGGTGCGGGAGGTCACGTAGCGGGCGTTCGGGAAGGTGGGAACCCACGCGCCGTTCACCTCCCGGGTGTTCCAGCCGACGTGGTCGGCGTGCAGGTGGGTGAGGATCACCAGGTCGACGGAGTCCGGGGGGAAACCGGCGGCGGTGAGGTGCCGAAGATAGTCGGTGTCCAGGCCGTGCCAGGCGGGATCGGCCCGCTCCTTGCCGTTGCCGATGCCGGTGTCCACCAGGACGCGCAGCCCGCCGACCGTGAAGGCGAAGCTGTGGCTGTCGGCGCGCAGGACGCCTTCGTCGTCGGCGAAGTGGGGGCGCAGCCAGTCCTGCCCGGCGACGACGTCGGGGGTGGCGTCGGGCAGCAGCCAGGCTCCGATGGCGGGTGGCAGAGGGATCTCGTCGACGCGGTGAACGGTGATGTCGCCCACGGTCCAGGAAGCGGGTGTGGTCATGGGTCCTCCTCAGGGCGCTTAACGCAATCCGTTTGCGTTAAGGCGACGGTAGATCCTAAGGTCCCCTAACGCAAACAGTTAGCCTTTACAGGGGGCCTCATGTCCCACCCCGCACTCACGCCACCCGAAGCAGCCCGCTGGGCCCGCCGCGCCGGACTCGCACTGCCCGCCGACCGTCACGCGGCGGTCGCGGCCACCGCCGACCACATCCACTCCGTCGTCTCGGTCCTGAGGGAGCTGGACTTCAGGGACACCCCGCCCGCCCTCGCCTACCGCGCCGCAGTGGCGAAGGAGACGCACGATGCAGCCGTATGAACTGACGCTCGCTGCCGCCGCCGACGCGATCGGGGCACGCCGGCTGTCCCCCGTCGAGCTGGCCGACTCCGTACTGGACCGCATCGAGCAGATGGAGCCGCACCTCCGGGCCTACGTCACCGTCGACGCGGAGGGCGCGCGCCGGGCGGCGCGCCGAGCCGAGAACGACATCGCGGCCGGCCGCCACCGCGGTCCGCTGCACGGCATCCCGATGGGCCTGAAGGACCTGATCGATGTCGCCGGTACGACCACATCGGCCGGGTCCCGGGTGCGATCCGGCCACCGCGCGCACACCGACAGCACCGTCACCGCACGTCTGTCGGCGGCCGGAGCGGTCCTGCTCGGCAAGACCCACACGCACGAGTTCGCCTACGGGCTGACCACCCCGCAGACCCACAACGCCTGGGACCCGGCCGGTCGCCGGCGGCTCCAGCGGCGGCTCAGCCGTCGCCGTCGCCGCCGGCACCGCCACCTTCGCCCTGGGCACCGACACCGGCGGATCCATCCGGGTGCCCGCCGCGCTGAACGGGGTCGTCGGCCTCAAGCCGACCTACGGCCTCGTCCCGCGCCACGGCGTCACGTCCCTGTCCTGGTCCCTGGACCACGTCGGCCCGATCACCCGCACGGCCGAGGACGCGGCCCTGGTCCTCGCGGTCCTGGCCGGCCACGATCCCCGCGACCCCGCGTCGCTGACCGCACCCCCGGCGCACTACCGGCCGGGCCCTGACACGGATCTGACCGGCCTGCGGATCGGGGTGCCGCGCACCTACTTCTTCGACCACGTCGACCCGGAGGTGGCAGCCGCCGTCCGGAGCGCGATCGGCCGGCTCCAGGCACTCGGTGCCCGCCTCGTCGACGTCGACATCCCCATGACCCGCTACATCCAGGCCACCCAGTGGGGTCTGATGGTGCCCGAGGCCACCGCCTACCACGAGAGCAGCCTGCGCACGGTCCCCGAGCTCTACCAGGCCGACGTCCGGATCCTTCTCGAAGCCGGTGAACTGATGCCCGCCGGGGACTACCTGCGTGCCCAGCGCTCGCGCACCCTCATGCGGCAGGAATGGGCGCGGCTGCTGCGGGAGGTCGACCTGATCGCCGCCCCCAGCGTGCCGATGACCGCCGTCGCGGCCGGGCAGGAGACGGTCACCTGGGCCGACGGCACCGTCGAGGGCGTCTCGGACGCCTATGTGTGGCTCTCGGCCCCGGCCAACATCACCGGCCTGCCCTCCCTTTCCGTCCCGGTCGGCCACGACACGGCGG
>KE354077.1 GCA_000415505.1 Streptomyces afghaniensis 772
GGACACCTTCCGGCGGAACCCGGTGGCTCGGCCTCCCGGGCCACGGCCATCCGGTCCTCACGCGTGCGTTCCCGGAAATCCTGCACCCGGCTCTCCAGGGCCGCCTCCCGCTCGGCGGCCGGGGCGTCCTCGGCCAGCCGCGGTTCGGGGATGCGGCCGATGACGGTGATCTCCTCGCGGTCGACCGTGACCTCGGTCAGTTCCTCGAAGAGGTCGTCCGGAAGGCGGCCGGCGAACCAGCCGCGCAGTTTCTCTCGCTGCTCTGTCGTAATCATGTAATGACGATTACTCGACCCGAGCATGAACACAAGGGGCAACAAAGCAGTCGGCCGAGAGCGGAATCGGAATGTTTCAGGCCTATTAACGAGCATGCGGGAATCGGCCATCTGGCCGCTTCGTGTCCCTGTGGCCCGTGCGGTTACGGGCTTCGCGCGGGCGGATTCCGTAACTTCGCGCCACTGATTCAATACGCAAGGTTACTGAAACCCGTGGGGTCGATGTGTGCTTCGGCGGCGGACTCGGCAGACTCGCGTTCGCCGTCCCGGGCACCGACCGAGCACGGGCCGGCACACCCTGTAATCGAGCGGAAGGATGCACACAATGCGGAACACCGCGCGCTGGGCCATGACCCTCGGACTGACGGCCACCGCCGTCTGCGGACCCCTCACCGGGGCCGCCCTCGCCACTCCGGGTCAGGCCCCCACCGCGCTCTACGCCCCGTCGGCCCTCGTCCTCACGGTGGGCCACGGTGAGAGCGCGGCCGCCGCGACTCCGGAACGCGCGGTCACCCTGACCTGTGCCCCGACGCCCTCCGGCACGCACCCGGTCGCCCGCTCCGCCTGCGCGGAACTGCGCGGCGTCGGCGGCGACATCCACGCCCTGACCGCGAGGGACGGCGTGATGTGCACCAAGCAGTACGACCCGGTGGTCGTCACCGTCGACGGTGTCTGGCAGGGCCAGCGGGTCTCGTACGAGCGCACGTTCTCCAACGAGTGCGTGAAGAACGCCTACGGTTCCGGCGTCTTCGCGTTCTGAGGGACCGGGATCGCGCTGTTCCCGTGAGGTACAGCGGTTCGAGGCTGGGGAGCCGGGCCGCTGTCGCGGGGACCTGCGATCTCGTACAAGGGGGCCGGCGGGCGGAGTGGGGCCATCCGCCGGCCCCTGGACTCACCGGCCACCGCGCACCGGGCTCAGGCCCGGTCGCGGTGGCTCGTGTCGCACCAGGGGTAGCGGCGGCTGCGGCGGCAGGTGCACAGGGCCACGCGGAAGCGGTCCGAGGTGACGACGGAACCGTCCTCCAGCTCCACCTCGACCGGGCCCTCCATCAGCAGCGGGCCCTTGCGCTGGACCGTGACGCGGCGCGGCTCCGCGGACCGGTCAGACGGGGAGTTCGGCACGGACGACCACCAGCTCTTCCTTGTTCTCGGCGGCGGACAGCAGCCCCCGCTCCCGCAGCCAGCGTTCCCGGCCGCGCAGCACCGGGCCGAACGCGATCCGCCGCCGGCACGTCACCGCGGCCTTCAGGCCCGACGAGCGCAGATGGCCGACGGTCAGGTCCGGGCCGCTGAGCGCGGACTGCACCAGCAGCAGCACCCCGCCGGACGCAGCAGGTCAGGTGCCTCCCGGCAGATCCGGTCCACGACCAGCCGTCCGTCGCCGCCCGCGTCCCAGGCGCGGGCCGCGCCACGCGGCCGCCCGGTGCCGTCCGGCGCCGGCACGTACGGCGGGTTCGCCAGGACCAGGTCGAACGACTCGCCACGCACCGGATCGAATAGGTTCCCGTGCCGGATGCGGACCGGGAACCCCGCCCGCACGGCGTTCAGCCGTGCGGCCCACACCGCCCTGCGGGACACGTCCACCGCGGTCACACGGAAACCCCGGCGCGCGGCCTCCAGGGCCAGGGCACCGGTGCCGGTGCCGACGTCCAGGACCTCCGCGCCGGGCGGCAACGGCTCGTCGGACAGGGCACCGGCCAGCAGCTCGGTGTCCTCCTGCGGGGCGTACACGCCCGGGGGTACCAGTGGGTTCACGGCGCTCGGGTACCCGGGTATTCAGGAGATATGGGTGGTTTCACGCTCAAGCGGTGCACACAATGACGAACGTGACGCACGCCAGTCGGCGAGCAGCCGGGCGCCGAAGCGGTCCTCGACGAACCCGGTGGCATCGATCCCGAATGCGACATCCGGGGCGAGGTGCGGCTCGGCCTCCAGCAGACCGCCGATGACCTCGTGGCGCACCACCTGCTCGTGCACCGCGTCGGCCTCGACGTGCTCGTCGTAGAAGTGCTCGGCCGCCCGCCCGGCGCCGGTGCGGCGCATCGCCTCGGCAAGCCGCCGCGAACCCGGCGACGAGGTGATCTCGACCGTCGCGAAGTGGCCGACCAGGCCGCCCCTGAGTGCCCGGTGCAGGCCGAAGAGGGACATGAGGTTCACCGTGACCAGGGCTTCCGCGGACGCCGCGTCGAGATAGCGGCCGTACGTGGTGTCCAGGCCCAGGTCCGTCATCAGGTCGGCGAACAGCCGGGCGTGCACGCGCTCGGCTCGGCCACCGCCCCACTCGTCGAACTCCACCGCAGCCATTCCCGCCTTCGCCCGGCCCCACAGCCGCGGCAGCACCCAGGCGTGCGGGTCCGCCTCCTTGAGGTGGTACAGGGAGCGCTGGGCCGCGTACTCGCGCAGGTGCCACAGCTCGCCCTCGTCGCGCAGGAAGTGGCTGACGCCCGTGCCGTCGACGGGCTCGACCAGGAGGTCCGCCAGCGCCTCGTCCACGCTGTCGTGGACCCGGGCGTCGGAGCGCAGGGCGGACAGGAAGCGGTGCTCCAGGGCCGCCCGGGTGCGCAGCAGCTCCGGGTCCCACTCGTGGTCGGGGGACACCCCCGCGAACCCGCGGTAGTGCAGCTCGTAGCACAGGTACAGGGCCAGCTGGAGATCCTCGCCGTACACCGCGGCCCGGGCGACGTCCTCGAGGCGGGGCAGCCGGCCCGCGCCCCGCAGGTAGTCCTCCACGCCCCCGCTCAGCGGGCCGCGCGGGGCGGGCAGTGCCGGTTCTCCACGGTCGTGCTCCATGCGCGCCGGGTACCCGGCCGGCGTCCGGAGTCACCTACCCGCGTAGTTCCTGCGCGGAAGAGGGACTCGGGCAGGCCATGAAGGGGCCGGACCGGGCCCGGCCCCTCCGCTCAGTCCCCGTGGGACTCGTCCTGGGCGCGCCTGTTGGGGGTGATGGCCTCTCCGGCCTCGCCCCGGTGGCGTCGCTGCTCGGCGGAGTCCTGCGTGCGGTTCTCGGCCTCCTCGATCTCGCGCAGGACCTCCTCCAGCGCCGTCTCGGGCTTCTTGTCGGAGCCGTCGTGGTTGTTGTCCTGGGACACGGGGGTCTCCTTTCTGCGTTCGGTGTGTCCGCTGCCGTCTGCCGGCGATCAGGTGGAGGCGGTGGCGATGCGCAGCGGCACCGGGTCGGGAGGGGCCGCCTCCTCGGTGCGGCGGGTGACCTCCGCCCACCAGGCCGGGCCGTCCTCGATGTGCCGCAGCAGCACGCCCTCGCGGATCGCCCAGGGGCAGACCGTGACGGACCTGAGGCCGGTCAGTTTCATCGCGGTGTGCGCGACCACCGCCCCGGCCAGGCTCTGCGCGGCCCGCGGGGCGGAGATGCCGGGCAGCAGCGCGCGTTCGGCGGCGGGCAGGGCGGCCAGCCGCGGAATCGCCTCCCGCAGCGCCGAGCGGTGCAACTGCCGGTCCACGAACGGGCCGTGGCGTCCGGGCGCCGTACCGCACAGCCGTCCCAGCTGCTGGAAGGTGCGTGAGGTGGCGACCGCGGTGCGCGGGCCCTCCCAGCGGATCCGCGCCGCGACGTCCCGCAGCTGGTGGCGGACCTTGCGGCGCAGTGCCCGCACCCGCTCCGGCGACGGCGGGTCCTCGTCCTGGAAGAACTCGTGCGTGAGCCGCCCCGCGCCCAGCGGCAGCGAGGCCACGAAGTCGGGCAACCGGCCGCGCCCGAAGGCGACTTCGAGCGAGCCGCCGCCGATGTCGAGCAGGGCGAGCGGCCCCGACCGCCAGCCCATCCAGCGCCGGGCCCCGAGGAACGTCAGTTCCGCCTCGACCTCGCCCGGCAGGGTGCACAGGTCCACGCCGGTACGGGCCCGGACGGTGTGCAGCACCTCGTGCCGGTTCGACGCGCCGCGCACCACGGCGGTCGCGAACGCCGGTGGGGGCGCCGCGCCCCACCGGGCGGCGGTCCGGCTCGCCTCGGCGACCGCGTGCACCAGCTGTTCGACGGCCTGCTCAGGGATGGGTCCCCCCGGTGTGACCTGCTCGGACAGCCTGAGCCGCCACTTGGCGGTGTGCACCGGAAGCGGTACGCCGCCGTCCGCGTCCGCGACCACCAGTCTGACCGTGTTCGATCCCACGTCCACCACGCTGATTCGCATGGGCCGTGGGTACCCACTTCCGGCAGAGCCCAACGGTCAGGGCCCCGGGGTACGGCGAAGTCACGCCACCGGGCGGAGGGGGCATCCTCACGCCATCTGGCGCCGCACCAGCTCGTGCAGCCGGCCGCCGGTGTCGGCGAGCAGCTGGGCGGGCGGGCCCTGCTGGACGACCTTGCCGTCCTCCATCACCACGACCCGGTCGGCGTCCATCACGGTCGACAGCCGGTGGGCGATGACGATCCGGGTGGCGTTGAGGGCCTTGGTGCTCTCGATGACCGTGCGCTGGGTCTCGTTGTCGAGGGCGCTGGTCGCCTCGTCGAAGAAGAGGATGCGCGGCCGGCGGATCAGCGCCTGGGCGATCATCAGCCGCTGGCGCTGGCCGCCGGAGACGGCGCCGCTGCCCGAGACGATGGTGTGCAGGCCCATCGGCATCCGCTTGATGTCCTCGGCGAGCCCGGCCATCTCGGCCGCCGCCATCGCCTCCTCCGGCGTGTACGGCTCGGTGCCGCAGATCACGTCCAGGATCGAACCGGTGAACGGCTGCGCGTGCTGGAGCACCACACCGCACTGGCGGCGCACCGCCGACTGGTCCAGCGCGGCCAGGTCCTGACCGTCGTACAGGACGCTGCCCGACACCGGGCGGTCGAAGCCGATCAGCAGGCGCAGCAGCGTCGACTTGCCGCAGCCGCTCGGGCCGACGACCGCGACGAACTCGCCCGGCCGCACCTCGAACGACACGTCGTCCAGCACCAGCGGACCATCGTCCGAGTAACGGAAGGACAGCCGCCGCGCCTCGAGCGCCCCGGACAGCGGGCCCGGACGCGTGCTCGCCGTGCGCACCTCCGGCGTCGCGTCCAACACCGGCTTGATCTCTTCGAACAGCGGCAGCGCCGCCACGGCCGAGACGAACGCGCCCGTCAGCTGGGTCACCGAGGTCAGCACCATCGTCACCGAGGTGTTGAAGGTGAGGAACGCGGCCGCCGACATCGAGCCCCGGGCCGGACCCGCCAGCAGCATGAACATCAGCAGCGTGCACAGCGGCAGGTACACCGCGCCCAGCACCGACGTGAGGTTCTTGATGCGGCCGACCTTCTGCTGGAGCTCACGGCTGCGCGCGAACTGGGACGCCCACGCGGCGTACGCGTAGTTCTCGGCGGCGGCCACCCGCAGCTTGGGCAGACCGCGCAGCGTCTGGAACGCCTGGTTGTTCAGCTTGTTGCTGAGCACGACCAGTCGCCGCTGCCACCGCACCTGCCACAGCCCGAGCCCCAGGAACACGGCCGCGATGACCACGAGCATGCCGATCGCGGCCATCGCCATCGGCACGCTGAACCACAGCAGCAGCCCCAGGTTCATCGCCCCGACCGTCACCGACTGGGCGACCGTCGGCCCGACGCCCGCGAGCAGTCTGCGGATCGAGCTGATGCCCATGGCCGCGCTGGCCAGTTCGCCGGTGGAGCGCTCGGTGAAGAACCTCGTCGGCAGCCTGAGTAGCCGGTCCCACACGGCCGGCTGGAGCGTGGCCTCGACCCGGCCCTCCAGCCGCAGGATGGTGAGGTTCTGCAACAACATGAAGGCCGCCGACACCACGCTGCTGAGCATCACCGCCATACAGACCTGCACGATGAGGTCCGTCTGCGCCTTCGGCACGAACTCGCCCAGCACCTTGCCGGTCGCGATGGGCACCAGGGCGCCGATCGCCACCGTGACCAGTCCGCTGAGCAGCAGCCCCGTCAGGTCCCCGCGCGTGCCCTGCATGCAGAACCGCAGCAGCCTCAGCGGGCTGAGACCGCGCTCGGGCAGCGGGCGGTAGAACATCACCGCGCGCGGCTCGAACTCGTCGGCGTTGGCCTTCTCGATCGGCGTCTCACGGCCGGTGGACGGATGGACGGCGACGTATCCGCCGCGCCGCCACAGCAGCGCCACCGGCGCGCCGGACAGGGCCCGGTGACCGACCAGCGGCCCGACGTTGTCCCGCCACCAGCGGCCGTCCAGGCGCACGGCCCGGGTGCGGACGCGGGAGGCCAGCGCCACCTGCTCGACCGGGTCGAGGCGGTCGCCGCCCGTGCCCTTCTGGGTGGGCTCGGTGAGGCTGATCCCGGCCGCCTGCGCGACGAGCTTGCACGCCGCGTACGTGGCGTCGGCGTCGGCCGAGGTCGTGCGCTTCGACGACCGCTTGCCGATGGAGGCGAGCAGGGTCCGGTCGGCCTGGGCGCGCACCGCCTCACCGGCCTTGATGCCCTCGGCCGTGCGCGACTCGTGGGTGCGCTCCAGCTGCTCGATCCAGCGGTCCAGCGTGGTGAGCAGCCGGTACTGCTGGTCGACCATGCTCTGCCACAGCGCCGGGTCCATCAGCAGGTCGGCCGCGGCCTCCGCGCCGTACAGCGAGCCGTACTGCACGCTGCCCGGCGGCACCTGCATCCAGAACACGTCGTCGTCCGTGGGCGCGGCGGCCCGCTCGGTGGCCATCGGCGCCTGGAAGAGGATCGACAGGCTGCGGCCGACGCCCAGGGCGAGGGCGTACTCCAGCGGGCTCGTCGTCGGCGGCACGTACTGCGGGTTGCCGTACTCGTCGTACGACCAGGTGGCGGTGTTGGCGGGCTGGTACAGCTCGCGCAGGCCGATGCGGTGCACCACGCAGTCCCGCAGCGGGCGGGCCACCAGCGTGTGCTGGGGTCCCGGCACCGGCCCGAGCACCAGCGAGCCCGCCTCCAGGCGGCCCAGGTGGTGCCAGTGGCCCTGCTGGCCGGCGTCCACCGCGAACAGGTCGACGGCACCCGAGGCGACCAGCCACAGCACCTGCGGACCTTCCAGATCGAGGCGGTTGAACCCGGCGCAGTCGATGCGCGAGCCCATCTGCCCGAACGCGTTGAGGACGAGGTCGCCCTCGTGTCCCTGAACGGCCGTCATCTCACCGCTCCCTGACCAGTGCCGCGTACGCTCCGCCGCGCGCCACCAGGTCCTCGTGCCGTCCCCGCTCCACGACCGTGCCGTGCTGGAGGACGACGATCTCGTCGCTGTCGCGGACGGTGCTGAGCCGGTGGGCGATCACCACACAGGCACAGCCGCGCCTGCGCAGGTTGTCCATGACGACCAGCTCGGTCTCCGCGTCCAGCGCGCTCGTCACCTCGTCGAGCACCAGGATGCTCGGCCGGCGCACCAGCGCCCGCGCGATCTCCAGGCGCTGCCGCTGCCCGCCGGAGAAGTTGCGCCCGTCCTGCTCGACCTTGCTGTGGATGCCGCCGGGGCGCCGCGTGATCACGTCGAGCAGGGCGGCGTCCCGCAGCGCGTCCTCCACTGCCTCGTCCGGGATGGACGGGTCCCACAGCGCCACGTTGTCGCGGACCGTGCCCTCGAAGAGGAACACGTCCTGGTCGACGAAGGAGACGGAGGCGGCCAGCGCCCCGCGCGGGATGTCCTCGATGCGCTGCCCGTCGATGCGGATCACGCCCTCCCACGGCGCGTACAGACCGGAGATCAGCCTGGACACCGTGGACTTGCCGCTTCCGGACCCGCCGACCAGCGCGACCTGCTGCCCGGGACCGACGGTGAGGTCGAAGCCGGTGAGCAGCGGCTTGTCGAGCGGGCTGTAGCCGAAGGTGATGTTCTCCAGCTCGACATGGCCCTGCAGACGGCGCGTCGACTCGCCGGACTCGGGGCGGCCGTAGAGCGGATCGGCCTTGAAGTTCTCCACGTCCTTCAGCCGCGCCACGTCGGCCGCGAAGTCCTGGATGCGGCCCGCGACGCCGTTGAGCCGGGTCAGCGGGGCGGTGAACCGGGTGACCAGGGCCTGGAAGGCGACCAGCAGACCGACCGAGATGTGGCCCTCGATCGCCCGCATGCCGCCGATCCAGAGGATCAGCGCGCTGTTGAGGGTGGCCAGCGTCGGCGCGACCACGCCCAGCCAGGCGCTCGGCACACCGAGCCGCTGCTGCTCCTCCAGCGTGGTGGCGTGCTGCCCGGCCCACTTGCGGAAGTAGCCGTCCTCGCCGCCGGTCGCCTTCATCGTCTCGATCAGCTGAAGGCCGGTGTAGGCGGTGTTGGTGAGCCGGGCCGTGTCGGCGCGCAGCTTCGCCGTGCGCGTGGCCCGCAGCCGGATGACGACCCGCATGGCCACGACGTTCAGCAGCGCCACGCCGATGCCCACGAACGTCAGCTGCGGGTCGTACGTGTACAGCAGTACCGCGTACAGGACGACGACGACCGCGTCCACGCCCGCCGCCGCGAGGTCGCGGGACAGGGTCTCGGCGACCGCGTCGTTGGACTGCAGCCGCTGCACCAGGTCGGCCGGGCTGCGCTGGGAGAAGAACGTCACCGGCAGCCGCAGCAGATGGCGCAGGAAGCGGGCGCTGGAGAGGGTCGAGGAGATGATGCGGCCGTGCAGCAGGTTGGCCTGCTGGAGCCAGGTGAGGAGGACGGTGAGCAGGACGCACGCCGCCATCGCCGTGAACAGCGTCGGCAGCAGTGAGGTCTGGTTGCCGATCAGGAACTCGTCGATGTAGGTGCGGCTGAGCGCGGGCACCGCCGCGCCGACCGCCACCAGCAGCAGACTCGCCAGGACGGCGGCGGGCATCGTGCCCGCGGTGCCACGCAGCCGGGCGGGCATGGCGCCCAGGATGCCGGGCTTGCGGCCGCCCCGGGTGAAGTCCTCGCCGGGTTCCATGACCAGCACGACACCGGTGAAGCTGCCGTCGAAGTCCTCCATGGGGACGAAGCGGCGGCCCTTGCCGGGGTCGTTGATGTAGACGCCACGGCGGCCGAAGCGGCGGCCCATGCCGTCGTAGACGACGTAGTGGTTGAACTCCCAGAACAGGATGGCCGGCGACTTCACCTCGGCGAGGGCGGCCAGGTCCATCTGCATGCCCTTGGCCGTCAGGCCGTAACTTCGGGCCGCCTTGAGGAGGTTGCTGGCGCGCGAGCCGTCGCGGGAGACGCCGCAGGCGATCCGCAGCTCCTCCAGCGGGACGTGCTTGCCGTAGTGGCCGAGCACCATCGCCAGGGAGGCGGCGCCGCACTCCACGGCCTCCATCTGGAGCACGGTGGGTGTGCGGACGGTCTTGGCCGCGGCCTTGGGAACCTTGCGCTTGGGCGGGGCGGCGCGGCGCCGGCCCCGGGTGTCCGGTGCGGTCGCGGTCACGGCAGCAGCCAGTCGACGGGACGCTGGTCGGCCAGCCGGATCGACCCCGAGGCCAGCGTCATGGAGTTCAGCTTGAACGGCGGCCCGTCCGCGGACGACCACTTGTAACCGCTCTTCGTGGCGGAGGACTTGTCCAGCCGGACCGTCACGGCCACCGGCCTGCCCTTCTTCGTGAACTGCTCGCCCAGCTGGCTGTCCCCGAGGAACGCGGCGATCTGCTGCGGGGACTGGGCCGAGCGGTCCACCGACTTCACATGGCCGCGCAGTACGCCGTACTCCTGGGTCGGCACCGACTGCACGGTCAGGTCGACGGCGGCGTCGTCAGGGATCGAGGCGGCGTTCTCGGCGGGGACGTAGACCGTCGCGTACAGCGCGTCCTTGGTGTGGGCGACCTTCTCGACGGAGGCGACGTTCGCGCCGGTCTGGATGATCTGCCCCACGGTCGCGGCGAGCGTGGAGACACGGCCCGAGTCGAGCGTGCGGACGACGGTTTCGCCCTTGGGCGTACGGACCTTGAGCACCGGGGAGTCGGCCGGCAGCGTCTCGCCCTGCTTCGCGAGCACCGCGGTGACCTGGCCCGCGACGGGGCTCTGCAGGAGGTAACTGCCCTGCCCGTGCGTGAGGATGGCGGGTGCGCTGACCGTGGAGGTCACCGAGCCGGTCACCGCCCACACCGAGGCGGCCGCCATCGCGACGACCGTCACCGAGAGCACCAGCCAGCCCTGCGGGCGGGCGAAACGCACCGGAAGGTCGAGTTCCTCCGGTGACTGGAGCTTGGCGAGGGCCTGTTGGCGGAACTGCAAGGAACTTCCCTCACCCGTAGAAGAGGTTCTTACGGCCGCAGCAGAAGCTGCTACGGCACCCGAAGATCCCGGAACCGCCGGCTGCGGCTCCGGGAGTCAACGGCACTGGGGCTCGATCAGAGACCGGAGACCAGGTTGGTGACCGGGGCCGTGTTCAGGCCGGTGACGCCCTCGACCGTGCCGACGGCGGTGTCGACCAGGCCGGAAACCGGAGCGATGCCGTCGACGGTGTCGGTGACGGTGTTGACAGCGTTCACGGACAGGCCGCCGGAGATGGCGTCGAGCTGGGCGTCAGCGATCTCGACGGTCTCAACCTGGGGGGTGGAGTTCATGATGGAACTTCCCTTCGTATGGATATCTCACAAGGGGGGAGCGGCCCCCTCTGGGGACAGATGACGGCCGCGACCGCGGGTGCCGGACTCTCGTTTCCGAGTGCCCTGTGCGGCCCCCGCGGTGCGATGGATCAAAGCACGCTGCGGGCGCGGGCTTCCAATCAACCAGCCGTCTCACCAGGCAACTTGCGCCCCAGCCGCACCGAAGCGTGCAGGTCTGCGCACGCCTTCGTGGCCAGTTCTTCACATGCGCCACGGCATCGGCTCATCCGGCCCCTTGTTCCGGGGGGCGGCGAATCCGGCACTCCCGCCCCAAAGGCATGACCGACGCGGTCGGCGCGATGCCAACCCTCGACTCGGTGACCGGGTTGAGCATTCGGTGTGCAGATTCACTGAAGGTGGGATTCGACTCCGCGATCACAACAGATCGTTTCCAGACGGATACGGATCGTGTTCGTTCGGCGGGTCGTCACTGGAGCTGTGGCTGAAACGCCGTCATCCGGCCATGGGTGGTCGTGGGCCGTCGCGCGTCACCTTCTCCGGAGTGCCGCTGCGACCAGGACCGTCGCAGACCGTGCGGTCGGTGCGCGGGCGGCGGGAGTTGGCTGATTCCGCGATGCGAACGGATCACTTGCAAACGGAATTGAACGCCTCAGGAAGCCCGTGCGTACCAACAGCCATCCAGGCGCCCCCAAAGCTGCCGGACGGCGGCACCTACTCCGTTCCCCAGGAGGAGAGAAGTTTGAGTCACAAGCGAATTCCGAAGCGCAAGGCCGCGATAGCGGCGGGCAGCGTGGTGGCGCTCGGCGCGGCCGCGATCCTGCTCCCCAACGCCAACGCCTCGCAGGACGGTTCGTCCGACGACGCGGCGGCCGCGCCGAAGACCCTGAAGGCGGGCGACGCCTCGGATCTCGCCTCGCAGCTCTCCGGGCTCCTCGGTGAGGCGTTCGGCGGCTCCTACTACGACAGCGACAGCCAGCAGCTCGTCGTCAACGTCGTACCGGGCGACAACAACAACGTGGTCGTGCAGGCGAAGGCGGCGGGCGCCAAGGTCCGCGAGGTCGACAACAGCTGGTCGGAGCTCCAGAGCGGGGCGCAGACCCTGAAGTCGGACGCGACCATCGCGGGCACCTCGTGGTCGATCGACCCGGTCACCAACAAGCTCCTGGTGACGGCCGACAGCACCGTGACCGGTGCCAAGTGGGACAGACTGGAGTCCACCGTGCAGAGCCTCGGCTCCGGCATGGCGACCATCAAGAAGTCCGCGGGCACCTTCAAGCCGTTCGTCTCGGGCGGTGACGCCATCTTCGCGGGCGGCTCGCGCTGCTCCCTCGGCTTCAACGTCACGGCGGGCGACGGCTCGCCGGCCTTCCTGACGGCCGGTCACTGCACCCTCGGCGGCAACGAGTGGTCGGACACGCAGGGCGGCCAGCCGATCGCCACCGTCGACCAGTCGACCTTCCCGGGCGACGGCGACTTCGCGCTCGTGAAGTACGACGACCCGGCGACCGAGGCGCCCAGCGAGGTCAACACCGGCGACCAGACCGTCCAGATCACCGAGGCCGCGGAGGCGACCGTCGGCCAGGAGGTCTTCCGGATGGGCAGCACCACCGGGCTCAACGACGGCCAGGTCCTCGGCCTCGACGCCACGGTGAACTACCCGGAGGGCACGGTCACCGGCCTCATCCAGACCAATGTCTGTGCCGAGCCCGGCGACAGCGGCGGCTCGCTGTTCACCCAGGACGGTCTCGCGATCGGCCTGACCTCGGGCGGCAGCGGCGACTGCACGGCCGGCGGGGAGACGTTCTTCCAGCCGGTGACCACCGCCCTGGAGGCGGTCGGCGCGACCCTCGGCGCGGGCGGCGCGGCCGGCGGCGCGGGTGAAGAGGCCGGTGCCGGTGAGGAAGCCGGTGCCGGTGAGGAAGCCGGTGCGGGCGAGGACGCCGGTGCCGGTGAGGAGGCCGGAGCCGGCGCTGGTGCCGGTGCGGGCGAGGAAGCAGGTGCCGGTGAAGAGGCCGGTGCCGGTGCCGGTGAGCAGGCCGGAGGCGAGGAAGCGGGCGCCGGAGCCGGTGCGGGCGCCGGTCAGGACACGGGCCAGGGTGTCGAGGACAACTCCGGTCTGACCGAGTCCCGCTGACCCGAAGACGTCGGCAGCCGGTCCGACGATGCCGGCCCGGTTCCGCCCCCTTCCTGGCGGGACCGGGCCGGCCCACCGGCGTTCCCAGCCACCCACCGGCCCCAGCAGTGACTCCGGCCGGTCGGTGGACCGGGCCGGCCCTCCGGCGGGAGGACCGGCCCGTCCGCGCGTCAGCGGAGCTCACCGGAAGAACGGAACGTCCGGGGCCCTACCCCACGGCCCTGAGCAGCAACAGGGCGATGTCGTCGAGCCGTTCCTCCCCGTCCGTGCGGTGGCGCTCCGGGCGGACGAGGCTGTCGGCCAGTTCGTCCAGCGGCTGGTCCCCCGCGTCGGCCAGGCGACGGCCCAGGCCCGCGAGGGCCTCCTCGAAGTCGGTGCCGGGGGACTCGACCAGCCCGTCGGTGTAGAGGACGAGCAGGGAGCCGGGGGCGAAGGCGACCTCGGTCGTCGGGTACACCGCGGAGGCGTCGATGCCCAGCAGCGGGCCGCCGGCCAGGTCGAGCACGCGCACCCGCCCGTCCGGGCGCCTCAGCAGCGGCGGCGGATGACCCGCCCGGGACATCACGGCCCGGCCGTGCGCCGGGTCGAGCCGCAGGTACAGGCAGCTGGCGAACAGGTCGGACCCCAGGTCGAGCAGCAGCCGGTTGGTGCTGCGCATGACCTCCTCGGGCGCCTGGCCCACGGCCGTGTACGCGCGCACCGCGGTGCGGACCTGCCCCATCAGCCCGGCCGCCGTGACGTTGTGGCCCTGCACGTCCCCGATCACCGCCGCCGCCATGCCCTGGGTGCGCACCAGGTCGTAGAAGTCGCCGCCGATGTCCATGCCCTGCGTGGCCGGCACATAGCGGGCGGCCGCCTCGATGCCGGGCAGCGACGGCAGGGAGTGCGGCAGCAGCGCCTCCTGGAGGCCGTGCGCGAGCCGGTGCTTGGCGTCGTAGAGCAGCGCCCGCTCCAGCGCCTGGGCGATCAGTCCGGCCAGGCTGGTCATCACCGCCCGTTCCTCCGTCGGGAAGGGGTGCGGCTCGGCGTAGGAGAGCACGCACGTCCCCACCGGCCGGCCCTGGGCGATCAGCGGCAGATACGCCCAGGCCGCGAACCCGTCGGGCGTCGCGCCCCGCGCCGGGTAGAGGCGCTCCAGCTCTTCCTGCGACTCGAAGAACGCCGGTACGCCCGTCCGCAGCACCTGTGTGCCGGGGGTCGGTTCGGTCAGCGGCATCCCGTCGAACCGTTCCACCACGGTCGCGTCCCGGTACCCGCGGTGTCCGAGCACCCGCAGCCGGTTGGCCCGCGAGCCCAGCACGACCAGGGCCTGGCTGCCCACGGCCGGGGCGATCTCGTCCGCGACCAGCTGCACCACGTCCTGCACCCCCACCGCCTCGGTGAGCGCACTGGCCAGGTTCAGCACCTGCGTGATGGTGACCAGCCGGGTCGGCGTCCCGTCGGGCGGCGGTGCGGTCCGGTTCATCTCCGCCACGGCCCGGGCCCTGGTGATCCGGACGCTGAGGCCCGTCGTGCTCGGATACAGCCGGAACGACAGCCACTCGCCGGGCGGGCGCAGCGCCACGAACGAGGCGGTGTGCTGGCTCATCAGCGCGGCCCGGTAACGGTCCTCGTACACCGGGTCGTTGAGCCACGGCACCGACGCCCACAGCTGCGTGCCGAGCAGCCGGCTGACCGGGACGTTCAGCAGTTCGGCCGCCGCCGCGTTGACGAACCCGATCCGCCCGTGCAGATCCAGCGAGACCAGCCCGTACGGCAGCCGGCTCACCATCCGGGCCGCCTCGACCGTGCCGAGCGTGCCGGCCATCCCGCCGACCAGGGGCGAGGCGACCAGATCCGTCTCGGGGTGCGGCGGGATGCTGTGCTCGGCGGCCCGCTCCAGCCGGACCGCCAGCCGCCCGCAGGCCGCCGTCAGATGCTCGCGCTCCCGGTCGGACAGCTCCGGAGGATGCCCGCCCGGCCAGGTCACGAACACCGCGCCGTACACCGTGGACTCGGTGGCCACCGGCACCGCGGCCAGGGCGAACGGATACGGCAGCACCATGGCGATCCGCGGGTAGCGGCGGGCCATCTCCTCCTCGCCGCCGACCCACACCAGCCGCCGCTCGCGCGCCGCGTCGGCGACCGGGATCGGCGCGCTCAGCCCCACCCGCTCCCAGGGCGCCGCGAACGCCCGCGGCAGCCCCGCCATCACCGCCATCTCCAGCACCGGGTGGTCCCGCGCCAGCAGGTACACCGCGCCGGAGTGGGCGTGCACCTCGTCCATCATCGAGGCCAGCGCCAGGGACAGCAGGGGACGGCCGACCGGCGTCCTGGCGGCTGCCGGCGCCTGCGCGGACGACTGTCCCTCGGACACGCCGACCACCTCCTCGCACGGCCGCGCGACCGGACTCAGGAACAAATGTCCCCCCTGGCGGGGCGTCGCGCACGACGAGCGGCCCGGGGGACAGACTTGGTTACCGTCGGTCACACTCACGCGGCCCCGTTGCAGGCGCCCGCGTACCCCGACCGCCGCGTCCCATGCCGCCGAAGTCGAAGCGCGGCAGGGTGTATGGGCGCCGCGCGTGCGCCCCCACGCACCCTGATGGCTGGATCTTCGCGCCCACGCAGTGTCACGGTCGCGAACAATGGGGCACGCGCCCAACACGACGACGTGGCGTACGGCGAGCCGAGGGGGTGGCAGTGATCCGGGTGCTTCTGGTGCACGACGAGTGTCTGGTGCGATCGGTGCTGGCGGAGTGGCTGCGGGGGGAGTCCGATCTCGTGGTGCACGACACGTCGTGGCGGGGCGCGCCCAAACTGCTGCCGTCCGTGCGGCCGGACGTGTGTGCGGCGGACCTGGAGTGCGCGGACTCCTACGGCATCCCTCCGCTGGGCGAGCTGTGCCGCCCGGGCCCGGACCGGACGCGCCCGCGCTTGCTGGTGCTCGCCACTGCGAACAGACCCGGGCTGCTGAAACGGGCGGTCGAGGCGGGGGCGCTCGGCTACGTCGACAAGGAGGGCTCGCCGCAGAACCTGCTGCGCGGAATCCGCCGGGTCGCCGAGGGGGAACGTTTCGTCAACGACTCGCTGGGCTTCGGTTTCCTCAAGGCGGCCGAGATGCCGCTGACCCGAAGAGAGCTGAGCGTGTTATCCCTCGCGGCCGAGGGAGCCTCCATCGCGGAGATCGCCGGGAGCCTGCACCTGTCCCACGGGACCGTGCGGAACTACATGGCGGCCATCACCCGCAAGACCGGGGCCCGCAACCGCATCGACGCGATCCGCATCTCGCAGGGCCAGGGCTGGCTCTGACCGCCGGGCCGGCACCGGCGTCCAGCTCCCGACGAGGTCCCGGTACAGCGGCGAGCACCGCATCAGCTCCTCGTGACCGCCGCAGGCCGTGCTCCGGCCGTCCATGACCAGCACGCGTCCGGCGCGGCGGGCCGAGCTGATGCGGTGGGCGACGACCACCAGGGTCCCGCCCGGCCGCGCGGCGAAGGCCCGCTCCGCGCGCTCCTCCGTCTCGGCGTCCAGATGGCAGGTCGCCTCGTCGAGCAGGGCGAGCGGGGCGTACGACAGGTAGGCCCGGGCCAGCGCGACCAGTTGCCGTTCGCCGGCCGACAGGGCGGCCGGATCGAGCCGGGCGCCGAGGCCGCCGAGCCGGTCGGCCAGCGGGGCGAGCCCGACCGCCTCGGCCGCGGCCCGCAGTTCCTCCTCCGGCACGGGGTCCGGACGCAGGTACGCGAGGTTCTCGGCCAGGGTGCCGCCGAAGACGTAGGCCTCCTGCGGGATGAGCACGCGCGCGGCGGCCGCCTCCGGCCCGGGCACGGGATGTCCGCCCACCGTGATGGTGCCCCGCTGCGGGGTGAGAAGCCCGGCCACGAGGGCGGTGAGCGTGGACTTGCCTGCGCCGCTGGGCCCGACGACGGCCAGGTGCGAGCCGGCCGGGAGGGTGAGGTCGAGCCCGTCGACGACGGGAGTGCTGGCGGGGCCGTAGGCGAAGGTGACGGAGGAGAGGGACAGGGCCGGGGGAGAGAGGGAGGGCGAGGGCGAGGGGGCGGCGGGGTCGGTCCGGCCGGTGGCGGAGGACCGGCGGCGTGTGCCGTCTGTGGCGGTGGGCGTGCGGGATGTGTCCCCGGTGACGATGGCGGTGGGCGTGTGGCGTGTGCCGTCGGTCTCGGAAGGCGTGTGGCGTGTGTCGTCGGCGGCCCGTACCGCTCCCGGGAGCGCGCCGCGGGGCCCGTCGGCCCGGGTGCCGGGACCGGGGCGTGGCCCCTCGTGCCGCTGTGTCGCGTCCGCGGGGCGGCGGGGTTCCACGCGCCGGCCCGACCCCGACCGCCGTCCGTCCTCGCCGGCGCCCTCGGTCTCGACGCAATCCGCCGCGGTCAGCCTGCGCAGCACCACCGTCAGGCGGGAGCCGCTGGTGCCCAGGCCGTGGACAAGGTTGCGCAGGCGGGCAGCAGGGACTGGGTGACGTAGGCGAGGGCGCCGACCAGGGCGCCCGGGGTGACGTCGTGGGCCAGGAGCCACGGGGCGGTGGCGAGCAGCAGCACGATCGGCAGCTGGCCGCCGATCGCCAGGGACGCCACCCGCGGTACGCCCCAGCGGGCCAGGGCACGCGCCGCCCGCAGTTCGGCCTCGACCCGTTCGCCGGTGCCGGCGGCGATGTGCGACTCGGCGCCGGTCGCCGTGACGTCCCGCAGGCCCGGGCAGACGGCGCCCAGGTGTCCCGCGAGGGCCTCGTCGGCGACGAGGAACGCCTCCTGCCGCCGGGCGAGGGGCCGCAGTGTCGCCGCGAACAGCGCCACTCCCGCGGCCAGGGGCGGCCCGACGACCAGCAGGAGCGGCGGGGCGAGCGTGAAGAGCCCGGCCAGGGCACCGGCGGCGGTGAACACGAACGAGCGGGAGACCATGACCAGCCCGGCGAAGGTGTCCCGCGCGATCTCCACCTGCTGGGTGAGCCCCGACAGGGAGCCCGCGTCACCCGTCCGCACCCCGCGGGACACCACCCGCTCCACGAGCCGGTCCCGGAACGGTTCGACCAGCGCGGCGACGGCGGCGTACACCCGCGCGGTCCCGTACGCCCCGGCCAGGACACCGAGCCCGGTCACCGCCAGCCAGGCCAGCCCGACACCCGGCCGCCCCCGCAGGAACCCCTCGTCCAGGGCGCGGGCGGGCCCGTACCCGATGAGGAAGGTCTGCCCGGTCTCCAGTACCGACCAGGCGGTGAGCCGCAGCAGGACCCGCCACCGGGCGAGCAGGAACCGCAAGCCCCGCGAGGACAGTCCGCCCCGCACGGGGCTGTCCGTCATGCCCGTCACGCCTCCGCCCCGCTCCCGGCCCCGGCGGGCGCCGGTTCCGCCCCCTCCCCGAACACCGCGCGGTACTCCGCGAGCCGCCACAGCTCCTCGTGCCGTCCCACCGCCCGCACCCGCCCTGCGTCGAGCCAGGCCACCGCGTCGGCGCACGCGGCCGTGGCGCTGCGGTGGGCGACCAGGAGCCGGGTGCCGGCCGGGCCGTCGCCGAGGAGGGCGTCGGTGATGTGGCGTTCCGTCACCGTGTCCAGGCTGGAGAGGGCGTCGTCGAGGATCAGCAGCCGGCCGCCGTGTGCGAACGCCCGGGCGAGACCCAGCCGTTGGGACTCGCCGCCGGAGCGCGGGGCGTCGGCGACGGCCGTGTCGTATCCGTCGGGGAGGCGGCGGACGAAGTCGTCGGCGAGGGCCGTGCGGGCCGCCTCGCGGATGCGGTCGGGCGAAGGGGACGCCAGGCCGAGGCCGATCGCCTGCTCCACCGTGTCGCCGAGGAGGGCCGGGCGGGCGAAGGCGTAGCCGACGGCGCGCCGCAGGCCGTCGTGCGGCAACTCGCGGAGCGGCACACCGTCGAGGAGCACCTCGCCCGCGTCCGGGTCGGCCAGCCGCCCGGCGAGCGAGGCCAGCAGCGACTTGCCCGCGCCCGAGCGGCCCACCACGGCCAGGGTCGTTCCGCCCGGTACGACAAGGTCCACCCCGTCGAGCACGGTGCGTCCGCCGCGCCGGGCCGTCACGCCGCGCAGCTCCAGCCGTCCGGGCCCGTCGGGCAGCCGCCGTTCGCCGAACCCGGTGGCGGGCTCGGCCCGGATCTCGCCGAGGCGCCGGGCCGCCGCACGGGCCCGGGCCAGGCCCGCGAGCCG
>KE354078.1 GCA_000415505.1 Streptomyces afghaniensis 772
ACCGTCGACGTCATCCGCGCCTGGACCAGTGGCAGGCGCTGGCGACACCTATCGTCGCCACGGCCACTACGTGACGACTGTCGAAACCGTTCCGGTCTCGCCGACATGTCTTCGCCGCGAACGCGGCGGTCGTCGTCGACGGCCGCGTCTTCGGCTCCCTCTTCCACGCGCCCGAGCGCCGCCCCGAATCCGTGCCGTACGAGGCGTGGTTCAAGTCGGAGGGCTACGAGGTCTACCACCCCGAGTCGGTGTGCGAGGGCGAGGGCGACCTGGTGCCGGCCGGCCGCTGGATCCTGGCCGGGACGGGCTTCCGAACCACCCGGGAGGCGCACAGTGAGGTGCAGGAGTACTTCGGGGTGCCGGTGATCAGCCTGACGCTGGTGGACCCGTACTTCTACCACCTGGACACGGCGCTCTTCGTCCTCGACGACGACAACATCGCCTACTACCCCGAGGCGTTCTCGCCGGGCAGCCGCGAGGTGCTGGCCCGGCTGTACCCGGACGCGGTGCTCGCCACCCGCGAGGACGCGATGGCGTTCGGGCTCAACTCCGTCTCCGACGGGCGGCACGTGTTCATCTCACCGGGGGCGACGGCCCTGGCCGGCCGGCTCGCCGGCCGAGGTTACGTCCCCGTCCCCGTCGACCTGTCCGAGTTCCAGAAGGCCGGTGGCGGCATCAAGTGCTGCACCCAGGAGATCCGGGAGATCCGCTCATGACCGCACCCGTCCGCACCGAGGACCCGCAGGAGAGCCGTGGCTCGCGGGAGACCCGTGGCTCGCAGGAGCTGATCCGCGCGGAGGAGCCGGTCCTCGCGCACAACTACCACCCGCTGCCCGTGGTCGTCGCCCGCGCCGAGGGCACCTGGGTGGAGGACGTGGAGGGGCGGCGCTACCTCGACATGCTGGCCGGCTACTCGGCGCTCAACTTCGGGCACCGGCACCCGGCGCTGATCGACGCCGCCCACCGCCAGCTGGACCGGCTGACTCTCACCTCCCGCGCCTTCCACAACGACCGGCTCGCCGAGTTCGCTGAGCGGCTGGCGGCGCTGACCGGCACGGACATGGTGCTGCCCATGAACACCGGTGCGGAGGCGGTGGAGAGCGGGGTGAAGGTGGCCCGCAAGTGGGCGTACGACGTCAAGGGCGTCCCGGCGGACCGGGCGACGATCGTGGTCGCGGCGGACAACTTCCACGGCCGTACGACGACGATCGTCAGCTTCTCCACGGACGAGACGGCCCGGGCGGGCTTCGGGCCCTTCACGCCGGGCTTCCGGATCGTGCCGTACAACGACCTGGCCGCGCTGGAGGCCGCGGTCGACGAGACGACGGCGGCGGTGCTGATCGAGCCGATCCAGGGCGAGGCGGGGGTGATCATCCCGGACGACGGCTACCTGGCCGGCGTGCGCGAGCTGACCCGCCGCAAGGGGTGTCTGTTCGTCGCGGACGAGATCCAGTCCGGGCTCGGCCGTACGGGCAGCACGCTGGCCGTCGAGCACGAGTCGGTCGTGCCGGACGTGGTGCTGCTGGGCAAGGCGCTGGGCGGCGGCATCGTGCCGGTGTCCGCGGTGGTCGGGCGCCGGGAGGTGCTCGGGGTGCTGCACCCCGGGGAGCACGGGTCGACCTTCGGCGGCAACCCGCTGGCGGCCGCGGTCGGCACGGCGGTGGTCGAGCTGCTGGAGACGGGCGAGTTCCAGCGCCGCGCGACCGAGCTGGGCGCGGTGCTGCGGGACGGTCTGACCGGGCTGGTCGGCAAGGGCGTCGTCGGCTTCCGCTCGCGAGGGCTGTGGGCGGGCGTCGACATCGACCCCGCGCTCGGCACGGGCCGCGAGATCAGCGAACGCCTCATGCGGGAGGGAATCCTGGTCAAGGACACCCACGGCTCCACGATCCGCCTGGCCCCACCGCTCACCATCACGACCGAGGAGCTCGAAGGGGCGCTGGGGACGCTGGAGAAGGTGCTGCGTTAAGAGGACAAGGGTTACGGCGCAGGCCGCCCGCGAGCGGGACGGCCTCCGCCGGGCCGAGCCCGCCACCAGCCGCCCCGACCGGCCCCGTACAAGCCGCCCCCGCGTGCCGGAAGGGTGAAGATTGAGGCAAGAGGTGGTAGACCACTCTCAGCGACAGAGAGGTCGGCCGTGGGCGCACACGAGGAGTACGGTCGGCGGCGGTTCGACGTGGCCGACGCCGTGCCCCTGTTGCTCGATCCGCAGGGCGTGGTGACGGGCTGGACCAGCGAGGCCCGGCGGCTGCTGGCGTACCCGGCTGCCGAGGCGGTCGGCAGGAAGCTGGCGGATCTGCTGACCGCCGAGGACGCGCAGCGCGTGCCGGACCTGGTCGAGCGGTGCCGCAGGGACGGCGGCTGGACGGGGCTGCTGACGGCCCGCCACAGGGACGGGCAGCCGGTGAGGGTCGCGGCCCGGATCACCTCGGCCGAGGAGGCGCACGGCGCCTCACGCTGGCTGGTGCTGCTGTCGGAGCTGGCCGACGCGCCCGGCTGGAACATGAGCCGCACGGTGCTGGAACGGATGGTGGCCGACTCCCCGGTAGGTATCGCGATCGTGGACACGGACCTGCGTTTCGTGTGGTCGAACGCCGCTCTGGAGCAGTTCGGCGGCGGACCGCCGGCCCGGCGGCTCGGCCTGCGCTTCGCGGACGTCCAGCCGGGCCTGGACGCCCAGGCGGTCGAGGCGCAGATGCGGCACGTGCTGGAGACCGGTGAGGCCGTGGTCGGGTACGAGCACGTCGGCCACGTGGTGTCGGCGCCGCTGCGCGAGACCGCGCACATGCTGTCGTTCACCCGGCTCGAGGACGACCGGGGCCGCCCGATGGGCGTGTACTACACGGTCGTCGACATGACGGAGCGGCACCGCGCCCGGCAGCGGCTGGCACTCCTCGACCGGGCCAACGAGAACATCGGCCGCAGCCTGGACCTCACGCGCACCGCGCAGGAACTGGCCGACGTGACCGTGCCGGGACTGGCCGACCTCGTCACCGTGGACCTGTTGGAGACGGTGCTGCGGGGCGCCGAGGTGACGCCCGGGCCGCTCGCGGACACCGATCCGGTGGCGCTGCGCCGGGCGGGCCACCGGTCCACGGAGGAGGGCGCCCCGCAGGCCGTCGTCGGGATCGGCGAGGTCGCGACGTACCCGGCCGGGTCGCCCCCGGTCCGCTGTCTGACCACGGGACGGACCTGGCACGCGGAGCGGCTCGACCCACTGGACCGGGTGTGGGTCACGGACGCCCCGGGCGGCCGGCGATCCACGTTCTCGGAGCTGGGCCTGCACAGCGTGATGGTCGTGCCGATCCGGGCTCGCGGCACCACCCTCGGGATCACCACCCTCTTCCGGCGCCACGGCCGGGAGCCCTTCGACGAGGAGGACCTGCGGCTGGCCGAGGACCTCGTCTCCCGCGCGGCCGTCTGCGTGGACAACGCCCGGCGCTACACGCGCGAGCGCGACGCCGCGCTCGTCCTCCAGCGCAGTCTGCTCCCCCACCGGCTGCCCGAGCAGGACGCGGTCGAGGTGGCCGCGTGTTACCGGCCGGCGGACGAGCTGACCGGCCTGGGCGGCGACTGGTACGACCTCATCCCGCTGTCCGGGGCGCGCGTCGCGCTCGTCGTGGGCGAGGTGCCCGGGCACGGCATCGACGCCGCCGCGGCCATGGGGCAGTTGCGGACGGCCGTACGGACGCTGGCCGTTCAGGATCTGCCACCCGAGGAGGTGCTGGCCCATCTCGACGACCTGGTGGCGCGGTCGGCCCGGGAAGAGGGCGCCGAACCGGGCACGGTGGGCTCCGCGGGCACGCAGTGGCTGGGCTCCGGATGTGTGTACATCGTCTACGACCCGGTCGACGGCGGGTGCGCGATGGCCGCCGCGGGCCATCCGGTGCCGGCCGTGGTCCACCCCGACGGCTCGGTCACGTTCGTCGATCTCCCGCAGGGGCCGCCGCTCGGCGTGGGCGGTCCGCCCTTCGAGGCGGTCGAGCTGTCCCTCGATGAGGGCAGCACCCTCGCCCTGCACACGGACGGGCTGCTGGCCCGGTCCGAGACCTGGGCCGTCGACGCCGGCCGGGAACGGCTGCGCGGGGCGTTGGAAGGGGCGGGCCCGCTGGAGGCGCACTGCCGGAACGTCGTCGACGCCCTGGTCCCGGCGCGCCCCTACGACGACGTGGCCCTGCTGATGGCCCGTACGAAACGCCTCGGCACCGAGCAGGTCGCGGCCTGGGATCTGGACCCCGACCCGGCCCTCGTCGCCGACGCCCGCCGCAGGGCCACGCGGCAGCTGGCCCGCTGGGGGCTGGAGGAGCTGGCGTTCACCACGGAACTGGTGGTGAGCGAGCTGGTCACCAACGCCATCCGGCACGCCGGCGGGCCCATCCGGCTCCGCCTGATCCGGGAGCGCGCCCTGGTCTGCGAGGTCTTCGACAGCGGCGCCACCGCGCCCCATCTGCGCCACCCCCGTACGACGGACGAGGGCGGGCGCGGTCTGCTGCTGGTCTCCCAGCTGACCCAGCGGTGGGGCACACGGTTCGTCCCCGACGGGAAGATCATCTGGGCGGAGCAGTCCCTGACGGAGCTCGCCGAGGTGCCCGTGGCCGCGCTCCTGGAGTGAGGTCGAGCCAGATCCGCCCATACCGTGGGAAACTGGTCTGACCCCGGCAGTGGTGAGGCGGCGGCCATGACGGATTCGGCGATCGACTACACGGCGGTGTTCCAGGCCCTGCCCGGCATGGTGGCGCTGCTGACGCCCGAGCTGGTGTACGCGGACGTCAACGAGGAGTTCGTCCGGGTCTCCGGCCGCTCCCGCGAGCAGCTGGTCGGGCACTACCTGTTCGACGTCTTCCCCGACAACCCCAACGACCCGGCCTCGACGGGCATGCGCAACCTGGAGGCCTCGCTGTACCGGGTCCTGGCGACCGGGGAGCGTGACGCCATGGCCCTCCAGCGCTACGACGTCGAGGATCCCGAGCGGCCCGGACAGTGGCAGGAGCGCTACTGGAGCCCGGTGAACGCACCGCTGCTCGGCCCCGACGGCAAGGTGGCGCTGATCCTGCACCGGGTCGAGGAGGTCACGGAGCTGATCCGGGCCCGGGGCCGCCCGGGGGGAGGCCGGGGCGGCCGGTCCCGGGTCCTGGAAGCCGAGCTGTACACCCGCGCCCGCGAGCTCCAGGAGCTCAACGAGCGGCTGCGTCAGGCGCACTCCCGGGAGCGGGAGGTGGCCATGGCCCTCCAGGAGGCGATGCTGCCCGACCGCCGTCAGGTCAGCCACCACCACCGGGCCGCCGTCCGGTACCGACCCGCCGTGGGCGCGCTCAACGTGTGCGGGGACTGGTACGACCTGGTCGACCTGGTCGGCGGCAACCGGGTCGGCGTGTCCGTGGGTGACGTGGTCGGCCACGGGCTGGCGGCCGCCGGTGTCATGGGCCAGCTGCGCAGCGCGCTCAGCGCGGCCTCCCGGGTCGCCGGGGGCCCGGCCCAGGCCCTGGACGTGCTGGGGCGCTACGCCCATGTGGTCGAGGGCGCCGAGTCGGCGACCGCCGTGACGACCTTCATCGACTTCGACCGGCACGCCATCACCTACAGCAGCGCCGGCCATCCCCCGCCCGTACTGATCCATCCCGACGGCCGTGCCGAGTTCCTCGACGGGGCCACGGACACGCCGCTCGACGCCCGCCCCGACCCGATCCCGAGACCGCAGGCCGAGACGTCCTTCACGCCGGGTGCCACGCTCGTGCTGTACACCGACGGCCTGGTCGAGCGGCGCGGCGAGGACATCGACACCGGCCTGGCCCGTCTCGCCGACGCGCTGCACCGGAACCGGGAGCAGGATCCCGAGCGCCTCGCCGACACCGTCCTGCTGGAACTGCTGCCGCCCGGCGGCGCCACCGACGACACCGCCCTGATCATCGTGCGGCTGTGAGCCGGCCGTCAGCGACGGGTGTTGCCGTGGTCGAGCAGCCGGACGCGGTCCACGTTCTGCCGGTCCTCGGCGTCCGCGCTGGGCTCGCCCGCGAACCACGCGTCGAGGATCTCCTTCAGCAGCGGCTCGGACGTGAGCCGCAGGCTGAGCGCGAGGACGTTGGCGTCGTTCCAGCGGCGGGCCCCGTCGGCCGTGTAGGCGTCCGTGCACAGGGCGGCCCGGACGCCCGGCACCTTGTTCGCGGCGATCGAGGCGCCCGTGCCGGTCCAGCAGCACACCACCCCCTGGTCGGCCGCGCCGTCGGCGACCTCGCGGGCCGCGACCTGAGAGCACACCGCCCACTGGGGGTCGTCCCCGGGACGCAGCGCGCCGTGCGGGCGCACCTCGTGTCCTCGCTCGCGCAGCGCGGCCACGAGGGCGCGGGCGACGGGCTCGTCCATGTCCGAGGAAACAGAGATCCGCATGCTTCGCAGACTACTCGCCGGGGCCGCAAGAACCAGCGGTTGGCCAGGCACCCCCTCGTATCCCGCCACGCAGGCCGTTCGGCTTGCCGGTCACCCGCATGGAGCAGCACGCTGGTCCCGCGGCCCTCCCCAGCCGCATGAGCACCATCGAACGCACCTTGCTGACTGACCGTCAGTCAATCGGCAAAGGATCGGCGTGGTCCGGTCGCACGAGGTGCCCGGTGGCCGTGCCTGCACCTACACTGGCACCCCACGACATGCCGGTTGACCTGCTGGAACGCGGCGGTTGAGTCCACCGCTAGAGTCGAGGAGCGCCCGCTTTGTTCTACTACCTGCTGAAATACGTGCTGCTGGGGCCACTGCTGAGACTGGTTTTCCGGCCTCGAATAGAAGGCCTGGAGCACGTCCCTTCGGAGGGCGCCGCCATCATCGCCGGCAATCACCTGTCGTTCTCGGACCACTTCCTGATGCCCGCGGTCCTCAAGCGGCGCATCACCTTCCTCGCGAAGGCCGAGTACTTCACGGGCCCCGGCATCAAGGGCCGCCTGACGGCGTCGTTCTTCCGCAGCGCCGGGCAGATCCCCGTCGACCGCTCCGGCAAGGACGCCGGGCAGGCCGCGATCCGCGAGGGCCTCGGCGTGCTGAGCAAGGACGAGTTGCTCGGCATCTACCCGGAGGGCACGCGCTCGCACGACGGCCGGCTCTACAAGGGCAAGGTCGGCGTCGCGGTCATGGCCCTCAAGGCCGGCGTCCCGGTCATCCCCTGCGCGATGATCGGCACCTTCGAGGCCCAGCCGCCCGGCAAGCTCATCCCCAACGTCCACCCCGTCGTGATCCGCTTCGGCAAGCCCCTCGACTTCTCGCGCTACGCGGGCATGGAGAACGAGAAGGCCATCCTGCGCGCCGTCACCGACGAGATCATGTACGCGATCCTCTCCCTGTCGGAGCAGGAGTACGTCGACCAGTACGCCGCCGTCGTGAAGGCCGAGGAGGCCGCCGCGGCCGCGAAGGAGCGGAAGTTCCCGCGTATACCTCTCAGTTGAGGTGTCTGCTCTCGGCAGAAGCCGTATCCCCCGCCGGCCCCGGCGATCTACGGTCACCGCATGAGACGTGCTGTGGTGATCGGGGCCGGCGGGCAGACAGGACGGCCGGCGGTGGAGGCGCTGGCGCGGGACGGCTGGGAGGTGACGGCCGCGTCGCGGGGCGGGGCACGGGACGAGGGCTGGCCCGGCGAGGTACGGGCGGTGCGGCTGGACCGCGAGGACGACGCGGCGCTCGGCTCCCTGATCGGCGACGGCTGCGACCTCGTGGTCGACATCGTCGCCTACGGAGCCCGGCACGCACGGCAGTTGACCGGGCTGGCCGACCGCATCGGCTCGGCCGTGGTCGTGTCGACGGTGTCGGTGTACGAGGACGGCACGGGCCGCGGCTTCGACACGATGAGCGAGCCGGGCGGTTTCCCGCAGTACCCGGTGCCCGTGACGGAGGACCAGCCGACGGTCCCGCCGGGGGACGCCACCTACAGCACCGGCAAGGCCGCATTGGAGAGGGAACTCCTCGCGGCGGGCGACCGGTTGCCCACGACCCTGCTGCGCGCGGGCGCGATCCACGGTCCCCACAGCCCGCTCCCCCGTGAGCTGTACTTCGTGAAACGGAACCTCGACGGCCGGCGCAGGCGGGTGCTCGCCCACCGGGGCGAGAGCCGCTTCCACACGTCGGCCGCCCGGAACATCGCCGAACTGATCCGGCTGGCGGCCGCCCGGCCCGGCTCGCGGGTGCTCAACGCCTGTGATCCGCAGCCGCCGACGGTGGCCGAGATCGGGACGGCGGTGGACGCGGTGATGGGAGTGGAGACGGAGACCGTGCTGGTGGACGGGGCGGCACCCTCGCCGTCCGTGGGCAGCTCGCCCTGGTCGGTGGAACTGCCGGTGGTCTTCGACATGACGGCGGCGGAACGGGAGTTGGGCTACCGGCCGGTCGTGTCCTACGCCGAGAGTCTCCCGGAGACGGTCGACTGGCTCACCCGCCGGGTGTCCGGGCAGGACTGGCAGGATGCGTTCCCGACGCTCGCAAGGATCTACCCCGACCTGTTCGACTACGCGGCTGAGGACGCCTCGTTCGGGGCCTGAAGGGACGCCTACGTCTCCATGAGAGTCGCCGACGCCTCGTCCAGCAGCCGTCGCAGCCGCAGCGCGTCCGGTGCCACGGCGGTCACCAGGGCGGCGGGACCGGCGAGCGGGACGACCGAGGCCCCTTCTCCGAGTGCCCGGGCCGGCACCGGCTCGGCGGCGAACTCCGGTCGTACGACGACCAGTTGCCCGACCGCCCGGTGGCCGGCGAGCACCGCGGGGCCGTCCCAGCCGCCCGGCGCGCCGGGCCCGCAGGCCAGTTCCTGGTCGAGCACGACCTGCCCGGCGACCCGCACGGTCAGCCGGCTCGTCAGCCGCCCGGGCTCTTCACCGGACCGGCCGAGCACCTGCTCCTCGCGCAGCACGAGCCGGGCCGTGGCGGCGAGTTCCACGCGGGTCGTGACGTACAGATCACTGCCCTGGGCGGAGATCAACTGCTCGGGCAGCCAGTGCAGTTCGGCCCAATCGGCGACGTCGAGCCGGACGTCGTAGCGGGCCTCTCCCTTGGCCTGCCCCGGCAGGGCGATGGTGGCGGCGGCCGAGCCGACGGACAGCCGCGCTCCCTCCTCCACCCGGGCCTGCACGGTGAAGTGGTCGCCGCCGAGCGGCCCGCTCATCGCCCCGACCAGCATGACCCGTGCCTCGGCGCCTCTCGCCCGGGTGCGCCGCAGCGCCACAGGCCCGTCACTCTCCAGCACGGGCAGTGCCGTGCCGCCCCGGCCGTCGTCCCGGGCGACGATCCTCGCGACGGAGCGCACCCCGGCGCTGTTCACGCCCGTGCCGTCCACGCGGCGAGCTGCGCACGCACCCAGGCGGCGACATCCGTCACGCCGGGCTCGCTCCGCAGCGACTGGAAGACGACCGGCAGTTCGGCCCGCTGCGCCTTGGCGTCGGCCGCCATCCGCGCGAGGTCGGAGCCGACGTACGGCGCGAGGTCGGTCTTGTTGACGACGAGCAGGTCGGCGGTGGTCACGCCCGGCCCGCCCTTGCGCGGAATGTCGTCGCCCCCCGCCACGTCGATCACGAAGATCTGCGCGTCGACGAGCCCCTTGGAGAAGGTCGCGGTGAGGTTGTCCCCACCGGACTCCACGAGGACCAGGTCCAGCGGCCCGACCGCGTCCTCCAGGTCCTCCACCGCTTCCAGGTTGGCGGAGATGTCGTCCCGGATCGCGGTGTGCGGGCAGGCTCCCGTCTCCACCGCGGTGATCCGCTCGGGCGGCAGCACGGCCTCCCGGAGCAGGAACTCGGCGTCCTCGCGGGTGTAGATGTCGTTGGTGACGACCGCGAGGGACAACTCGTCCCGCAACGCGCGGCACAGCGCGGCGACGGTGGCGGTCTTCCCGGACCCTACGGGCCCGCCGAGTCCGATCCGCAGGGCCCGGCGGCTGCCGTCGGGCCGGAGGGCGTCGGCGCTCACGGCGCCGGGGCCGTCGTGGGTGGGGTCGTGGTCGAGGTGCATGGGGCGGCTCCTGCGTTCTTGTCCGACTGATTCGAGTGGTGGTCCGGCGAGGGATTGATCGAGTGCCTATGAGGCGAACAGCCGCACGGGCCAGGCCGCGTGCACCTCCGCCCCGATCTCCAGCAACGGCGCCGACCCCGCCGGCAACGCGTCGACCCCCTCGTCGACCACCCTCCGTGCTGCCTCCACCGCCCGGTCCACGACGCGGTCCACCTCCGGCGCCAGCCGGGCCAGCACCCCCGTCGCGTCGAAGGGGTCCAGACTCAGCAACCGCACCGTCGCCGTGGCGGGCCCGCTGACGCTCTCGTACGCCGCGCAGTACGCCGCGTCGACCGGCCCGAGACCGGCCGCCCGCGCCGCCAGCCCCAGCACCACCGGCTGATGGGCACCCTTGGGGAACTCCCGTGCCAGCGCGTCCAGTTCGGCGGAGGGCCAGGCCGCCCGGGCGGCCCGCATCAGCTGCCGTCCCAGCTTGCGCGCGGCGACCCGCAGCGCGGGCGAGGGCGTACGGGCGTCCGCGGCACGGTCCAGCGTGACCGGGTCGATCCCCAGCGCGGCAGCCGCGGAAAGGGCCGCCGCCACCGAACCGGTGGTGTGCAGCCGCCCCCGGCAGAAGTCCGCCAGGCTCGCCGCTCCCCTGATCCGCCCGGCCTTGACGGCCGCCTCCGCCCCGCCGGAGTGGGCGTGGCCGCCGGCGGGGAAGCGGCCGTCGGCCAGGACGAGAAGTGCCGCACGTGACATCAGGACGTCCTCAGAACAGGAAGTACCGCTGGGCCATGGGCAGTTCGGCCGCCGGTGCCGCCTCGACCAGCTCGCCGTCGATGTGCACGGCGAAACTGTCGGGATCGACCCGGACCTCGGGCCGGGCGTCGTTCTCCCGCATGTCGGCCTTGGTGACCCCGCGCGTCGACTCGATCGCCACGAACCGCTTGCCGAGGCCCAGCCGCTCCGGCAGCCCGTCCTCGACGGCCAGGGGCGCGACGAAGTTCACGGAGTTGGCGGCGGGTGCCCGCCCGATCGCCCCGAACATCGGGCGCGGCAGGACCGGCTGCGGTGTGGGGATCGAGGCGTTGGCGTCACCCATCTGCGCGTAGGCGATCTGCCCGCTCTTGATCACGAGGTGCGGCTTGACGCCGAAGAAGGCCGGCTCCCACAGCACCAGGTCGGCCAGCTTGCCGCTCTCCACCGACCCGATCTCCCGGGCCAGGCCCTGGGCGAGCGCCGGGTTGATCGTGTACTTGGCGACATAGCGGCGCACCCGGCGGTTGTCGGCGCGGCCGTCCCCGGGCAGCGCACCCCGGCGCCGCTTCATCACATGAGCGGTCTGCCAGGTCCGCATGACGACCTCGCCCACGCGCCCCATGGCCTGGGAGTCGGAGGAGATGATCGAGATCGCGCCGAGATCGTGCAGGATGTCCTCGGCGCCGATCGTGGACGGCCGGATCCGGGACTCGGCGAAGGCCAGGTCCTCCGGGACGGCCGGGTTGAGGTGGTGGCACACCATCAGCATGTCGAGGTGTTCCTCGGCGGTGTTGACGGTGAACGGCCGAGTCGGATTCGTGGAGCTCGGCAGCACGTGCGGCTCGGAGACCACGGTCATGATGTCCGGCGCGTGCCCGCCGCCCGCGCCCTCGGTGTGGTACGCGTGGATGCCCCGCCCGGCGATGGCGGCGAGCGTGTCGCCGACGAACCCGGCCTCGTTCAGCGTGTCCGTGTGGATGGCGACCTGGACGCCGGTCTGCCCGGCGACGGTCAGCGAGGCGTCGATGACGGCCGGGGTCGAGCCCCAGTCCTCGTGCAGCTTCAGGCCGAGTGCCCCGCCCCGGATCTGCGACAGCATCGCCTCGTGGGAGACGGTGTTGCCCTTGCCGAGCAGGCCGATGTTGAGCGGATAGGCCTCCATGGCCTCCAGCATCCGCGCGAGATGCCAGGGCCCGGGGGTCACCGTGGTGGCCTTGGAGCCCTCCGCGGGGCCCGTGCCGCCGCCGACGAGGGTCGTGATGCCCGCGGACAGCGCCTCGTCGGCGATCTGCGGGCAGATGAAGTGCACGTGGGCGTCGATCGCGCCGGCCGTGAGGATCCGGCCGTTGCCGGCGATGATCTCGGTCTCGGGGCCGATGACCAGGTCCGGGTGCACCCCGTCCATGGTGTCGGGGTTGCCGGCCTTGCCGATCCCGGTGATCCGCCCGTCGCGGATGCCGACGTCGGCCTTGACGATGCCCCAGTGGTCGATGATCACGGCGCCGGTGACGACGGTGTCCGGGGTGCCCTCCGCACGGGTGGCGCGCGCCTGGCCCATGGACTCGCGGATGACCTTGCCGCCGCCGAACACGGCCTCGTCACCGGCGCGCCCGGGCCCGCCGGAACGATCCTCCTCGATCTCGACCAGCAGATCGGTGTCGGCGAGCCGGATCCGGTCACCGGTCGTCGGGCCGAACAGGTCGGCGTACGCGGCACGCGAGATCTCAGGCATCGAGGGCACCTCCGGTCTCCCCGCGCAGACCGGGCACGACGCGGGCGCCGGTCAGCGGAACGAGTTCGACGTCGACGGGGATCCCGGGTTCGAAGCGCACGGCCGTGCCGGCGGCGACGTTCAGCCGCTTGCCGCGCGCGGCGGCGCGGTCGAACTCCAGACCGGGATTGGCCTCGGCGAAGTGGTAGTGGGAGCCGACCTGGACGGGCCGGTCGGCAGCGTTGAGGACGGTGAGCCGGGTGACCTGGCGGCCCTCGTTGTACGCAATCGGTCCGTCGGCGAAGAGGATCTCTCCGGGAATCACGGCGCTCTCCCCGTCAGACGATCGGATCGTGAACGGTGACGAGCTTGGTGCCGTCCGGGAAGGTCGCCTCCACCTGCACGTCGTGGATCATCTCCGGGATGCCCTCCATGACGTCGTCCCTGGTGAGCAGCTTGCGCCCGGAGGACATGAGCTCGGCGACGGTACGGCCGTCACGCGCGCCTTCGAGGATGTGTGACGTGATGAGCGCGATCGCCTCGGGGTGGTTGAGCTTCAGTCCTCGGGCCCGGCGCTTCTCGGCCACGTCGGCCGCCACATGGATCAGCAGCCTCTCTTGCTCGTGCGGGGTCAGTTGCACGTCCCACCTCACAGTCCTCGCTCCGGACCGTGCGGGGCCCGGCTGCCGCAGCCACGGGCGGAAAAGCCCTGGTGGCGTGGCGGCAGGCTAGTTGGACCGGGTTTCAGGCACGTTAACCGGGACGTGCTCGCGCGGGCTACGCCGGATCGGCCCCCCGGTGCTCCGCCGCGATTCCGAACCGCCGCCGTTCGCGAGGAGCGGACGCGACCTCGCGGACCGTGGAGACCGCACTGATCACCTGCTCCTCCGCGGGCTCCGCGAGCTCCTGGGTCTCGTCGAGTCGCCGCAGGTCATCGGCTGAGACGAGGGCGACGAGGGGCTTGCCGTGCCGGGTGACGACGACGCGCTCGCCGCCGTACACCACGCGGTTGATCAGGTCGGCGAGCTCAGCCCTGGCTTGCGTCACCGGAATCTCGTAGGCCATGTCCCCATCATAACGTCACGTACGTCCTGTACATTTTTTACAGAGACAGCCGTCGCCGGAGACGGCTCTGCCCGCGAGGAGGGGTTCACCATGACCCGACCGTCCGCCCGTCACGTGCTGCCCGAGTTCACCGAACGCACGTCGTCCGGGCAACGGACGATGGACCCGTACTCCAAGCTCCTGGAGGGACGGATCGTCTTCCTCGGGGCGCCGGTGGACGAGACCTCGGCGAACGACGTGATGGCCCAGTTCATGCACCTCGAGCACCAGGCCCCCGACCGCGACATCTCGCTCTACATCAACTCCCCCGGCGGCACCTTCCACGCCATGACGGCCATCTACGACACGATGCAGTACGTCGCCTGCGACGTGGAGACGACCTGCCTGGGCCAGGCCGGCGCGGCCGCCTCGGTGCTGCTGGCGGCGGGCACGCCCGGCAAGCGATCCGTGCTGCCGGACGCGCGTCTGGTGATCCATCAGCCCGCCCTGCCCGAGCCGGTCCGCGGACAGGCCGACGATCTGGCGATCCAGGCCGACGAGTTGACGCGTGTCCGGACCCGCATGGAGGAGATGCTCGCCCGGCACACGGGCCGCACCCGGGAGCAGGTGAGCGCGGACATCGAGCGCGACAAGGTCCTCACCGCCCAGGAGGCGCTGGAGTACGGCCTGGTGGACCGGATCGTCCCCAACCGCAAGGCCACCCTGGCCCCGCCGACCGGAGAGTGAGCCGCCGGTGCTGCCGCCCGAACTGCCGCCGCTGCCCGCGCTGACCCGCGCCGAGGCGGACTTGATCGACCGTTATCTGGAGGTCGTCGACCTGCTCGGCCGGATCAACCCGGCGCTGCCCGGCGACACCTACCGCGGACTGCGCGCCGCCCAGGCCCTGGTGGGCAAGGCGACCGCGCTGCGTGACGCGCTGACGCTGATGCACCAGCGGGGCGAGACGGAGCTGCACGCCGCCACCCTCGGCCGGGCGCTGCGGGTGCTGGACGGCGAGCGGCGCACGGCCCGCGTCACCCTGCCCCCGGAGTCCGTCAGTTGACGCGGCCTCACCGGCCCGGATGCCCGCCTTGTCGACGGAGCGTCCGGGCCTGAGTCGAAACGGGCCGAACGACGTACCCCTGTTCGGAGTAGACGAGAGTCCTTTTTTCGGGCCCTCACAGTTGCGCAACGCGCGTGGCCGAGGGGCGGAATGGGACATTCCATCGCTGGTCCGGCGGCCAATGGGCCTGTGGACCGTGGCTCGAACACAGACGTGTCCACCCGAACGGGTGAGTGGTGAGTAACAACACAAATCCCCGGTTCCGTTGGGATTTCGGGACAACCATGAGCCAAGATCCCGTCTGACGACAAGCCCCCGCCGCAGCGGCGGGGCGGTCCGGGCGGACGCCGAGTCCTGCCGCCGCCCGGATGACCGGTCGACAGGAGTGGATCGGCAGGAGTGGAGGACCCAAGCACGACGGGTCGCCGGGACGGTCACGCCATGACCGGGTCCGAGCAGCCCTTGGGGTGAAGCCGCGTCAGCGGCCGGGCAACTTTGTCAGCCCGAATCCGACAGGTCATCCTTCACAGGCGGCTGACGAAGGGTTGCGCATGACTGCGCTCAATCGTGTCCCGTCGCTCATGGTCCGGGCCGGTACGGCCTCGGCCCTCACCATCGCCGCCGTGGGCGGCACGATCGTGGCTCCCGGCTTCTCCTCCGAGGCAGCGGCAGCCACACCGGCGACCAAGGCACTCCAGATAGCGGCCTCGAAGAAGGGATCGCCCTACAAGTACGGGGCCACCGGCCCGCACAGGTTCGACTGCTCCGGCCTCACGCTGTACTCGTTCAAGAAAGCGGGCAAGAAACTCCCCCGCACGGCCGCCCAGCAGTACAACAAGACGCGCCACATCTCCGCCAAGAACCGCAAGGCGGGAGACCTGGTGTTCTTCCACTCGGGCAGCAGCGTGTACCACGTCGGTATCTACGCGGGTAAAAACAAGCTCTGGCACGCTCCCAAGAGCGGGGACGTGGTGCGGCTGCAGAAGATCTGGACCAAGAGCGTCTGGTACGGGCGCGTGAAGTGATCCGCCCGGCGTGCGGCGGTGCCACTGACGCGCCGCCGCACGCCGGAGCGTGACACGGTCTCAAGTGGTTACCCGTAGCCCCATGGCCGAGCACCGTCCCTGCACCGCACGCGGCGAGACCCCGCTGCAACGCGCCGACCGGAACTTCGTCGAGCTGCTCCAGGAGCTCCGGGTCACCCAGACGGGCGTACAGATCCTGTTCGCGTTCCTGCTGTCGCTCGCGTTCACCTCGCGCTTCACGTCCCTCGACACGGCCCAGCGCGTCACCTACGTCATCACGCTGCTGCTGGCGGTCCTGGCCGCGGCCCTGTTCACCGCGCCGGCCGCGCTGCACCGTTCGCTCTTCCAGCAGGGCGCCAAGCCGCGCATCGTGCAGGTCTCCTCACGACTGGCCACCACCGGTCTGATCGTGCTGGTGTTCGCTTTCAGCGGTTCGGTCCTGCTGGTGGTGGATGTGACGACCAGTCGGGCCGGCGGCATCGCCGCGGGCGCGGCGACGTTCCTGGTCTGCGTCGGCCTGTGGGGGCTGCTGCCCCGGCTGGTGCGGCGGGCGGGGCTGCGCCAAGAGACGCAGGGCGACCACGCCGAGCAGGACGGACGGCCGGAAGCCGCCGCCGAGGAGCCTGCGTCCCGGAGCGCCGTCCGGATCCCCGCGCCGCTGCGCGGCACCATCAGGCAGCCCTCAGGGGTTCGAGAAGGAGCAGCACGCCGAGAAGCGTCAGCGCGGCGCCGGTGACCCCCTCGACGGCCCGTGCGGCACGCGGCTCCCGTAGCCACCGCCCGAGCCGGTCCACCAGCAGCGCCACAGCCGGGAACCACAGCAGGGCGAGGACCACCACGATCAGCGCCAGCAGCAGCGTCCGGGGCAGCGCGGGACTGCCCGCGGGCACGAACTGCGGCAGCAGGCTGAGGAAGGTGATGGGTGCCTTCGGGTTCAGGGCGTTCGTGACGAAGCCCTGCCGCAGGGGACGCACGGCGGACGAGCCGGTCCCGCGCGGCTTCGGCGGCCACGGCACGGGGCCGGCGCAGCGACCACAGCGTCCGCGCTCCCAGGTACAGGACATAGCCGCCGCCCAGCAGCTGGAGCGCGCGGAACAGCGCGGGCACGGCGGCCAGGACCGTGGCGACCCCCGCCACGGCCAGCGCGGTGTGCAGGAGCAGCCCGCCCGCGATGCCGAGCGCGCAGGCGACGCCGGCCCGCCGGGAGACCAGGGCGTTGCGTACGACGACGGTGAAGTCGGCGCCCGGCATGGCGACCATGCCCGCCGCCACCCCGGTGAAGGCGATGAGTTGTGCGTCCATACGGTCAGCCTGCCGGGCCAGGGCCTTCAGCAGGTACTTCGAATATCCTGGGTGAGCCTTAAGCATCGCTTTGGTCTGTGGAGGTCAGCGGCATGTACGACCCGACCCGGCTCGCGGCGCTGGTCGCCGTCGCGGAGGCCGGGTCCATCACCCGGGCCGCCGAGCGCCTCGGCTACACCCCGCCCGCGCTCTCCCAGCAGCTGGCGAAGCTGGAGCGGGAGGCGGGCTCCGCGTTGCTGGTCCGGCATCACCGCGGGGCGCGGCTGACGGGCGCGGGCGAACTGCTGGTGGCACGGGCCCGGCGCGTGCTCGACGAGTTGGAGCAGGCCCGCCACGAACTGGCCCGGCTGGCCGGGCTCTCGGGCGGCGTGCTGAGGCTCGGCACGTTCCAGACGGCGGGCATCCACCTGCTGCCGCCGGTGCTCAGCGCGTTCCGCCGGGCTCACCCGGATGTGGAGCTGTCCGTCGCCGACTACGAGCCGCCGACCGGTGTCACTGCCGTGGCCGCCGGTGACATCGACCTGGCCCTGACGCACACGTACGAGCCCGCCGACACGCTGGCGCTGCCCGCCTCCGTCCGCCTGGAGCCGGTCCTGGTCGAGGAACTGGTTCTGGTGACCGCCCCGGGTCATGCCCTCGCCGACGGCACGTCCAGGCTTCCCCTGACGGAACTGGCGGGTCAGCCGCTGATCAGCATGGCGCCGGAGCATCCGTCCCGGCAGGGTGTGGAGGGGGCGCTGGCGAAGGCCGGGGCCAGTCCGTCGGTCCTGGTCTCGACACCCGGGTATGCGCTGGTGTGTGCGCTGGTCAGCGCGGGTCTCGGGGTGGGCGTCGTACCGGAGATGGTGGCACGGACGTCGGTCACGCCGGTCGGGGTGCGCCCGCTCGGGGCGGGCGAGCTGCGCCGTACGATCTCGGTCGCCTACCGGGGCGCGGAGGCGGCACCTGCCGTGGAGGCCTTCCGGGCCTTGCTGCGCGGGGCGTTCGGCCGCGCGCGGCACACGTCACAGACGCGGTGAGCTCACGGCTCCTGCTGTCCCGCCGCCGGCACGGGCTGGGCCGGGACCGTCCAAGGGAGTTCGATCGAGATGGTCTTGCCGCCCTCGCGGGTGGGGCGGATCCGGAGCCGGCCGCCGCATTCCGCGGCCAGCCAGCGAATGATGACCAGGCCACGGCCGTTGTCCTGCTGAACGGCCGCGGGCAGGCGTCTGGGGAGTCGTGGGTGGCTGTCCGTGACACCGATGCGCAGCTGTTCGTCGCGGTCGAGTGCGACGTCCACCGTGAAGGTGGGCGACTGTCCGAGGGTGTGCTGGACGGCGTTGGTGGCGAGTTCGGAGATGATGAGCCGGATGGCGTCGGACACTTCCGTGTCCGCCGGCAGGCCCCACTCCGCCAGCGTGCCCACGACGTAGGCGCGCGCGGCGGAGACCGAGGCGGGATCGCTCGGCAGAGTGACGGATGCTTCCAAATGGTCTGCCATGGCGACGTCGTCCCTTTCCCACGGGACCGCAGTCCGACACGGAGCGGAAGGTTCGAGTACGGTCCCGGACTGGTGCTTCGTCGCCAGAGTGCCACCAGAACACCCCTGAAGGGCGGCGATCCACCAAGATATGCATATATCTGTCGCTCAAAGCGGTGAACTCTGCCACGCGAGACCGTATTTGGGTGGCTCGGAAGGAGTAAGGAGTAGCCCATGCAGCACGGTCCCGCGGTGCGCCGCCGGAAACTGGGCGCCGAACTTCGCGCGCTGCGCACCTCGGCGGGGCTCACCAGTGGTGAGGCGGCCCGGCTGGTGGGCTGGCACCAGTCGAAGGTCAGCCGTATCGAGACGGGCACGAGCGGGGTGAAACCGGCCGATGTGCGGTTACTTCTCGACGCGTACGCCGTGGCGGACAGACAACTGCGCGAGTTGCTCATGGTGTTGGCGGGGTCCGAGGACAGCGGCGGCCGGACCCACTGGTGGCACGCCTACCGCGGGGTGCTGCCGCCGACCTACCGGGACTTCATCAGCCTGGAGTCCCAGGCCGGCGCGATGCGCACGCTGGAGACCACGGTCGTCCCGGGGCTGCTCCAGACGCCCGAGTACGCCCGTGCGGTGACGAAGGCCGCGGTGGAGGGCCTGCCGGAGGACCGGCTCGACACGCTGGTCGAGGTGCGGCTGGCCCGGCAGGACGTGCTGCGCGCGGATCCGCCGCTGGAGCTGAGCGCCGTCCTGGACGAGGCGGTGCTGCGGCGGGAGGTGGGCGGCCCCGGGGTGATGGCCCGGCAGCTCGAACGGCTGGTCGAGGCGGCGCGACTGCCCCAAGTGCGGCTCCAGGTGCTGCCGTTCGCCGCCGGGGCGCACATCGGCGTCACGGGACCTTTTGTTATCTTCTCATTTTCGAGCACATCTGATCTGGATGTGGTTGTTCTCGACCACTTGACGAGTAGCCTCTACCTCGAACGGAAAGAAGACCTCCAGGCCTACACGGAGGCCTTCAACGCCCTTCAGATCCACGCCCTTTCGCCCGAGGACTCGCTGGATTTCATCGCCGGGACAGCCGCCGGCGCGTAAGGAGGCACCATGCGTGCACTGCCTCGTCACGTCCCCTCAAGCATCGAACTGCACGGTGTGCGGTGGTTGCGCAGCAGCTACAGCACCGGCGCGAACAACTGCGTCGAGACCGCCCGTCCGGCCGCCCCGCCTTGGGCCGGACTGCTCGCCGTGCGCGACTCCAAGGACCCGGCCGGGCCCGCGCTGCTCTTCTCACCGAGGAGCTGGGCCCAGTTCACGGCCGCGGTCGACCGTATCTGAGCCGTATCCCAACCCACTCCTGCTCAGTCCGTCGTCGAGCGACGCCCGGCCGTGTCACGCCGACTCATGGCCGCGTCTCGCCGATCAGTCGTACAGCGCGTTCGATCTGTTCCCCGGTCAGGTCCGCGCGGGCGGTCAGCCTGAGCCGTGAGATGCCGTCGGGCACGGAAGGAGGACGGAAGCAGCCCACGGCCAGGCCCGCCGCGCGGCACTCGGCCGCCCAGCGCACGGCGTCCTCGGGAGAGGGCGCCCGCACCGAGACCACCGCGGCGTCCGGACGTACCGCTTCCAGACCCGTGGCGGTCAGGCGTGCGTACAACTCGCCCGCCACCGCACGGGCCCGTGCCGCGCGCTCCGGCTCGCGGCGCAGCAGGCGCAGAGCCGACAGGGCCGCCCCCGCCGCCGCGGGGGCGAGACCCGTGTCGAAGATGAACGTCCGTGCCGCGTTGACCAAGTGGTCGATCACCCGGGCCGGGCCGAGGACGGCTCCGCCCTGGCTGCCGAGCGACTTGGACAGCGTGACCGTCACGACCACGTCGTCG
>KE354079.1 GCA_000415505.1 Streptomyces afghaniensis 772
GAGCGCGGCGAGCGGGGCCGCGTCGCCGTCGACCGAGAAGACCGTGTCGGACACGGTGATCGCCGTGCCCTCGTGCGTGTGCAGCGCCTTGCGCACGGCCTCCGGCTCGGCGTGCGCCACCACCTGTGTGGTGCCGCGGGCCAGCCGGCAGCCGTCGATGAGCGAGGCGTGGTTGCCCGCGTCGGAGACGATGAGGGAGCCGTGCGGGGCCAGCGCGGTGACCGCCGCGAGGTTGGCCGCGTAGCCGGAGGAGAAGACGAGGGCCGCCTCGGCACCGCAGAAATCGGCCAGTTCCTGTTCGAGTTCGGCGTGCAGTTCGGTGCTGCCGGTGACGAGCCGGGAGCCGGTCGAGCCGCCGCCCCAGAGCCGTGCGGCCCGGGCCGCACCCTCGGTGACCTCGGGGTGGTGGGCCAGTCCCAGGTAGTCGTTGCTCGCCAGGTCGAGGAGCGGCGAAACGGCCGGACGGGGGCGCAGGGTCCGTACGAGTCCGGCACGGCGGCGCAGCCGCGCCTGCTCGTCGATCCAGCCGAACGCCATGGGGGATCCTCCGGGGAATTTGTAGGCAGTGCACAGACACTAGCGGGACCTCCAGCAGGTCACTGTGTGGCAATACCCACACCTCGAAGCGGCTCTGTTGTACGAACTCTCCTTGGCCCCGGGCGGCTCCGTACGACAGGATCGGCTCCCATGGACCTGCTGAACACGCTGGTGGACAAGGGGCTTCGGCGCGAGCTGCCGACCCGCGAAGAGGCGCTGGCCGTCCTCGCGACGTCCGACGACGACCTGCTCGATGTGGTGGCCGCGGCCGGGAAAGTGCGCCGGCACTGGTTCGGCCGGCGGGTGAAACTCAACTATCTCGTCAACCTGAAGTCCGGGCTGTGTCCCGAGGACTGCTCGTACTGTTCGCAGCGGCTCGGCTCCCAGGCCGGAATCCTGAAGTACACCTGGCTCAAACCCGACCAGGCCTCCGACGCGGCGGCGGCCGGGGTGGCCGGGGGCGCCAAGCGGGTGTGCCTCGTGGCCAGCGGGCGCGGCCCGACCGACCGGGACGTGGACCGGGTCTCCGAGACGATCAAGGCCATCAAGGAGAACAACGAGGGCGTCGAGGTGTGCGCCTGCCTCGGGCTGCTCTCCGACGGACAGGCCGAGCGGCTGCGCGAGGCGGGCGCCGACGCCTACAACCACAACCTCAACACGTCCGAGGCGACGTACGGGGAGATCACCACCACCCACACCTACGCCGACCGCGTGGACACCGTCGAGAAGGCCCACGCGGCAGGGCTGTCCGCCTGCTCCGGGCTGATCGCCGGCATGGGCGAGTCGGACGAGGACCTGGTCGACGTCGTCTACTCGCTGCGCGAACTGGACCCGGACTCGGTTCCGGTCAACTTCCTGATCCCGTTCGAGGGCACCCCGCTGGGCAAGGAGTGGAACCTGACGCCGCAGCGCTGCCTGCGGATCCTGGCCATGACGCGGTTCGTGTGCCCGGACGTCGAGGTGCGGATCGCGGGCGGGCGCGAGGTCCATCTGCGCACGATGCAGCCGCTCGCCCTGCACCTGGCCAACTCGATCTTCCTCGGTGACTACCTCACCAGTGAGGGCCAGGCGGGCAAGGCCGACCTGGAGATGATCGCGGACGCCGGGTTCGAGGTGGAGGGCACCGACCAGGTGACGCTGCCGGAGCACCGCGCGGCCGGGGGCTGCCACGACGGCGGCGGAGGCTGCGGTTCCGAGGGGGGCGGAGTCTGCGGTTCCGCTGCCGCCCCGGAGGCCGCGGAGCCCAGCACGGCCGCCGAGCCCCGGACGGCCGCCGATCCCCGGACCGACCTGGTCGCCGTCCGCCGCCGGGGCGCCGGAACGGATCTCGCGCCCAATGCCTGAGCTGATGGTGCCCGAACTGCTGGAGCTCGACCGCCGACACGTGTGGCACCCGTACGGCCCGATGCCCGGCCGGCAGGAACCGCTCGTCGTGGAGTCGGCGAGCGGGGTGCGGCTGCGGCTCGCCGACGGCTCGGGAGAGCTGGTCGACGGCATGTCGTCCTGGTGGTCGGCGATCCACGGCTACAACCACCCGGTGCTCAACGAGGCGGCGCGCGGGCAACTGGAGCGGATGAGCCACGTGATGTTCGGCGGGCTCACCCACGAGCCCGCCGTACGACTGGCGAAGCTCCTTGTCGACATGTCGCCCGAGGGGCTCGAGCATGTGTTCCTCGCCGACTCCGGCTCCGTGTCGGTCGAGGTCGCGGTCAAGATGTGCCTCCAGTACTGGCGCTCGCTGGGCCGCCCCCGCAAGCAGCGGCTGCTGACCTGGCGCGGCGGCTACCACGGCGACACCTGGCAGCCGATGTCGGTGTGCGATCCCGAGGGCGGGATGCACGAGCTGTGGACCGGGGTGCTGCCGCGTCAGGTGTTCGTCGACCCGCCTCCGGCCGCGTACGAGGAGTCGTACGCCGAACTGCTGCGCGCGTCGATCGAGCGGCATGCCGACGAGCTGGCCGCGGTGATCGTGGAGCCGGTGGTGCAGGGCGCGGGAGGGATGCGGTTCCACTCCCCCGCCTATCTGCGGGTGCTGCGCGAGGCGTGCGACGCGCACGACGTGCTGCTGGTGTTCGACGAGATCGCGACCGGCTTCGGCCGCACCGGCGCGCTGGTCGCGGCGGAGCACGCGGCCGTGACACCGGACGTGATGTGCCTGGGCAAGGCGCTCACCGGCGGATACATGACCATGGCGGCGACGCTGTGCACCCCGCGGGTGGCCGACGGCATCTCGCGGGGCGAGGTGCCGGTGCTCGCGCACGGCCCGACCTTCATGGGCAATCCGCTGGCGGCGGCGGTGGCCTGCGCCTCGATCGAGCTGCTGCTCGGCCAGGACTGGCGCACGGAGGTCAAGCGGATCGAGACGGGGCTGCGGGACGGGCTCGCGGCGGCCTCGGACCTGCCGGGCGTGAAGGACGTGCGGGTCCTCGGCGCCATCGGGGTGGTGCAGCTCGACCACGAGGTGGACATGAAGGCGGCCACGCAGGCGGCCGTACGCGAGGGCGTGTGGCTGCGGCCGTTCCGCGATCTGATCTACACGATGCCGCCGTACGTCACGGGCGACGCGGACGTGGCGCGGATCGCGCGGGCGGTGTGCGCGGCGGCGCGGGAGGGATGACATGTCGGTACTGGTGATCACGGGCACGGGCACGGAGGTCGGCAAGACGGTCGTGACCGCCGCGGTGGCCGCGACGGCGCTGGCGGCCGGCCGTTCGGTGGCCGTGCTGAAGGCCGCGCAGACGGGCGTACGGCCGGACGGGCCGGGGGACGCCGCCGAGGTCGCGCGGCTCGCGGGTGGAGTGACGACGGCGGAACTCGCCCGCTATCCTGAGCCGTTGGCGCCCGCCACGGCAGCCCGCCGGGCCGGTCGCGCCCCCGTGCACCCGCACGAGGTCGCGGAGGCCGCCGCCAAGCTGGCCACCGAGCACGACCTGGTGCTGGTCGAAGGCGCGGGCGGCCTGCTCGTACGGTTCGATCCGGCCGGCGGCACCCTTGCGGACGCGGCCCGGCTGCTCTCGGCGCCGGTGCTGGTCGTGGCCTCGGCGGGGCTCGGCACCCTGAACACGACGGAGCTGACGGCACGTGAGCTCCGCGCCCGGGGGCTGGACCCGGCGGGGATCGTGATCGGGAGCTGGCCCGCCGCGCCGGACCTCGCCTCGCGCTGCAATCTCGCGGACCTGCCGGACGTGGCCGGGGCACCGCTGCTGGGCTCCGTTCCCGCCGGGTCGGGGGCCCTCTCCCCCGCGGCCTTCCGGGCGGCCGCGCCGCACTGGCTGGCGCCGCGCCTGGACGGTACGTGGGACGCGGAGGCGTTCCAGGTGCGTCAGGCGCCCCCGGCGTTCTGAGAGTTTCGGCGGGCGCGCGGTGAAACCGGCGCGGATGTGATCGCGTGTTGGACTACGTACGTGATCACCTCCGAAGGGAACACCGTGCACACCACACACCTACGCCCGTCCCGCCGCACGGCCCTCGCGCTGGGCGCCGCCGCCGCTCTCTCGCTGGGCGGCGGCACGGCCCAAGCCTTACCCGGCACAGGCGGCGTCACCGCACGGCTGAGGAAACTGGAGCGGGAGCACACCGCCCGGCTGGGCGTGTACGCCCGCAATCTGCGCACGGGCCGGACGGTGGCGTACCGGGCCGGTGAACGCTTCCCGATGGCCTCGGTGTTCAAGACGCTCGCCGCCGCGGCCGTCCTGCGCGACCTCGATCGCGACGGCGAGTTCCTGGCGCGGCGCATCCACTACACCCAGGACTACGTCACGAAGTCGGGCTACTCCCCCATCACCGAGGACAACGTCGCGACCGGCATGACCGTCGGCGAACTGTGCGACGCCACCATTCGCTTCAGCGACAACACCGCGGGCAATCTGCTCCTGAAGGAGCTGGGCGGGCCCACCGCCATCACGCGCTTCGCCCGCTCGATCGGTGACGGTGTCACCCGACTCGACCGGTGGGAGCCCGAACTCAACAGCGCGGAACCGTGGCGCACGACCGACACGACCACTCCGCGCGCGATCGGCCTGTCCTACGCCCGTCTCGTGCTCGGCGACGCGCTGGAGCCCCGGGACCGCGCACGGCTCACGGACTGGCTGCTCCGCAACACCACCAGCACCGAGAAGTTCCGCAAGGCCCTGCCCGCCGACTGGCTGATCGCCGACAAGACCGGCGGCGGACGATACGGCGGCAACAACGACGTGGGCATCACCTGGCCGCCGGACGGGCCGCCGATCGTGATGTCCGTCCTGACCACCCAGCCGGAGGAGGACGCCCCGGCCGACAACCCGCTGGTGGCCGAGGCGGCCGCGTTGCTGGCAGCGGAACTCGGCTAGAACCCGTGGACGACCGAGGAGAGCGGCGAGCCGGGCGGCGGTGGGACGCCTGGCTCGTCGCGGGCGCGGTCGGTGTCGCCGGTCTGCCGGCCCTGCACTCCGCCGTGCCCAACGGGGTCGGGCGTCTCGGGAGCCTCCTGGAGACGTTCCTGCCGTGGCTGGGCGTGGCCGTGCCGCTCCTCGGCTGCCTCGCCGTGCTCGGGCGGTCGGCGGCGGGACTGCTCGCCTGCCTGGTGCCCGTGGCGGTCTGGCTGTGGATGTTCGGCGGGCTGTGGTTCTCCTCGCCGCCGGAGTCGTACGACCTGACCGTCGTCCAGCACAACGTGGCCGACGACAACGCCGACCCCTCCGGCACGGCACGCGCGCTGCTCGCGACCCGTGCGGGCCTGGTGGCCGTGCAGGAGCTCACGCCCGCGGCGCGGCCCGAGTACGAGGACGTCCTGGGCGCCTCCCACCCGTACCGGGCGGTCCACGGCACGGTCGGGCTCTGGTCGGCCTGGCCCCTGTCGGATGTGCGGCCGGTGGACGTCCGGCCCGAGGGCTTCCCGAAGAGCTGGCGGCGCGCGCTACGAGCCACGGTGTCCGCGCCCGGCGGGGAGGTCGCGGTGTACGTGGTCCACCTGCCGTCCGTCCGGCTGGGTCCGACGGGGTTCGCCTCCACGGCCCGTGACGAGAGTGCGGCGCTGCTCGGGGCACGGATCGCGGACGACCCGGCCGACCGGCTCCTGGTGGTCGGCGATCTCAACGGCACGGTGCAGGACCGGGGGCTCGGTCCGCTCACCTCCCGACTGCACGCCCCGCCCTCGGGGTTCGCGTTCAGCTGGCCGGCTTCCCTGCCGGTGGCGAGGATCGACCAGGTGCTGGGCAGGGGCGTCGCGGTGACAAAGGTGTCGGCGCTGGACGCGACGGGGAGTGACCATCGGCCGGTGCTGGGCCGCGTACTCCTGCGGTAGCCGGCAGGGGTGCGCCGGGCCCGCCCGGGGGACAATCGGGGTAAGGCCAGCCTCGTCCGGGAGGTCCCCATGCCGCTCCGCTCCGGCAAGGTGCCGCGGGATGCCGTGCACCATCCGCTGTTCGCCCGCTGCTACGCCCGGGTCAGCGTCACCGCCGAGACCCGGATGGGCGTGGGCCGGATGCGCGAGAGGCTGCTCGCCGGGCTGTCCGGGCGGGTGATCGAGATCGGCGCGGGCAACGGGCTGAACTTCGCGCACTACCCGGGCACCGTCGCGGAGGTCGTGGCCATCGAGCCGGAGCGGCGGCTGCGGCAGCTGGCCGTGGAGGCCGCCCTGCGCGCGGAAGTGCCGGTGGACGTGGTGCCGGGTGCGGCCGAGGCGCTGCCGGTCAAGAGCGAGGGCTTCGACGCGGCCGTGGTGTCGCTGGTGCTGTGCAGCGTGCGGGACGTGCCCCGGGCCCTCGGGGAACTCCGGCGGGTGCTGCGGCCGGGCGGTGAGGTGCGGTTCTTCGAGCACGGCCGGGGCGGCGGCCGTGTGATGACCTTCACGCAGCACGCGCTGGACCGGACGGTGTGGCCGGTGCTGAGCGGAGGCTGCCACCTGGCGCGGGAGCCGGTGCGGGCGCTGCGGGACGCCGGGTTCGAACTCGGCCCCTACCGGCAGGTGCTGCTGCCGGAGCAGGGGCCGGTGCTGCCCAGCTCGTACTGCGTGCTGGGCACGGCGTGGCGGCCGGTCAATTCGTAGTCACCGGGTCACAGGCTCCACTGGCGCAGCTCCTGCTCGATGTCCCGCACGGAGGCCTCGCCGCTCTTGACCAGCCGGGCGAGGTCGCGGACCTGCTCGGGTGAGGTGACGACCTTGGCTCCGCTGGCGACGAGGTACGCGTAGGCGACGGCGGAGGCGAACAAGGCGTTGGAGCGTTCCAGCGCGGGGACGTGGATGAGGAGCTGGAGCAGCGCGGCGGCGCGGGCGTGCGGGCTGTCGTAGACGGGGACGTCGAATATGGCGGCCTGGTGGCGTGCGACGGCGGCGACGAGGGCTCCCCAGTCGGTGACCTGGGGGTCTCCCGGGGTCTTCTGCTCGGCGAGCATCAGCAGCCAGGCGAGGTCGATCTCCAGGTTGTTCAAGGGTTCAGTGGCGACCTTCGCGCGTGCCTTCACGGTCTGCGCCGAACTCCTCGGCGAAGACGGACTCGTACTGCTTCATGAAGTCTGCGGCGGCCTCCACGAACGTGTGGCCCACCTCGCCGGTGTCCTGTCTGACCAGCTCCTCGATGTAGCGGTTGACGCTCATGCCGCGGGCCAGGGCGCGTTCGCGGGCGGCTCGGGCGGTGCCCTCGTCGACTCGCACGTTCAGCTGGGTCTTCGCCATACCTTGAAGCTAGCGCGGAGGTGCTAGCACCGGCAAGGGCGGAACTCCGACCCGAGGAGGATACGAGTGTGGGCCGCGTCACATTACCCTCGGGCAAGGTGACGAAATCCGGCGTCCACCACGAGGAGGCGGCCTTGTCCACACCTGCTGCGGAGCACGCCCCCGGCCTCGCGTCGGCCGACGGGATCGCGGCCCGCGCCCGCGGTCTGACCAAGGCGTACGGCTCGGGCGAGACGGCCGTGCTCGCACTCGACGCGGTGGACGTCGACATCGTCCGCGGCCGTTTCACCGCCGTGATGGGGCCGTCGGGCTCCGGGAAGTCCACGCTGATGCACTGCCTGGCGGGGCTCGACACCGTCTCGGCGGGCCAGGTGTGGCTCGGCGACACGGAGATCACGGGTCTGAAGGAGCGCGAGCTGACGCGGCTGCGCCGGGACCGGATCGGGTTCATGTTCCAGTCGTTCAACCTCATCCCGACCCTGAACGCGCTGGAGAACATCACCCTGCCCATGGACATCGCGGGCGAGAAGCCCGACGAGAAGTGGCTGGACCAGGTGATCGACACCCTCGGCCTGCGGGACCGGCTCAGGCACCGGCCGTCGCAGCTCTCCGGCGGCCAGCAGCAGCGCGTGGCCTGTGCGCGGGCGCTGGCCTCCCGCCCCGAGCTGATCTTCGCGGACGAGCCGACCGGGAACCTCGACTCGCGCGCCGGCCTGGAGGTGCTCGGCTTCCTGCGCGAGGCGGTGGACCAGCTCGGGCAGACCGTCGTCATGGTCACCCACGACCCGGGCGCCGCCGCCCACTCCGACCTGGTGCTCTTCCTCGGGGACGGCCGGATCGTCGACGAGATGCGGCGGCCGACGGCGGAGACCGTGCTGGAACGCCTGAAGCGGTTCGACGTGATCCGGACCCGTTTCGACGACACCCCGGCGTCGTCCGAGGAGAACTGATCCCGTGCTCAAGGCGACCCTGAGGAGCTTCCTGGCGCACAAGGGGCGGCTGCTGCTCTCGGCGCTCGCCGTCCTGCTGTCCGTCGCGTTCGTCACGGGCAGCCTGATCTTCTCGGACACCGTCAGCCGTACGTTCGACCGGCTGTTCGCCTCCACCGCGGCCGATGTCACCGTCAGCCCGAAGGAGGACCTCGACGAGGCCGTGCCCTCCGGCCGGACGGCCACCCTGCCGGCCGCTCTCGCCGAACGCGTGCGGCAGGTCGACGGGGTCACGGCGGCACGCGCCGAGGTCGACGTGGAGGGCCTCACCGTCGTCGACGAGGAGAACGAGCCGGTCGGCCCGACCACCGGGGCCCCCACGCTCGGCACCGCCTGGAACCCGACCGAGCGCAGCCCCGTGGAGCTGACCTCCGGGCACGCCCCGCACGGCGACGGGCAGGCGCTGCTCGACTCGGAGACCGCCGGCCGCAAGGACGTGCGCATCGGCGACACCCTCACCGTGATCGCACCGCCCGGGTCGTTCGAGGTCCGGGTCGTCGGCATCGCCACGTTCACGACCACCAACCCCGGCGCCGCGCTGGTCTTCCTCGACCCCCGCACCGCGCAGACGAAGCTGCTGGACAGCCCGCGGGCCGCCACCAGCATCTCGGTCGACGCCGCCGACGGCGTCAGCGACGAGCAGCTCAAACAGCGCGTGGCCGCCGCGCTCGGCGCGCACACCTACGACTTCAGGACCGCCGACGAGCAGGCGAAGTCGGACGTCGAGCAGCTGGGCGGATTCCTCGACGTCATCAAGTACGTCATGGTCGGCTTCGCCGGGATCGCCGTGCTGGTGGGCGTGTTCCTGATCGTCAACACCTTCTCCATGCTCATCGCCCAGCGCACCCGCGAGCTGGGGCTGCTGCGCGCACTCGGCGCCGACCGGCGCCAGGTCCGCCGCTCGGTGCTCACCGAGGCCGTCCTGCTCGGTCTGGTCGGCTCCACGCTGGGACTCGCCGCCGGCATCGGGCTCGCGGCCGGGCTCATCGAACTCATGGGCCTGCTCGGCATGAACATCGACGCGGGCGAAATGGTCATCGGCTGGGTGACGCCCGTGACGGCGTACGTCGTCGGTCTCGGAGTCACCTTCGTCGCCGCGTACCTGCCGGCGCGGCGGGCCGCCGGGGTGTCGCCGATGGCCGCGCTCTCGGACGCCGAGGTCGCCGGGGTGGGCCGGCCGCTGCGGGTGCGTGCGGTGGCGGGCGCGGTCGTCGGGGCCGCCGGTGCGGCGGCGCTCGTGGGGTGCGTGGTGGCGGAGCAGACGTCGTCGGCGGCGTCCCTGCTGGGACTCGGTGTCGTGCTCTCCCTGATCGCGACCGTGATCGCCGGGCCGCTGCTGGTGCGCCCGGTGATCCGCGTGCTCGGCGCGGCCTTCCCCGCGTTGTTCGGGTCGATCGGCCGGATGAGCCAGCGCAACGCCCTGCGCAATCCCCGCCGTACCGGGGCCACCGCTGCCGCACTCATGGTGGGCCTCGCCCTGGTGGGCGGGATGTCGGTGGCGAGCGCCTCGATGACCAGCTCGTTCGACCAGCAGATCGACAAGACGCTGGGCGCCGACTTCGTGATCCAGAACACCAACTTCCTGCCGTTCCCCGAGGAGGTCACCGACAAGGTGCGCGGTACCGAGGGCGCGGGCCTCGTCGTGCGGGGGCGGTTCACGCCGGTCGCGGTGCGGCTCCCGGACGGCGACCGTGTGGAGACGACCGCCGCGGGCTACGATCCGCGGCTCGACGAGGTCGCCAACATCACTTACGTACAAGGGGACTCGGCGGCCGCGCTCGCGGACGGGCGTCTCGCCATGGACCGGGACTTCGCGCGCGACCACGGCGTACGGGTGGGCAGCACGGTCCCGGTGGAGTTCCCGGGCGGCCGCAGGGCCGGGCTGACGGTCGGCGCCCTCACCGACCAGGACTCCGCCGAGGGATTCGGCACGCAGGGCGGGCTCTACTTCGGCCTCGCCACCCTGGAGCGGTACGCGCCGGGCGGGCAGGACTCCGCGCTGTACGTCAACGCCGCCCCCGGCACGAGCGACGACGACCTGCGCGCGCACCTGGAGCGGACCCTGGACCCCTATCCCCAGGTGCAGGTGCGGGACCTGGCCGACTACAAACAGCTGGTGCACGACCAGATCGCCGTCCTGCTGTACCTCGTGTACGCGCTGCTGGGACTGGCGATCATCATCGCGGTGCTCGGCGTGGTCAACACCCTCGCGCTGTCGGTCGTCGAGCGCACCAGGGAGATCGGCCTGCTGCGGGCGATCGGGCTGGCGCGCCGGCAGCTGCGCCGTATGATCCGGCTGGAGTCGGTGGTGATCGCGGTGTTCGGGGCCGTCCTGGGGCTCGCGCTGGGGCTGGTGTGGGGCGTGTGCACCCACGAGGTGCTGGCTCTCCAGGGCATGACGGCCCTCGCGATCCCGTGGACCACGATCGTCGCGGTGGTGATCGGCTCGGCTGTGGTGGGGGTCGTGGCGGCGCTGCTCCCGGCGTTGCGTGCCTCCCGCATGAACGTACTGGCGGCCATCGCGCACGAGTGATGGAATCGCGGCGGGTACTCAAGTCGCTTCCGTGTGAGGAGAGTTCATGTCGCGTCCGTTCCGCTTCGGGGTCAACCTGCTCGAACCCGCCTCCGCCGAGGAGTGGCGCGCCAAGTGCCGCCGGGCCGAGGAGCTCGGGTACGACGTGATCCTCGTCCCCGACCACCTGGGCATGCCGGCGCCCTTCCCGGCGCTGGTGGCGGCGGCCGAGGCCACCGAGCGGCCGAGGCTCGGCACCTTCACGCTCAACGCGGGCTTCTGGAACCCGACGCTGCTGGCCCGCGAGGTGGCCACGACGGACGCGCTGACGGGCGGCCGTCTGGAGCTCGGCCTCGGCACCGGCTACGTACGGGCGGAGCACGACAGCGCCGGGCTGCCGTTCGGCTCACCGGGCGAGCGGGTGGACCATCTGCGGCGCACGGTCGAGGAGCTGAAGCGGCTGCTGGGCTCGGACGAGCACCAGCCGCAGGCGGCGCAGCGGCCCCGGGTGCCGCTGCTGATCGGCGGCAACGGCGACCGGATGCTGCGGCTGAGCGCCGAGCACGCCGACATCGCGGCGTTCACCGGGGCACGTACGGTGCCGGGCAGCACCACCGGGCAGTTGACGCCGATCACCGCGGACGAGCTCGACGAACGCGTGGCCCGCTACCTGAAGCTCACGGCGGACCACCGCGAGGAGCCACCCGAGCTGAACCTGCTCCTGCAGATGGTGATCGGCACCGAGGACCGCGAGGCCGCGGTCCGGCCGTTCCTCGAACACATCCCGGACATGACGGTGGATCAGGTCCTGGAGCTCCCTGTCTCTCTGGTCGGCACCCTGGACGAACTCGCCGAGCAGGTCCTGGCCCGGCGAGAGCGCTACGGCTTCACGTATCTGACGGTCCTCGAGCCCTACATGGAGGCGTTCGCGCCGGTCATGGAGCGGGTGCGCGGGGCCTGACGTCCGCATGCTGGAATCATGCACCCAGGGTGACCGTGCGTGATGTGATCACCGTATGACCGAGCTGCGTATCCGGGCCGCGACGCCCGAGGATCTCGACACCGTGCTGGCGTTCTGGAAGGTGGCCGCCGAGGGCACGAGCATCAGTGACGACCGCGGTGGCGTGGAGCGGCTCGTCGCGCGCGACCCCGAGGCCCTGATCCTCGCGGAGCGCGGCGGCGAGTTGGCCGGCACGGTGATCGCGGGGTTCGACGGCTGGCGCTGCCACCTCTACCGGCTGGCCGTGCATCCGGACCACCGCCGCCAGGGCATCGCCTCCGCGCTGCTCGCCGCGGCCGAGGAGCGGTTCGTCACGCTCGGCGGGCGGCGCGCGGACGCGATGGTGCTCACGGACAACGAGACCGCGCACCACGCGTGGGGAGCCGCCGGATACGCGCCCGAGGAGCAGTGGCGACGCTGGGTGAAGCCCCTCATCGACTGAGGACTCCGGCCACCAGCAGGCGGGCGTAGGCGGCGTCGAGTCCGTCCGGGCGGAACAGGATGCGGTACATCATGGGCGCGACGACCTGGTCGACGACCGTCTCGAGACCGGGTGCCGGCTCCCCCCGCTCGGACGCGCGACGGAGGATGACGTCGATCTGCTCGGCGGCGTAGGCGGAGCACTGGCCGGCGTTGCCGCCGTCCGGGTCGCCGAGGAGTGCGTCACGGATGTAGGCGCGGCCGGCGGGCGAGGACATCTCGTCGAGGAACTGCTCGGCCCAGACCGTCAGGTCGGACGCCAGGGTGCCGAGATCCTCGGGTTCGGTGTCGGGCCGCAGCCGCTCGACCGCCACGTCCGACAGCAGCACCTGCAGGTCTCCCCAGCGGCGGTAGATCGTGGACGGCGTCACACCCGCGCGCTGGGCGACCATCGGCACCGTCAGGGCGTCCCGGCCGACCTCCGAGGCGAGTTCGCGCACGGCGGTGTGCACCGCCGCCTGGACCCGCGCGCTGCGCCCGCCGGGGCGCACCATCTGCCTGCTCACGGAACCCACCTTAAAGCGAACCCATTGCTTCTAGCACAGTGCTGCTCGGGTCGCGGGCGCGAGATCGTGGGCTGGTCCTGTCTGTTCGCTGGCGTGCCCGACCCGCAGCAGCAGACTCTCCCCGAGCGGCGGCCCGAGGAGCTGCATGCCGATCGGCAGACCCGCCGTGTCGTGGCCGACCGGGACGGAAAGGGAGGGCAGGCCGGTGATGTTGGCCGGGGCCGAGAGCCGCACATAGGCGTCCGAGACGCCCTCGACGGTGCCGTCGGCCCAGGTGACCGTCTCCTGCCCGGCCGCGACGGCGGTCATCGGCACGCTGGGGG
>KE354080.1 GCA_000415505.1 Streptomyces afghaniensis 772
GTGTCGTCGGTGCCGTGGTCGGTGCCGTCGTAAAGCGGAGGGAACGCAAAGGGAAGGGTGAGGGAAAACCCTCGATTTGCCGGGGAGAGCCGTCCGGAGCGCCTCGTTCGCACTACCCTGCTGCGGAAGTGCCGCGCTCTGCCCGCGCACAGGCCGCACAACGGCCTTGCGGTGGAGGCCTCTTGAGCGGGCGACGAGTGCGCCACAGCCACCGGTGGCAGCCTGCACGGCAGTAACGGTAGCCGCAAGCGGTTTATCTCATTCTCGCGTCCGGAATGCGGACACGCGCCACCGATAGATGTGTAACAAGTCCGTTTCGCAGGGATCTTTCACCAAACCCTTTGTCCGGATTTTGGAAGATGTATACGCGAGCTGTGATCGAACCGAGACCTCGAGAGTGTGGTTCGCTCCTGGCGCATGGCAGATAGTTAGGCGCGTAGAGCTCGGATGAACGGGTCACTCGCTGGAGGCGGCGCCGACTCACGAGCGCGGGGGCACCTGACGATTTCCGGCACCGGCGACGGGCGGTGCGGTGGTCTGTCTGTGCTCCCTTTGCGGTGAACCAATGACTTCATAGGAGGAACCCATGCGCGGTGCCAAGAGCGCCAAGTGGGTCGCGGGGGCGATAGTCGTCGCCCTGGCCGCCACCGCCTGCGGCGGCGGCGACGACAGTGCCGGCGACGACATGAACAAGGGGAAGGCCGACCCGAACGGCATCGTCACTGCGCAGCTGAGCGAGCCCCAGAACCCGCTCCAGCCGGCCAACGCCAAGGAGAGCCAGGGCAGCCGTGTCCTGCGCACGATCTTCGCCGGCCTGGTCGACTACGAGCCCGGCACCGGCAAGCTCGTGTACGTCAACGCCGAGTCGGTCACGCCGAACGACGACTCGTCCGAGTGGACCGTGAAGCTCGAAGCCGGGCTGGAAGTTCCACGACGGCACGCCGGTCACCGCCAAGTCCTACGTGGACTCCTGGAACTGGTCGGCCAACATCAAGAACAACCAGACCAACTCCAGCTGGTTCTCCGACATCGTGGGCTTCGAGGACGTGCACCCGGAGAAGGGTGACCCGAAGAGCGACAAGATGTCGGGCCTGAAGGTCGTCGACGACAACACCTTCACCGTCAAGCTGACGCAGCCGGTCTCGTACTTCGCGTACAAGCTGGGCTACGACGTGTGGTCGCCGCTGCCCGAGTCCTTCTTCAAGGACCCGAAGGCGTTCGGCGAGAAGCCGGTCGGCAACGGCCCGTACAAGTTCGTCTCCTGGGAGCACAACAAGCTCATCAAGGTCCGCAAGTTCGCGGACTACAAGGGTCCGAACGCGGCCAAGAACCGGCGGCATCGACTTCAAGAACTACACGACCGCCGACGCCGCGTACTCCGACCTGCGCTCCGACAACGTGGACTGGATCGAGAAGGTCCCGACCACCGCGCTGGCCAGCTACAAGACGGACCTCGGCGACCGCGCGATCGACCAGCCGTACTCGGCCGTCCAGTCGATCGTCCCGGCGTTCTACACCAAGCAGTTCAAGGACATCGACCCCAAGGTCATCCAGGGTCTGTCCATGGCGATCGACCGCCAGACGATCACCAAGACCGTCCTCCAGAGCACGCGTACCCCGGCCGACTCCTACGTCGCCCCGGGCGTCCTCGGCTACAAGAAGGGCGCGCTCGGCGACATCGTCAAGTTCGACCCGGCCCAGGCCAAGAAGCTCATCCAGGAGGGTGGCGGCGTCCCGGGCAACAAGATCCAGATCCAGTACAACGCCGACCAGGACCACAAGCCGTGGGTCGACGCGGTCTGCAACTCGATCCGCAAGTCCACCGGCGTGGAGTGCACCGGCGACCCGAAGCCGACCTTCCAGGCCGACCTCGACGCCCGTGACGCCCACGAGGTCAAGTCCATGTACCGCGGCGGCTGGGTGCTCGACTACCCGGTCAACTCGAACTTCATGCGCGACCTGTACGGCACCAAGTCGGCCGGTAACACCAGCGGTTACTCCAACAAGGAGTTCGACAAGCTGAGCTCCGAGGCGGACAAGGCCGGCTCGATCGACGAGACCGTGAAGATGTACCAGGACGCGGAGCAGCTCCTCGCCAAGGACATGCCGGCGATCCCGCTCTGGGTCTACAAGGTCAACAGCGGTCAGTCCACCAAGATCCTGGGCAAGATCAAGTACGGCCAGGACGGTGACCCGATCTTCGACTCGATCCAGGTCAAGCAGAAGTAACCAGATGACCGCAGGCCGGTGCCGCCCCTCCCGGAACAGGGGAGCGGCGGCACCGGCCCGTACGGCACAGGCCTCCACCTCACCCCCTCACCTGCGGTAGATGAGTGCGCAGGCCTCGCCGACCCCTCACGGCATGGAGGCGCAAGATGGGGCGCTACGCCGCCAGGCGACTGCTCCAGATGATCCCGATCTTCATCGGGACAACTCTGTTGATCTTCTTGATGGTCCACATCCTGCCGGGCGACCCGGTCCGGGCCATCTACGGGGACAAGGCTCCCGATCCCGCACAGATCGCGCAGATCAAGCGCGAGTACGGCTTCGACAAGCCCGTCCTCGAACAGTACGTCCACTACATGTGGAATCTCCTCCAGGGAGACTTCGGCAAGAACCTCGCCGGCCGCCCGGTCGTCGACCTCATGTCCGAGGCCTTCCCGGTGACTCTGCGGCTGACGCTGCTGGCCATCACCATCGAGATCATCATCGGTGTGGGCCTCGGCGCCTGGGCCGGTCTCAGGGCCGGCAAGGCCGCCGACACCGGTGTGCTGGTCTTCACGCTGACGGTGATCTCCATCCCGGTGTTCGTCCTCGGCTTCATCGCCCGGTTCATCTTCGCGGACGAACTCGGCTGGCTGCCGCCCAACGTCCAGGACTCCACGGACTTCTCGCAGTTGTTCCTGCCGGCCTTCGTCCTCGCCATGCTGTCCATGGCGTACGTGGCCCGGCTCACCCGGACGACCTTCGCCGAGAACCTGCGGGCCGACTACATGCGCACCGCGCTCGCCAAGGGCCTGCCCCGACGCCGCATCATCGGTGTCCACCTGCTGCGCAACTCGCTGATCCCCGTGGTCACCTTCGTCGGCACCGACGTCGGCGGCTTCATCGGCGGCGCGGTCATCACCGAGGGCATCTTCAACATCCAGGGTGTCGGCAACCTCCTCTACAGGGCGATCCAGACGAGCGAGGGCTCGACGGTCACGGGTGTGGTGACGGTGCTCGTCCTCGTCATCCTCCTGATCAACCTGCTCATCGACCTGCTGTACGCGGTCCTGGACCCGAGGATCCGGTATGCCTGACGTGACCAAGGCCCAGACCACCGACGCCGCGACCGTGGACGCCGTGGCCCCGCCGGCCGTCGACACCCCCGCCAAGGAGAGCGGCAAGAAGAGCGACAAGCCGCGCTCCCTGTGGGGTGACGCCTGGTACGACCTGCGGCACCGGCCCATGTTCTGGATCTCCTCGGTGCTGCTGGTCCTGCTGCTGGTGATCGCCGCCTTCCCCGGCTGGTTCACCAGCGTCGACCCGCGCGACGGCGACCTCGTCCACCACTACCTGGGCAAGCCGCAGCTGGGGCACTTCTTCCAGCCCGACTGGTTCGGCTACGACCAGCAGGGCCGCTCCATCTACTCGCGCGTCATCCACGGCACCCGCGCCTCCATCCTCGTCGGTGTCGGAGTGACCGCCCTGGTCACCCTGCTCGGCGGTCTGCTCGGCATGCTGGCGGGTTACTTCGGCGGCTGGATCGACTCGCTGATCTCCCGGATCGTCGACATCTTCTTCGGCCTGCCGTTCCTGCTCGGCACGATGGTTGTCCTGAACGCCTTCACCGAGCGCAAGGTGTACGTGGTGATCCTGGCCCTGGCCTGCCTGGGCTGGACCTCGATCGCGCGCGTCACGCGAAGCTCGGTCATCACGGCCAAGCAGGCGGACTACGTGACGGCGGCCCGGGCGCTCGGCGCGGGCACCACGCGGATCCTGTTCCGCCACGTGATGCCGAACGCCATCGCGCCGACCATCGTCGTGGCCACGATCGCCCTCGGCGGTTACATCTCCGCGGAGGCGACGCTGTCGTTCCTCGGTCTCGGCCTCAGCGACCCGACGATCTCGTGGGGCATCGACATCTCCGAGGGCAGCAAGGTGATCCGGGACAACCCGCACACGCTGTTGTTCCCGGCGGGCATGCTCAGCCTCACGGTCTTCGCGTTCATCATGCTCGGCGACGCGGTGCGCGACGCCCTTGACCCGAAGCTGCGCTGAGGAGGGCGTACGTGACCACCATCGAAGAGACCCGTAACGTGCCCGAGCCGCGAGGCGCGGCCGGCGGCGACGTTCCCCTGCTCGAAGTGCGCGATCTGCACGTCGAGTTCCACACCCGTGACGGCGTGGCCAAGGCCGTCAACGGTGTCAACTACACCGTGAGCTCCGGCGAGACCCTCGCCGTGCTCGGCGAGTCCGGCTCCGGCAAGTCCGTGACCGCCCAGGCGATCATGGGCATCCTCGACATGCCGCCCGGGCGGATCCCCAAGGGCCAGATCCTGTACCGGGGCGAGGACATGCTCACCATGTCCAACGACGCTCGGCGCAAGATCCGCGGCAGCAAGATCGCGATGATCTTCCAGGACGCGCTCTCCGCGCTGAACCCGGTGCTGTCCGTCGGCTACCAGCTCGGCGAGATGTTCCGCGTCCACCAGGGCCTGAGCAAGAAGGACGCCAAGGCCAAGGCGATCGAGCTGATGGACCGCGTGAAGATCCCGGCCGCGAAGGAGCGCGTCGGCGACTACCCGCACCAGTTCTCCGGGGGTATGCGCCAGCGCATCATGATCGCGATGGCGCTCGCCCTGGAGCCGGACCTGATCATCGCCGACGAGCCGACCACGGCCCTCGACGTGACGGTCCAGGCCCAGGTCATGGACCTGCTGGCGGACCTGCAGCGCGAGTACAACATGGGTCTGATCCTGATCACCCACGACCTCGGCGTCGTCGCCGACGTCGCGGACAAGATCGCGGTGATGTACGCGGGCCGGATCGTGGAGACCGCCCCGGTGCACGAGCTGTACAAGCGGCCCGCGCACCCCTACACCAAGGGGCTGCTCGAGTCGATCCCGCGCCTGGACCAGAAGGGCCAGGACCTGTACGCGATCAAGGGCCTGCCGCCCAACCTGACCCGCATCCCGTCCGGTTGCGCCTTCAACCCGCGCTGCCCCAAGGCGCAGGACATCTGCCGTACGGACGTCCCGTCCCTGCACCCGGTCACCGAGCGGGACGGCGGCGGGCTGGTCGGCCGCGGCAGCGCGTGCCACTTCTGGAAGGAGACGATCCATGGCTGACCTGGAGAAGACGGACGAGTCCATGGACGCCACCCCCAACGTCACCGAGGTCGAGACGGTCGACGCGGCCACCGACGAGGAGGCCGTGGCCGCGATCGAGGCGCCGGTCGAGCGCGGTGAGCCGATCCTGCAGGTCCGCAACCTGGTGAAGCACTTCCCGCTGACCCAGGGCATCCTGCTGAAGCGTCAGATCGGCGCGGTCAAGGCCGTGGACGGGGTCTCCTTCGACCTCTACCAGGGCGAGACGCTCGGCATCGTCGGCGAGTCCGGCTGTGGCAAGTCCACGGTCGCCAAGCTGCTGATGATGCTGGAGACGGCGACCGCGGGCGAGATCTTCTACAAGGGCCAGGACATCACCAAGCTGTCCGGGCGCGCGCTGAAGGCCGTACGCCGCAACATCCAGATGGTCTTCCAGGACCCGTACACGTCGCTCAACCCCCGTATGACGGTGGGCGACATCATCGGGGAGACCTTCGAGATCCACCCCGAGGTGGCGCCGAAGGGCGACCGCCGCCGCAAGGTCCAGGACCTGCTGGACGTGGTCGGTCTCAACCCCGAGTACATCCACCGCTATCCGCACCAGTTCTCGGGCGGTCAGCGCCAGCGCATCGGCATCGCCCGCGGCCTGGCGCTCAACCCCGAGATCATCATCTGCGACGAGCCGGTCTCCGCGCTGGACGTGTCCGTCCAGGCGCAGGTCATCAACCTGATGGAGAAGCTCCAGGACGAGTTCAACCTGTCCTACCTCTTCATCGCGCACGACCTGTCGATCGTCCGGCACATCTCGGACCGGGTGGGTGTGATGTACCTGGGCAAGATGGCCGAGATCGGTACGGACACGGAGATCTACGACCACCCGACCCACCCCTACACCCAGGCCCTGCTCTCCGCGGTTCCGGTCCCCGACCCGGAGTCCCGTGAGGGCCGCGAGCGCATCATCCTCACCGGCGACGTCCCGTCCCCGGCCAACCCGCCCTCGGGCTGCCGCTTCCGCACCCGCTGCTGGAAGGCCCAGGACAAGTGCGCCCAGGAGGTCCCGCTCCTCGCGGTCCCCGAGCGCTTCAAGGGCGAGGACACCCCGGCGGCCCACGAGTCGGCCTGCCACTTCGCCGAGGAGAAGGACGTGGTCCACGCGGCCTGACGGCCGGCCGTGCGTGCCGCCGAGGTGGCACGCACAGCCGCACAAACCCCCGCGAACTGCGTTAACACACAGGCAACTTCGCCGACCCGATTCCGATATACGGACGCGTCAGGCTGAACAGCGTACGGCCGTGCGGGTGCCGTAAACGGGCCGGGGCGCGCCATGTCGCCCCGGCCCGTTGCTGTTCTTTTGCGCCTGAACCGGCGCCGCTTTCGCGGACCTGGTTGCCGCTTCGCCGTGGTTCCTCAATTGATGGTTGCGGTGCTCCTCGGGATGTCTGTGGCTCAGCCCAGTCCCAAAGCGCGGCGCAGGAAGTCGACCTGGAGCAGGAGCAGGTTCTCCGCGACCTGTTCCTGGGGGGTGATGTGGGTGACCCCCGACAGCGGCAGCACCTCGTGCGGGCGGCCGGCGGCCAGGAGGGCCGAGGACAGGCGCAGGGAGTGGGCGACGACCACGTTGTCGTCGGCGAGGCCGTGCACGATCATCAGCGGGCGGTGCGGCTCGGCGGGGGAGGACAGGCCGTCCGCCGTGACGAGGGAGCTCTGCGCGTACGCGTCCGGCTGCTCGGCCGGAGCCCCCAGGTAGCGCTCCGTGTAGTGCGTGTCGTACAGGCGCCAGTCCGTCACCGGGGCGCCCGCGATCCCCGCGTGGAAGACGTCCGGCCGGCGCAGCACCGCGAGGCCCGCCAGCCAGCCGCCGAAGGACCAGCCGCGGATCGCCACCCGGGACAGGTCCAGCGGAAACCTCTTCGCGAGGTCCTCCAGGGCCTCCACCTGGTCGTCCAGGGAGAGCGTGAAGTCGTGGTGGATCCCCTTCTCCCAGGCGGGGGAGCGGCCCGGGGTGCCCCGGCCGTCCGCGACGACCACCGCGAATCCCTGGTCCGCGAACCACTGCGAGGTGAGGTGCGGGTTGTGGGCCGCGAGGACCCGCTGCCCGTGCGGCCCGCCGTACGGGTCCATGAGCACCGGCAGGGGGGTGTCACCGGCGTAGTCCCGAGGCATAAGCACGGCGCACGGGATGCGCCGTGCGCCCCCCTCGGTGAGTGTCACCCGGGGGGACATACCAGGATCTTCGGCGTACGAGGGGACAACAACCGTCGGTTTCCCGTCGCGCAGTAGCTGCACCCGCACACCTGGCCGATCCAGCGTCGCCGAGACCAGAACCGTCAGGTCCCCGGACCGCACCGCCGAGTGCACGCCTGGCTCCTGCGACACCCGCTCCACGCCCAGCTCGTTCACCCGGTACACATGCACCTGGCCCGTCTCCGCGTCGGCGGCCTCCTCACCCGCCGACGCCGAGAGCAGCACGTCGTCGGCGGAGACGTCCAGCACGGCCCGCACGTGCAGCTGCGCCCCCGTGAGCGGCCGGTCCCCGACCGCCAGCAGCCGCGCACCGCCCTCGTCCGCGATCCGCACCAGCTGCCCGGCCGGACTCCAGCACGGCACCCCGGGGAAAAGATCAAGCCAAATCCGATCTTCGTCGGCGTGCACCATCCGGGTCGCGCCCGACTCCGGATCCACCGCGAGGATCAGCTGGCTGCGCTGGTCGCGCGCCTGTACGAGCAGCAGCGGCGCGCCTGCCGCTGACCAGTGCACACGCGCCAGATACGGGTACCGCGCCCGGTCCCAGGCGACCTCCGTGCGCACCCCGTCCAGACCGATGACGAACAGCCGTACGTCCGCGTTGCCGGTGCCCGCCGCCGGATACGCCACCCGCTGCGGCTCGCGTTCCGGATGCGCCGGGTCGGAGATCCACCACCGGTCCACCGGCGTGTCGTCCGCGCGCGCCACGAGCAGCCGGTCCGACTCCGGAGCCCACCAGAAACCGCGCGACCGCCCCATCTCCTCGGCCGCGATGAACTCGGCCAGCCCATATGAGACATTTTCCGACTCGGGCTCGGCGAGCGCCCGGTCGCCGTCCCCCTCCGCGCCCACCACGCGCAGCGCACCCTGCGCGACGTAGGCGACATACCGCCCGTCGGGCGACGGACGCGGGTCGATCACCGGCCCGGGCGTGGGCAGTTCACGCGCCGTCCCGGCCCGCAGCTCGGCCGCGAAAAGCCGCCCTGACAAGGCGAAAGAGGCCAACTCGACGGCCGTGTCGGTGGCGTACCCGACGATGCCGGCGCCACCCTCCCGGCTGCGCTCACGCCGGGCGCGTTCCTCGGGCGAGAGGTCCTCCGAGGCACCGCCCAGCAGGGCGCGCGGGTCGGCGGCGACGCGCTCCCCGCCCTCCTCGGTGTCGAGGACCCACAGCGAGTTCGCCCGGTCCGTACCGGAACCGGAGCGCAGGAACACGACACGTGAACCGTCGGGCGCCACAGTGAACGAACGCGGCGCGCCGAGCGTGAAGCGCTGGGTACGGGCGTGCCGCCGGGGGAAGGAGTCAGGCTCGGTCGTCATGCCCTGACCATATTGGCCATGCGCCCCCTTGTGCGGCCGTGCGCCGATCGATGCGCGCAGACGGATAGTTATGATCAATGTCGCATAGTGGGTATGAACCTGCTGGCTGCTGTACGGATTTGATGCCCCCATAGTCCGACCCCCCGCGCCCTCGTGGATCTTTGGAGGTGAGCCGCCGTGGCACTCTCGATTTCGGCGGTGGTGCTGCTGGCGATCATCGTCTTCCTGCTCATCAAGAAGTCAGGTCTGAAGGCGGGGCATGCGATCGTCTGCATGCTGCTCGGCTTCTACCTCGCCTCCTCGACCGTGGCTCCCACGATCAACGAGCTGACGACCAACATCGCGGGCATGATCGGCAGCATCAAGTTCTGACCGCGGGACCTCGTAGGCTGGGGTCCATGACGGAACTGCCCGACCGGCGTCTGCTGCTGGTGCACGCGCACCCGGACGACGAGTCGATCAACAACGGCGCGACCATGGCCAGGTACGCGGCCGAGGGTGCCCACGTCACCCTGGTCACCTGCACCCTCGGTGAACGCGGCGAGGTCATCCCGCCCGAGCTCGCGCACCTGAGCGGCCCCGCCCTGGGCCAGCACCGCCGCCGGGAGCTCACCACCGCCATGGCCGAGCTCGGCGTCCAGGACTTCCGCCTGCTCGGCGGCGCCGGACGCTACAGCGACTCCGGAATGATGGGCCTGCCCGACAACGACGACCCCTCCTGCTTCTGGCAGGCCGACGTCGACGAGGCCGCCGCCCACCTCGTCGAGGTGATCCGCGAGGTACGTCCGCAGGTCCTCGTCACCTACGACGACAACGGCGGCTACGGCCACCCCGACCACATCCAGGCCCACCGCGTCGCGATGCGCGCGGCAGAGCTGGCCGCCGAGTCGGGCTGGACGATCCCCAAGGTCTACTGGAACCGGGTCCCCCGGCCGGTTGTCGAGGAATCCTTCGCCCGGCTCCGGGAGGACCTGCCCGGCCTCCCGTTCGCCAAGGCGGCCGACGTCGACGACGTACCGGGCGTCGTGGCCGACGAGCGGATCACCACCGCGGTCGACGGCACCGCGCACGCCGCCGCCAAGACCGCCGCGATGAGCGCCCACGCCACCCAGATCAGCGTGTCGGGGCCGTACTTCGCACTGTCCAACGAACTCGCCCAGCCGATCCTCACGACCGAGTACTACGAGCTGGTGCGGGGCGAGCGGGGACCCGGCGAGCGGGAGACGGACCTGTTCGCCGGTGTCGAGGAGGCCTCATGAACGACCGGACTCCGATGCTCGCGCAGCCGATGCGGCCGCCCTCCGCCGGACGGGCCGCCGTCTATGCGGGCTTCTTCCTGCTCGGGGCCGTGATCGGCGCGGCCGGGGCACTGGTGCAGCCCGCGTGGTTCCCCGGCGGGCTGCTGCTCGCCCTCGCCGGCGAGGCCGGGCTCGTCCTCGGTGCCGCGCGGGTCACCCGCGGGCGGGCCGGGGGCGTCGCGGCCGCCGCCGGCTGGATGCTCGCCATCGTCCTGCTCACGGCCAGCCGCCCGGAGGGCGACTTCCTCTTCGCGGCGGGCAGCGGCTCCTATCTCTTCCTGCTCGGAGGCATCGCTGTCGCTGTGATCTGCGCCACCCTCGCCCCGGGGCGGCAACCGGACGGCGACCACGTCCGACTTGGCAAGTGACGTACCACTTCGCCAGGACGCGCCCGTGGGGGTCCGGTGTGAGTTTCCCCAGCGGTCCTGAGATACGGGCGAGAAGTGGCCAGTATGGTGGTGCGCGCCGCCGAGCTGCCCGCGTGAGGTTGTGTCGGGCGGCGGAGCCAACCGGGAGAACCTGCCTTGAGTCGTGAAACTGACACTCCGTCCTCCGGGCCCAACGGGCGCGGCGGAGCCGCCTACCCGTCGGGTACGCCGCCCTACGGGACCCCGGCGGTCTCCGACGGCGGTACGGAAGCGGGCCGTTCGGCCACGCGGCCGGAGGAACGCAAGACCGAGACCACGCTGACGACCCGGATCCGGATCAACATCCCCGGGTCACGGCCCATTCCGCCGGTGGTGGTGCGCAAGCCCGTCGCGGAGGCGGAGGGCTCCGGCGACACCAGTGCCGGTTCCGGTGCGGGAGCGGGCAACGAAGCGAACGCCCCGGGCGCCGCCACGCCCAGGGGCACCGGCACGGCCGAGTCTGCTGCCGAGCCGGGCCAGTCCGGCCAGTCCGCCGAGGACAAGCCGACCAGTGACTGGTTCGCGCCCCGCAAGTCCGGCTCGGGCAAGCCCGGTCAGGGCGGCGGCTCCACCAACGGGGCCGGTCTGCCGGGCGGTTCGGGCCCGGCGGCGGGTGGTTCAGGCGGCCCGGCCGCGGGTGGTTCCGCTGCGGGTGGTTCCGGTGCCGGGCGGCCCGGAGGCGTGGTCGGTTCCATGAGCAGGCCGGGCGGCTCCCGGCCCGGCGGCACGAACGGCGCGGGGCTTCCCGGCGGCGCGACCGGCGGCCCCGTCGCGCCCGGGCACGGCGGCGGCACGGGCTCCTTCGACGTCACCGAGGCACTGGCGGCCGGCCCGCTCGGCAACGGTTCACGTCCGGCCCCGGGCAGCGACGGTGGCGAGACGCGCCGCGACGACCTGCCGTACTTCTCCGAGAACGACCGCCTCAGCCAGAACGGC
>KE354081.1 GCA_000415505.1 Streptomyces afghaniensis 772
CGGGCCTGGCGCCTTCGGTGAGCCCGGTCGCTCCGGTGGCCCTGGCGGCTTCAGTGAGCCGGGCGGTCCCGGTGGGCCTGGCAGCTTCAACGACCCCGGTCGTTCGGGTGGCCCTGGCGGCTTCGACGATCCGGGTGGCTCTGGCGGCTTCAATGAGCCCGGTCGTTCCGGTGGCCCTGGCGGCTTCAGTGAGCCGGGCGGTCCCGGTGGCCCTGGCGGCTTCAGTGAGCCGGGCGGTCCCGGTGGCCCGGGCGCCTTCAACGAGCCCGGTCGCTCCGGTGAGCCCGGCGGCTTCAGCGAGCCCGGTGGTCCCGGTGGGCCCGGCAGCTTCAACGACCCTGGTCGTGCTGGTGGCCCTGGCAGCTTCAACGAGCCGGGCAGGCCCGGTGGCCCGGGCGCGTTCGACGAGCCCGGTCGCCCCGGCACGTCCGGTGGCCCCGGCGCCCCGGGCGCCTTCAACGACCCCGGCCGGCCGGGCGGCCCCGGTGCGCCTGCCGGACCCGGAGCCATAGGCGGCCCCGCCGGCACGGGCGGACCCGGCGGACCTGCCGGTACGGCCAAGCCCGGAGGTCCTGGAGGTCCTGGCCCCGGAGGCCCTGGTGGCCCCGGCACCGCCGCTCCCGCCGGCCACGGCGCCGCAGGCCACGGCCCGGGTGGCGGGATGAGCGACGACACCGCCATCCTCACCCCGCAGAAGCCGGCCCCCGAGCCTCCGGACGGCCAGGGCTACGCCGCCCGCCACGACAACGTCTCGGGGCACACCGTCACCAGCGGCATCCCCGTCGTACCGCCCGGCGCGGCCTCGTCGTTCGGTCCGGGCGCGCCCGGTGACGCCCCGGTGCCCCACACGGCCCCGAAGCTGCCCGAGCCGGTCTCCCCGCCCCCGGCGAGCTCCTCGAAGGCGCCGAAGAAGAAGGGGCGCAACAAGCTCGTGCTGCTCGCGGCCGGCCTGGTGGTCGTGGCCGGTGGCGTCTACGGCGCCGGACTGCTGATGAACCGCACCGACGTGCCCAAGGGCACCAGCGTGCTCGGCGTGGACATCGGCGGCACCACCCGCGACGGCGCGGTCAAGAAGCTCGACGACGCCTTCGACGGCCGTGTGGGCAAGCCGCTGAAGCTGTCCGTGGGCGGCAAGACCGTGTCCCTCGACCCGGACAAGGCGGGACTCCAGTTCGACATGGACGCCACGGCCGACGCGGCGGCGAAGAGCGACTACAACCCGATCTCCGTGATCGGCTCGCTCTTCGGCAACCACCGGGTCGTCACGCCTGTCATGCCGATCGACGAGGAGAAGCTGCACGCCTCCCTGGAGGCCGCCGCGGGCGGCTCCGGCGCGTCGACCGACGGCACGATCAAGTTCGAGGGCGGCAAGGCCGTCCCCGTGTACGGCAAGACGGGCAAGGGCATCGACGTCGCCAAGTCGACCGCCGCGGTCGAGGAGGCGTACCGCACCCAGGTGGAGACCGGCACCCCCGGCACGGTGAACCTCCCGACCACCACCCGGCAGCCGACGGTCTCGAACGCCGAGGTCGACCGGATGCTCAAGGAGTTCGCGCAGCCCGCGATGTCCGACCTCGCCACCGTTCGCACGGACGCGGCGCACAGCATCGACTTCGGCCCCGTGTCCCTTCCGAAGATCCTCGGCTTCAAGGCCGTCGACGGCAAGCTCGTGGAGACGTACAACCTCAAGGCGCTCCAGGAGGCGTACGGCAAGACCTTCGAGGGCGTGCAGATCGAGGGCGCGAGCGGCAAGCGCGACGTGACGCCGCAGGACGTCGTCACGGCCCTGCGCAAGGCCCTGCGGGGCAAGACGCCCGCGGAGCGCGTCGGAGTCATCGACACCAAGCCGAACTGACCTCCGGCCACCCGCCGCACGAGAGCCCCTGCCCGCTGTGGGCGGGGGCTCTCGTGCGGCGCCCGGTCATCCCGCGGGGATGACATCTGTCATGCGGCACTCCGGACGCCCGACACTGCCCCCGCCCACACCCCCGAAGCCACCATGGCCGCATGACAACGACAGCCTCGGTGGTCGCGTTCGACCAGGTGAGCAAGGCATACGACGCCGTCCGGGCGGTGGACGCACTGACCCTGGCCCTGCGCCCGGGGCAGACCGTGGCGCTGCTGGGCCCCAACGGCGCCGGCAAGTCCACCACGCTCGACCTGCTCCTCGGCCTCAAAAAACCCGACAGCGGCACGGTCCGCCTCTTCGGCACCAGCCCCCGGGACGCCATCGTCGCCGGGCGCGTGGGCGCCATGCTGCAGAGCGGCGGGCTGATGGACGAGGTCACGGTCGCCGAACTCGTGCGGCTCGCCTGCGACCTGCATCCAAAGCCGTACCGGCCCTCCGAGGTCCTGTCCCGCGCGGGCATCGAGCAGATCGCCGACCGCAAGGTCAACAAGCTCTCCGGCGGCCAGGCCCAGCGCGTCCGCTTCGCCCTCGCCACCGCCGGCGACAGCGACCTGATCGTCCTGGACGAGCCCACCACCGGCATGGACGTCACCACCCGCCAGGCCTTCTGGGCCACCATGCGCGAGCAGGCCGACCAGGGCCGGACCGTCCTCTTCGCCACCCACTACCTCGAAGAGGCCGACGCCGTCGCCGACCGGGTCCTCGTCCTGCACCGCGGCCGGCTCCTCGCCGACGGCACGGCCGCCGAGATCAAGGCCAAGGCGGGCGCCCGCCGCATCTCCTTCGACCTTGCGGGCCGCGTCGACGAGGCCGCCCTGCGCGACCTGCCCTTCCTGACCTCCCTGACGGTCTCCGGCCGGACCGTCCGCATCCAGTCCACCGACGCCGACGCCACCGTCCACGCCCTCTACGGCCTCGGCGTCTACCCCCGCAACCTCGAAGTCGCCGGGCTCGGCCTGGAGCAGGCCTTCGTCGCGATCACGACCGCCGAGGAGGCGAAGTCGAAGTGAACAGCCTGATCAAGCTGGAACTGGCCCGCGCCCTGCGCAACCGCAAGTTCCTGTTCTTCTCCGTGATCTACCCGTCGGTCCTGTTCCTGATCATCGCGGGCAACGCCGACGGCACCACGAAGGTCCCCGGCAGCGCCCTGACCCTCCCGACCTACATGATGGTCTCCATGGCCTCCTTCGGCGCCCTCACCGCCGTCCTCATGGGCAACAGCGAACGCATCGCCAAGGAGCGCGAGGGCGGCTGGGTACGGCAGCTGCGCCTGACGACGCTGCCGGGCCGCGGCTACGTCCTCGCCAAGACCGCGAGCGCCGCCGTCGTCAGCCTGCCGTCCATCGTCATCGTCTTCGCCGTCGCGGCGGCCGTGAAGGACGTACGCCTGGACGCCTGGCAGTGGCTCGCCCTCACCGGCGCGATCTGGGCCGGCAGCCTCGTCTTCGCCGCGCTCGGCGTCGCCATCGGCTATCTCGCCAGCGGCGACGCGGTCCGCCCGATCACCATGATCACCTACTTCGGCCTGTCGATGCTCGGCGGCCTGTGGATGCCGACGACCACGTTCCCGGGCTGGCTCCAGGACATCGCGAAGTGGCTCCCCACGCACGCGTACGCTGCCCTGGGGCAGGCCATCGAGCAGAGCCGCGCCCCGCACGTCCAGGACCTCGTCGTCCTCGTGGTGTCCTTCGCCCTGTTCGCGGGCGGCGCGGCCTGGCTGTACCGGAAGGACACCCTGAAGGCGTGAGCGGCGTCGGGTTCGGCATGGGGCAGCGCCCCGTGAACCGCAGGCAGCGGGCGGTGAAGGCGCTGTGGACCGGCATCTGGCTGGTCTACCTGAGCGCACCCGTCACCGACCTGCTGCACGGCGGCCACAGCACGGGCGTGCGCGTCCTCGGCTGGATCGGCCTGGCCGCCTTCGTCACCTGGTACATGCTGCTGGTCTTCCGCACCGGCCGCGGCGAGCGCAACGCCCTGGTCCTCGGCTCGCTCGGGGTCCTCGCCGCCCAGTCCACGCTCCTCGCCCTCACCCTGGGCCGCGAGTGGCTGGTGCTGTTCGTGTACGTCTCGATCGCGTCCGGCGCGGCCCTGCCCCTGCGCATGGCCCGCTGGACGATCCCGGCCGCGTGTGCGCTGCTGACCGCTGTGGGGCTCGCCACGCACGACGGCCTGCCGTACCTGGGCGGGCTCCTCCTCCCGGCCCTGCTCGGCGGCTTCGCCATGACCGGCGTGCGCGAACTCGTACGCACCACCATCGCGCTGCGCGAGGCCCGCGCCACCGTCGCCCAGCTCGCCGCCAACGAGGAACGCCTGCGCCTGGCCCGCGACCTGCACGATCTGCTGGGCCACTCGCTCTCCCTCATCACGCTGAAGAGCGAGCTGGCCGGCCGGATGCTCCCTGACCAGCCCGGCAAGGCGGCCCAGCAGGTCGCCGACATCGAGCAGGTCAGCCGCCAGGCACTCGTCGACGTACGCGAGGCCGTCACCGGCTACCGCCGCCCCCGCCTGAACGCCGAACTCGCCGGTGCCCGGGCCGCCCTGACCGCGGCCGGTGTCACCGCCGACCTGCCCGCCGAACCCGACCTCACCGGTGTCCCCGAGGACAGCGTGACCGCCCTCGCCTGGGCGCTGCGCGAGGCGGTCACCAACGTCGTACGGCACAGCGGCGCCCGCCGCTGCGCGGTCGAGCTGCTGCACCGCCAGACCCTCGACGGCCCGGTGCTCGAACTCGCCGTCGAGGACGACGGCTCGGGCGGCCCGGGCGACGGCCACGGCAACGGACTCACGGGCCTCACCGAACGCCTCACCAAGGCCGGCGGCACCCTGGAGGCGGGCCCGCTCAAGCACGGCTTCCGCCTGGTCGCCCGCGTGCCCTCGGCCGGACCGGCGGACATAGGATCCCCGGCATGAGCCGCACGATCAAGGTCCTGCTCGCCGAGGACCAGTCGATGGTCCGCGAGGCCCTGGCCGCCCTGCTCGGCCTGGAGGAGGACATCGAGGTCGTCGCCCAGGTGGCCCGCGGAGACGAGGTCCTGGACGCGGCCCGCGCACACGCCGTCGACGTGGCCCTCCTGGACATCGAGATGCCCGGCGCGACGGGCATCGAGGCCGCGGCCCGCCTCCACACCGAACTCCCGCACGTCAGGCTGGTGATCCTCACCACCTTCGGCCGCCCCGGCTACCTCCGCAGCGCCATGGAGTCCGGCGCCGACGCCTTCCTGGTCAAGGACGCCCCCGCCGCGCAACTGGCCGAGGCGATCCGCAAGGTCCTGACCGGCGAACGCGTCATCGACCCGACCCTCGCGGCAGCGGCCCTGGCGGAAGGCGCCAACCCGCTGACGGACCGGGAACGAGAAGTCCTCAGAGCAGCGGCAGACGGCTCCACCAACGCGGAACTGGCCAAAACCCTGCACCTCTCCCAGGGCACGGTCCGCAACTACCTCTCCACGGCCATCCAGAAACTGGCAGTGAGAAACCGCGCCGAGGCAGTCCGCGTAGCCCATGAAAAAGGCTGGTTGTAGTCCGACCTTCTTCGAGGGGCGCGGGGCTGTATCGATATGCGGCTCCGCCGCGCGGGCGCGATCAACCACGAACAACCCGCACACGCCCACTTCCCGCAGCCCCACGGCGAGAACGCGTCAGTTCAACATGGCCCTGGCCGCGTGGGCTTCCCCCCGCACCCGATCCGCGGCCCCCTCATCAACCGCTCCCAGAACCTCCGCATACGCCTCCAACTCCACCGCCCCACCCAGAAAATCCCCCCGCCCCACCAGCAACTGCGCCCGCTCGTACCGCAACCGAGCCGGATGCGAGGGCAGCAGCAACGACAGCTCGACCGCCCACAACGCCACATCCGACCGCTCCGGCCGAGCCGCCGCCCACGCCCGCACGTTGTTCAGAATCCGCAACACCACATCCAGCGGGTCGGCCGGCCGCAGCATCGACGGATCCAGGTGCGCCCCCGTCGCCCCGGCGACCAGCAACTCGGCGTCCGCCCCCGTCAGCACCGCCCCCCGTCGAACGGATCGGCGAGCACCTGCCCCTCGTCAGGCCCGAAGCCGACGACGAAATGCCCCGGCAGAGCCACCCCGTACACCGGCGCCCCGGCCCGCCGGGCCACCTCCATCCACACCACGGACAGCAGGATCGGCAGCCCACGGCGCCGCACCAGCACCTCGTGCAGCAGTGAGGACTCAAGGCGCTGGTAGTCGGCCGGGGCGCCGTGAAACCCCATCCGGTCCCCGAGCAGCTCCCGCAGGGCGACCGCCCACGCCTGCGGCCGGCCGGGCCGGTACGGCAGCAGCCCGGCCAGCCGGTCCAGCTCGACCTGCGCGGCGTCCATGCCCGCCTCGTCCAGCGCTCCGTCCGCCACCGCGCCCACCAGCAGGCACAGCGTCGACAGATCGGGCCGCTCGGACCGGGCCTCTTCGGCGAACCGCCGCCGCAGCTCGGCGGAACGCTCCGGGGGCGGGGGTAGGGGGACGCATAGCTGGCTCGTGCCCTCTCACGACGATCGGTTACCGGCCGGGAGCCCGGGCATCCGGCTCCCGGTAGTGGTGGTAGGCGTGGTGCGCGGCGAAGCCCATCCCGGCGTACAACGCCCGTGCTCCCTCATTCTCGGCCTCGACCTGGAGCCACGCGGCCGATGCGCCCTCCTCCAGGGCCCGCCGGGCCAGCGCCGCCATCACGGCCGTGCCCAGTCCCTGCCGCCGCAGATCCGGATCGACCTCGACGGCGGCGAACCCGGCCCACCGCCCGTCGACGACACACCGCCCGATGGCGGCCGGGGCCGCTGCCTCCGCCGTACCGGGCACGGTCGCGAACCACACCGATGGCCCGGCCCCCAGCACCCGCAGGGCGACCTCGCTCACGCCCTTGCGCTGGTAGCGCGCCAGCCACGCCTCGTCGGCCTCCCGGGCCAGTACGACCTCCGACGGCTCGGCGAGGTCGGCGACCGGCGCCAGCGGCCCGATCCACAACTCCGCCGTCACCTCCCGCACCCAGCCCCGCTTCTCCAGCTCCGCGCACAGCAGCTCCTGTGTGCCCTCGGCACCGGTCGCGGTCTGGACGTAGGCGGGCAGGCCGCGCTCGCCGTACCACCGCCGAACGGCGTCGAGGGCCTCGTCCAGGGACACGCCCGGGTCACCGAGCGGCAGCACGGAATTCGCCCGGCGCGTGAACCCGGACGCGGCCCGCAGCTCCCAGTCCCCGAGCCGCTCGCTCTCCACGGGCCGCCAAGCCCGCGCGGCGACCCGGGCGAGTTCCTCGTAGGACGCGGCCGGACCGCGGCGACGCGCCGGCGCGTCGGGCACGACCTTGCCCGCGACCAGCGTGGATTCCGCTATGCGGACGCTCTCGCCGGACTTTCGTGTGATCAGCAACACACCTTTGTCCCATGATGTGAGAACTCCGACCGTGTCGGTGAACTTCTCACCCGGAGCCGCATGTTCGATCAAGCTCCGCACGGAGACCCGTTTGCCCACGTCAGCAGCGGTGATACGGACCTCGAGCCGCCCGGCCGCAGAGATTTCCACAGGTCAGTTCACCCCTCCTGTTCGGATCATGCCCAGGAACGGAGATACTAGGGGCGGGCATCGACGACGCCGCGCTCCCGCGCGCCAGGCGGCGGAGCCTGAGGAGGCCCGCCAGCGCCCTATCGAGGAGGAACGACAGCGTGACCTACGTCATCGCGCAGCCTTGTGTCGACGTCAAGGACAAGGCGTGCATCGAGGAGTGCCCGGTCGACTGCATCTACGAGGGCTCCAGGTCCTTGTACATCCACCCGGACGAATGCGTCGACTGTGGTGCCTGTGAGCCGGTCTGCCCGGTCGAGGCGATCTTCTACGAGGACGACACTCCGGAGGAGTGGAAGGACTACTACAAGGCGAACGTCGAGTTCTTCGACGAGCTCGGCTCGCCCGGCGGTGCCAGCAAGCTGGGGCTGATCGAGCGCGACCACCCCTTCATCGCCGCGCTGCCGCCGCAGGCCTAGTCACCGCAAGCGGCCCGCACATCCGTGCCGCCTCGGTCCCGTACGGCCCGATCACGCCCTGGTCGCCGTACGGGGCCGAGGCGTTTGCCGCGACGGCTCGTACGTACCAGAAAGTGAGCCAGCAACCGTGTCCGCAGTCTCCGACCGTCTCCCCACTTTCCCCTGGGACAAGCTGACGCCGTTCAAGGCCACGGCCGCCGCCCATCCGGACGGCATCGTGGACCTGTCGGTCGGCACCCCGGTCGACCCGGTCCCCGAGCTGATCCAGAAGGCGCTGGTCGCCGCGGCGGACTCCCCGGGCTACCCGACCGTCTGGGGCACGCCCGAGCTGCGCGACGCGATCACCGGCTGGGTCGAGCGCCGCCTCGGCGCCCGGGACGTCGCCCACCGCCACGTCCTGCCGATCGTCGGCTCCAAGGAGCTCGTCGCCTGGCTCCCGACCCAGCTGGGCCTCGGCCCCGGCGACCGGGTGGCCTTCCCGCGCCTGGCCTACCCGACGTACGAGGTGGGCGCCCGCCTGGCCCGCGCCGAGTACGAGGCCTACGACGACCCGACCGAGCTGGATCCCGAGGGCCTGAAGCTCCTCTGGCTGAACTCCCCGTCCAACCCGACGGGCAAGGTCCTGCCGAAGGAGGAGCTCACCCGGATCGTCGCCTGGGCCCGTGAGCACGGCATCCTGCTCTTCTCCGACGAGTGCTACCTGGAGCTGGGCTGGGAGGCCGACCCGGTCTCGGTGCTGCACCCGGACGTCAACGGTGGCTCGTACGAGGGCATCGTCGCCGTCCACAGCCTCTCCAAGCGCTCGAACCTGGCCGGCTACCGGGCGGCGTTCCTGGCCGGCGACCCGGCGGTCCTGGCGCCCCTCCTGGAGATCCGCAAGCACGGCGGCATGATGACGTCGGCACCGACCCAGGCCGCGGTGGTCGCGGCCCTCGGCGACGACGAACACGTCCGCGTCCAGCGCGAGCGTTACGCCGCCCGCCGCACCCTCCTGCGCGAGGCCCTCCTCGCCCACGGCTTCCGCATCGAGCACAGCGAGGCCAGCCTCTACCTGTGGGCGACCAGGGGCGAATCCTGCTGGGACACGGTGGCCCACCTGGCCGAACGAGGCATCCTCGTGGCCCCGGGCGACTTCTACGGCCCGGCAGGCGCCGAGTTCGTCCGGGTGGCCCTGACGGCGACCGACGAGCGGGTACGGGCGGCAGTGGACCGGCTGGGCAAGTAACCGGGTACGCAGCAAACCGACGGGGTCCAGGGAAACTCCCTGGACCCCGTCGGCGGTGGAAGCCCGGGTCAGCCGACCGGCAGGCCCTTCGCCGGCAGCGAGCCCGTGGACGGCACCCCGCCCTTCGTCAGGGAGTCCGTCGGCAGGCCTCCCTGCGCCGAACCGGCCGCGTCACCGACGAGCTGCCCGGCGGAGCCCGCCGCGTCACCGGCCGCCTTCTGCGCGAGGGGCGTGGTCTTCTTGACCGTCTTGCCGCCGATCTTGCCCGCGGCCGGCACCGCCTTCTTGACGGTCTTGCTGCCGGTGTCACCCGCGGACTTGGTGACGTCCCGCGCCGCGCCGTCGACGGTGTTGCCGACGTTCGCCCCGTCCAGGGCGGTCAGTCCGCCGAGGTTCGGGTTGGCCGGCAGCTCGGGGGCCGCACTGGCGGAGCCGGCCGCACCGACCCCGGCAGCCGCTCCCGCAGCGACGATCAGCGCGGCACGGGCGATCCGGCGGGTCAGGGGGAGGGACATGGTGCTCCTTCGACGGGAGAGAACAGTGAGGTTCTGAAGTGTCCGACCGGGTCCGGGAGTTGATCGACTGGCTGTTGATCGCCCCGGCTCGGACGCAGTGACTACCGCTCGAAGCCCTCGAAGGTTGCGGCGGCGCAACGTAAAGATTTGGCAATGTGTCGCATAATCGGCTGCGGACAAACGGGCAAAAAGACCCCCGCCGGGAAGAACGCCGAATCCTTCCGGCCCTTTGACCCCAAGGGCTTTCAAGGACTCCCGGGTGAGGGCACGGAAACCTGCGCACACCGTCGCGGCAGAGCCGCGCGGGCAACCCTCACGGGTGGGTTCCCGTACCTCTGTCCGATCTAGCGCATCGTGACAATACGGACGGCGTCCGTGTCCCGCTCCGCACCCGGGGTGCCCTTCGTCACGGCCTCCCGCCACTCACTGGCGGTGTTCCCGGCGACCCACTCCCGGCCCGCGTAGGTGACGCGAGCGATGTGCAGCTCGGAGGCGTTGGCCACGGCCCAGTGCGCCAGCTGCCAGCCCCGCTGCTCCAGGCTCCGCCCGCCGGCGGAACTCGTGTCGGCGGTCACCGGCAGCGTCATGGTCCGCCCGTCGGACCCGCCCGCACCGCTCGGAGACGGCGTCGGCGTGGCCGCCGACGAGCCGCCCACCTCCGCACCGGCCGGCTGCAGCACATCGCGCCCGAAGTCCCGCACGAGCGCGGCACGCACCCCGTCCGGACCCGTCGCCCGGGTCGCGGCCGGGCGGCCCTCGCAGGTCAGCGTGGCAGCGGACTGCCCGGTGAGAGCCGCGGCGAGCAGCGCCGCGTCCGGCTCGTGCTTGGCGTAGGCCTGGGGGAAACCGCTGCGCTGCACGCGCTGCGCGGCGACCGTGAGCGGCAGGCGCGTGTAACCGGGCACCTTGACCAGGTGGTCGTAGAACTCGCCGGCCGAGTACGTCGGGTCCAGGATCTCCTTCGGCGTGCCCCAGCCCTGCGAGGGCCGCTGCTGGAACAGGCCGAGCGAGTCCCGGTCGCCATGGCGGATGTTGCGCAGGCCCGACTCCTGGAGGGCGGTCGCCAGCGCGATGGTCACGGCCCGCTCCGGCAGGCCGCGCCCGTCGCCCACGGCGGCGATCGTCGCCGCGTTCACCGCCTGCTCGGGCGAGAACTCGTACGAGGCCCCGTCGCCCTTGCCGGAGACGACTTTGCAGCCCGGTCCGCCGGTGCCTCCGGTGACGTACTGCACCACGAGGTAACCGGCGATCGCGAGCAGGACCACGAACGCGGACCCGCATCGGACGAGGCGGCCGCGACGCTTGGGGGAAGAGGACGGCTCTGGCACGCCGTACAAGGTACTGGAGAGTACGGAGTGCCTTGTGCCAGGTGTGGACAGTGTGCACACGCCTGGCGCGTTAGGGTCGACGGCATGGCCGACACCTCCCTTGACCTCACGCTGGATGCCGCGGAGCTCACCGCCCGGCTCGTCGACTTCCGCTCCGAGAGCGGCACCGAGAAGCCGCTCGCGGACGCGATCGAGACCGCGCTGCGCGCGCTGCCCCACCTGTCGGTCGAGCGGTTCGGCAACAACGTCGTGGCCCGGACGGACCTGGGCCGCCCGGAGCGGGTGATCCTGGCCGGTCACATCGACACCGTCCCGATCGCGGACAACGTCCCCTCCCGGCTCGACGAGGACGGCGTCCTGTGGGGCTGCGGCACGTGCGACATGAAGTCGGGCGTCGCGGTGCAGCTGCGCATCGCGGCCACGGTCCCCGCCCCCAACCGCGACCTGACCTTCGTCTTCTACGACAACGAGGAGGTCGCCGCGGAGCTGAACGGCCTCAAGCACGTCTCCGAGGCGCACCCCGAGTGGCTGCAGGGCGACTTCGCGGTCCTCCTGGAACCGTCGGACGGCCAGGTCGAGGGCGGCTGCCAGGGCACGCTGCGGGTGCTGCTGAAGACCAAGGGCGAGCGGGCCCACTCGGCACGCGGCTGGATGGGGTCCAACGCGATCCACGCGGCCGCCCCGATCCTCACACGCCTGGCCTCCTACGAGCCCCGCTGGCCCGTGATCGACGGCCTGGAGTACCGCGAGGGCCTGAACGCGGTGGGCATCACCGGGGGAGTGGCCGGCAACGTGATCCCCGACGAGTGCGTCGTCACCGTCAACTTCCGCTACGCGCCCGACCGCACGCCCGAGGAGGCCGTGGCCCACGTCCGGGAGGTCTTCGCGGACTGCGGCGTGGACGAGTTCGAGGTGGTCGACCACAGCTCGGCCGCCATGCCGGGCCTGTCCCACCCCGCGGCGAAGGCGTTCATCGAGGCCGTGGGCGGCACCCCGATGCCGAAGTACGGCTGGACGGACGTGTCCCGCTTCTCGGCCCTGGGCGTCCCCGCGGTCAACTACGGCCCGGGCAACCCCCACTTGGCGCACAAGCGGGACGAGCGCGTGGAGACCGCGAAGATCCTCGCGGGCGAGGAGCGCCTGAGGAACTGGCTGACGGCCTGACCGGCCGGGACGTCATCGTGTTTACGGCGCTCCATCGCGGACATGCTCACGTCCCTCGTTCGTAACCCGCGTAGATCTACGCTGAGGTGGAACGACCGGCACGACGGAGGGAGCGCACATGGCGACCGGCAACCCCGAGGGGAAGAAGCAGCCGCCGGAGGAACAGCGCCTGGGTCCGGTCCTCCGGCGGCGGGGGCAGGTGCAGGCCAGCACCACCGACCAGCGGCTGCTGGACGAGCGCGCCCCGTCCGACTGGGTGCACACCGACCCCTGGCGCGTGCTGCGCATCCAGTCGGAGTTCATCGAGGGCTTCGGCGCGCTCGCCGAGCTCCCGCCCGCGATCAGCGTGTTCGGCTCGGCCAGGACTCCGGCGGACTCCCCCGAGTACGAGGCGGGTGTCCGGCTGGGCCGGGGCCTGGTGGACGCGGGCTTCGCGGTCATCACGGGCGGCGGCCCGGGCGCGATGGAGGCGGCCAACAAGGGTGCCTTGGAGGCCAAGGGCATCTCGGTCGGCCTCGGCATCGAGCTGCCGTTCGAGCAGGGTCTGAACCCGTACGTCGACATCGGCCTGAACTTCCGCTACTTCTTCGTCCGGAAGATGATGTTCGTCAAGTACGCCCAGGGCTTCGTCGTCCTGCCCGGCGGCCTCGGCACCCTCGACGAACTCTTCGAGGCCCTCACCCTCGTCCAGACCCAGAAGGTCACCCGTTTCCCCATCGTCCTCTTCGGCAGCGAGTACTGGGGCGGCCTGGTCGACTGGCTCCGCCGCACGGTCATCGCCCAGGGCAAGGCCGCGGAGAAGGACCTCCTCCTGTTCCACGTCACGGACGACGTGGACGAGGCGGTGGCCCTGGTGTCGAAGGAAGCGGGCAGGTAGAGGCGAGCCGGGGTTCTTGCTCGAGTGATTCGGGTGGCGGCTGGGCATAGGCCGGGGTCCAGGGGCGGAGCCCCCTGGTACCTCAGGTCAACGCCCTAGGCCAGCCCACGCCGGGCAACCGCAGGCTCCCGCCACCCCGCGATCGCCCCCACCATCTCCAGCACCTGCCGCGTCTCCGCGACCTCGTGCACCCGGTACACCTGCGCCCCCAGCCACGCGGACACCGCAGTCGTGGCCAAGGTCCCCACCACCCGTTCCTTCACGGGCCGATCCAACGTCTCCCCCACGAAGTCCTTGTTGGACAACGACACCAGCACCGGCCACCCCGTGGCGACCATCTCGCCCAGCCGCCGAGTCGCCTCCAGACTGTGCCGCGTGTTCTTCCCGAAGTCGTGCCCGGGATCGATCATGATCGACTCCCTCGGCACGCCCAGCGCCAGCGCCCGCTCCGCCAGCCCGACCGTCACGTCCAGGATGTCGGCCATGACATCGTCGTACTCCACCCGATGCGGCCGGGTCCGCGGCTCCGCACCACCCGCGTGCGTGCACACCAACCCCACCCCGTACCGCGCGGCGACCTCGGCGAGCCCAGGATCCACCCCGCCCCAGGCGTCGTTCAGCAGGTCCGCCCCGGCCTCGCACACGGCCTCGCCGACCTCGGCCCGCCATGTGTCCACGCTGATGACCACGTCCGGGAACCGCCGCCGCACCTCCGCGACGAAGCCGACCGTCCGCCGGGCCTCCTCCGCGGCCGTGACCTCCTCGCCCGGCCCGGCCTTGACCCCGCCGATGTCGATGATCGCGGCCCCCTCGGCCACCGCCTGCTCCACGCGCGCGAGGGCCGGCTCGTCCCGGAAGGTCGCGCCCCGGTCGTAGAAGGAGTCCGGGGTCCGGTTCACGATCGCCATGATCACCGGCTCGTGCAGCCCGAATTCCCGCCTGCCCAGCCTGAGCATCCGCTGTGACCTTTCCTGGTACGTCCCCGTCTTCCGCCGCCTGCGACCCTAACTGTCGGACTCGCATGGCACGATCGGAGCCTGACACCATCGGTGTCCGAAGACACCGACAGATCCGACCGTGGGGGCTCCGCGATGGTTATGTTCCTGTTTCTGGTCGTCGCGCTAGCCGTCGTGGTCGCCGCGGTGACCCTCGCCGTGGTGGGCGGCGGCGAGAACGGCCCGCTGCCCGAGGCCGTCCCCGAGCGGCTGCGGGACCCGCTGCCCCCGGACCGCCCGGTCGACCGTGCCGACGTGGAGGGCCTCCGGTTCCCGCTCGCCGCCCGCGGCTACCGCATGGCGGACGTGGACGACGCCCTCAGTCGCCTGGGTGCCGAGCTCGCCGAGCGTGACGCCCGCATCGCCGACCTGGAGTCGGCCCTGGCGGGCGCCAGAACAGCCGCCGGCCACGGCCAGGTGCCCAGGGAGAACCACACCTCCGCGGAGAACCAGGTGTCCATGGACAAGCCCAGCCCGCGCCAGGAGGACCGGCCGTGAGCGACGGCGCCGCCCTCGTCGGCCCGGACGGCGCGCTGCGCTGCCCCTGGGCCCTGTCCGCCCCGGAATACGTGACGTACCACGACGAGGAGTGGGGCCGCCCGGTCCACGGCGACGACGCGCTCTATGAGCGCCTCAGCCTGGAGGCCTTCCAGTCCGGCCTGTCCTGGATCACGATCCTGCGCCGCCGCCCCGGCTTCCGCGCCGCCTTCGCCGATTTCAAGATCGCCTCGGTGGCGGCCTTCACCGACGAGGACCGTGAGCGCCTCCTCGCCGACGCCGGCATCATCCGCAACCGCGCCAAGATCGACGCGACGCTCGCCAACGCGCGTGTGCTGGCCGAGTGGGCCCCGGGCGAACTGGACGAGCTGATCTGGTCGCACGCCCCCGGGCCGGGCACCCGCCCGGTCCCGAAGGCGCTCTCCGACGTCCCGGCCGTCACCCCAGAGTCGACGGCCCTGTCCAAGGCGCTGAAGAAGCGGGGCCTGCGCTTCGTCGGCCCCACTACGGCGTACGCGCTGATGCAGGCCTGCGGACTGGTCGACGACCACCTCCAGGACTGCGTCGCGCGTCGACCGGGCGGCTGACCTGCGGCGACGGAGTCAGCGGCCCAGGTACCGGGGCTTTTCCTTGTTGACGAAGGCCTGCACCGCGATCGCGTGGTCCTCGGAGGAGCCCGCCCGGGTCTGGAGCTCGTCCTCCTTCTCCAGGGTCTCCGCCAGGGAGTGGGTCAGCCCGTAGGCCATCGACTCCTTCAGCGCCGCGTACGCCACCGTCGGCCCCTCGGCCAGGGCACGCGCCACCTTCTCGGCCTCCGCGCGCAGCTCGCCGGCCGGCACCAGCCGGTTGGCGATGCCGAGCTCGTACGCCTCCTGCGCGCTGATGCTCCTCGGGAAGAGCAGCAGGTCGGCCGCCCGCCCGGGGCCGATCACCCGCGGCAGCGTCCAGGAGATCCCCGAGTCGGCGGTCAGCGCCACCCCGGCGAACGAGGTGTTGAACGCGGCCGTGTCCGCCACGATCCGGTAGTCCGCCGCGAGCGCGAAGCCGAAGCCCGCCCCGGCCGCGACCCCGTTCACTGCGGCGACGACCGGCTTCGCGGCCTCGGTCAGCGCCCGCACGATCGGGTTGTAGTGCTCCCGCACGGTGCTCATGGTCTGCCCCGAACCGGTCTCCCGGTCCTCGATCAGCAGCCCGATGTGCTCCTTGAGGTCCTGTCCGACGCAGAACGCCCGGTCACCGGCGGCCGTCAGCAGCACCGCCCGTACGGCGGAGTCGTCCGCCGCGGACCGGACCGCGTCCCGCAGGGCGACCTTGGCCGCCACGTTCAGCGCGTTCATCGCCTCCGGGCGGTTCAGCGTGATCGTCGCGAGTCCGTCGCTCACCTCGTAGAGCACGGTGTCGGCCATGGAGTATCCCCTCCGTGTCGCTGCTCGGGGACGTACCGGCCGGTACGTCCCGGGTCTGAGGACAGCATGACGGAGATCGTCGACGGTCGACCGGACCGGACGTGTGACCTGCGTCAAAGAATTCTCGTCCGTTTCCGTTCGGCGGATGTGTGTGCGGTGGCGGAGTATCGCAGTCACATCGCCGAATTGAGTGGTTTTGCTCGCGTGCGTTGCCCAAGCGATGCCGACTGATGTTGGTCATCGGGTCCTGCGATGCGGGATAATGGCCTGGAAGCAATGTGTTCGATGCCGGTGTCGCGTGTCCTGCCTCAAGGACCGCACTGTGCCCTTCTTCAGGGGGCCGTCGGCCTTGACGATGAGCTGGGTTTCAGGAAGGGGAACGAGCATGGCGGCCATGAAGCCGCGGACGGGTGACGGCCCGCTCGAGGTGACCAAGGAGGGGCGGGGCATCGTCATGCGCGTTCCGCTCGAAGGCGGCGGTCGGCTCGTCGTCGAGCTGACCCCGGACGAGGCCGACGCCCTGGGCGACGCCCTCAAGAAGGTCGTCGGCTGACGCGCAAGCGACCATACCCTTTCAGCTGCCCCGGCATCACATGAGGTGCCGGGGCGGCTGTTTCTCACCGATGCCTTTCGCCTGCCCCGGGTTCGGCCCGACTAACGTGCTGCCCGGCTACCGTTTCACCGCGCACAGCAGCCCGTCGCCCACCGGCAGCAGGGACGGCACCAGCTCCTGGCTCTCGCGCACGGCCCGCAGCAGTTCCCGCAGCCGCAGCACCTCGGTGGGCTGGGGACCGGAGTCCACCGTCCGGCCGTTCGCGAAGGCGCCCTCGAAGACGACGAGCCCGCCGGTGCGCAGCAGCCGCAACGATTCGGCGAGGTAGTCCATGACCTCCAGGCGATCGCCGTCGCAGAAGACGAGGTCGTAGCCGGCGTCCGCGAGACGGGGCAGCACGTCCAGGGCGCGGCCCGGAATGAAACGGGCCCGGTTGCTGGCGAAGCCGCAGGCGCGGAAGGCCTGGCGGGCGAACTGCTGGTGCTCCGGCTCGGGATCCACGGTGGTCAGAACACCGTCCGGGCGCATACCGTGCAGGAGGTGGATCCCGGAGACACCGCAGCCGGTCCCGATCTCAGCGACTGCCTTCGCGTCGACGGAGGCGGCCAGCAACCGCAGCGCGGCGCCCGTGCCGGGCGACACCGAGCGCAGACCCGCCTCACGGGCCCGGTCGCGGGCCCAGCGCAGCGCGTCGTCCTCGGCGACATAGGCGTCGGCGAACGCCCAGCTCGTCTGCCGGTTGCCGGTAATGACCCTCTCCTGTCCCCGTGAATGCCTGGGCGTGACTGTATCCGTTGGGCCCGGGAACCCGCAGATGGGACCGGTCGTTTAAAGGGGGAAGCGAGTGGCGCGGGTCGTGACGGGGGGCAGTCAGTGGATCGAGGCGCCGAGCAAGTGGCGACGCAGCAGTACGAGGCGTATCAGCCCAGATCAAATTCTCGTAAAACCACTTATCCGGTCCTAACGGGCGAGGTGGCTATGGTAGGGGCTCCACTGGACACCACCAGAGCTGACAGGGGAGGTGCGGCTGCGCCTGTGGATAGGGGAGGAGTGCTTTGGCGCTTCTTCACATCGGCGGGCAGGCCGACATCCGTGAACGACACCGCTGACCACAGCCACGCCGCTGACTTCGCCCAGACCGCGACCTTCACCACCGACGCGGACGGGCAGGCGTGGACTCCGCCCACGTGGGAGGAGATCGTCAGCACGCACAGCGGCCGGGTCTACCGGCTCGCCTACCGCCTGACCGGCAACCAGCACGACGCCGAGGACCTCACGCAGGAGGTCTTCGTCCGTGTCTTCCGTTCCCTGTCGACGTACACGCCGGGCACCTTCGAGGGCTGGCTGCACCGCATCACGACGAACCTGTTCCTGGACATGGTCCGCCGCAAGCAGCGCATCCGTTTCGACGCGCTCGGCGAGGACGCGGCCGAGCGGCTGCCCAGCAAGGAGCCCTCGCCGCAGCAGGTCTTCAACGACGCGCACTTCGACGCGGACGTCCAGCAGGCCCTCGACACCCTCGCTCCCGAGTTCCGCGCCGCGGTCGTCCTGTGCGATATCGAAGGGCTGTCGTACGAGGAGATCGCCGCGACCCTCGGGGTCAAGCTCGGCACGGTCCGCTCGCGGATCCACCGGGGGCGTTCCCAGCTGCGCAAGGCCCTCGCGCACCGCTCCCCGGAGGCGCGCGCCGAGCGCCGCTCCTTCGTGCCCCGTGTTCCCGCACTGGGAGGAGGGGGCGCGAGCGCGTGAGCGGATCACGGCCGAAAGCTACCGAGGGACACCTCGCAGAGCAGCACCTGGGAGACCGACTCTCCGCCCTGGTGGACGGAGAGCTCGGTCATGACGCGCGTGAGCGCGTACTGGCGCATGTGGCCACCTGCCCGAAGTGCAAGGCGGAAGTGGACGCCCAGCGCCGGCTGAAGAACGTCTTCGCGGAGGCGGCTCCGCCGCCTCCCTCCGAGAGCTTCCTGGCCCGCCTGCAGGGACTACCCGCGGGCGGCGGCCCGGACGGTGATGCCACACCGCCGGGCGGGGGAGGGCTGCCCGGCGGACTGTCCGGACGGTTCGGATCGTCCGGGGCCTTCGGGGCCAAGCGCGGCGACCGGTTCGAGTTCGGGTACGTCCCGGCCCGGCCGCACGTCCCCGTGCTGCCGTCCGACGGCCGCGGCCTTCCTCCGGTCGGCCGGGGCTTCCGTATCCACGACGTCGGGCGGCATGAGCCCGACAGATCCTCCTCGCGGCTGCGGTTCGCCTTCGCGGCAGCCGGGGCCGTGTCCCTGGCCGCGATCGCGCTGGGCGGCGTCACCGCCGGCACCCCGACCGACACGGAGGCCCGAGGCGGCGCGGGCACGGGAAGCAACGTGACACCGATGCGCACGCAGGGCACGGGCGTCGCGACCCCGCCCGAATCGCAGCGGCGCCGCGGTACCGCGCCGTTGCCCGGGCAGGTGCACGGCCAGAGTGTGCTCGGCCGCACCCCGGTCGCCCCGACCGAGGTGTCCGCGCCGCTGCTGCCGGGTGTGCCGCCCTCCGCCTCGGGACAGCAGGCCGTGCACGCGCTGGCCGCCCCGGTGATGGCCGGTGCCGCCGTGGTGTCCCCGCTGATACGTCCGCTCGAGGCGGCCCCGCCGGCCGCCCTGACCTCGTGGTCGACGGTCCCCGAGATCGCGGCGCCCCTCCTCGCCGTGCCCCTCCCGGACACGACCTCGTCCCCCTCTTCTCCCGCCTCCTCCCGTACGGCTCGCTGACCGGCCGCTGCGCGGCGGCGAGCGAACCTGATTGAATCCGGGGGTGGCGCCCGCGGCCGAGGCGTGGCCGTGGCGCCGATTCGACGAACTGCGGCTACCGCCGTCGAGCCGTGCCGCGGCTGTGGGGAGAGCATGAACGAGGGGAAGCCCACGAAGGCCAAGTGGTGGAGCCGTCCTCGGCCGCAGGGCCTTTCGGGGGAGCCGGAGAGGGCGGAGCAGGCGCCGGCGGACTCGGCCCGCACCGACGGTGACTTCGAGCTGGCGCGGCCTGCCGTGCGGCAGGCCGAGGACGGTGGCGACTACGAGCTGAGGCGCCCCGAGCCGGTGCCGGCCGACGGCGAGCGCGCGGTGCCCGCCGGGGGCGCCGAGGACGGCATGCCCGCCGCGTCCGCTGTGCCGGCCCAGGGCGGGTCTGCGGGGATCCCGGTGGAGTCCGGGAACCCGGCAGAGACCGGGACCACCGCGGAGGCCGGGAGTGCCGTGAAGGCCGGGGACGCCCCCTCCGCCGTGCCGGTCCAGGGCGGACCTGCCGGGACCACCGCGGAGACCCGGAGCGCCGTGGAGGCCGGGGACGCCCCTTCAGCCGTGTCGGTCGATGGCGCCCCCAAGCCCCTGCACGATCCCGACCCCTACAGCACGCCGCCCTATGGCGAACCCGGCCCCT